>JBBIHI010000011.1:0-25889 GCA_037447095.1 Thiotrichaceae bacterium
CGCGCATCATCAGCGGCGCGGTGCAATGCCAGAAGCCGGAACCGGAAATCTACGAGATACTGATCAAGGCCAGCGGGGTAGGGGGTGAACACATCGCCTTCATCGATGACCGTCGCGAAAACCTGCAAGTCGCCAAGCGTTTCGGCATGACCACCATCCACTACCAGCGTGAGCCTGACGCACACCCCTACCAGCCGGATTACACCATCGAGCGCATGAGTGAAGTCCTGCAATTCCTGTAGGTGAATATGCAATCACTGGAAACCTTAAGCGGCAAACTGCACATCACCCTGCGCTACGGCAGGGTTAGCGGCATGTGCGCTGTCAACACGGTTTCCATCCGCTCCAACCGCCTGCGCCTCAGCCCCCGTTTTTTTGCCGGAAAGCCAGTCGAAACCGCCCCCAAACTGGTCGGAATGCTGTTCAGCCTGTGTGGCACGGCGCAATCCGTCGCCTCCGCCCGCGCCTGCGAACAGGCATTGGGTCAAACACTCGATCCTGAGACAGAACGCCACCGCGACCTCCAGATCAAGACCGAAACCCTGTTCGAGCATCTGCTACGTTTGTCGCAGGACTGGCCGAAAGCTCTGGGCATCGAACCACTGGAAGTGGCAACCCTGCAACCACTTTTCCTGCTCAAGCGCAACCCACAGTCGGCCTTGCCACACATCAGGCAGTGGGTAGACGAACACCTCAACGCGAAACTGGAAGCGCTGCAAACCCGTATCCTGCAAAATGGCTGGGAAAAGCTCGGCGATCACTCATTACACACCTTACCTGAATTACCTCCCGCATGGTGGGAAGCACGCCTGACGGCTGCGGATGCCGAAACCTTCATGGCGACACCGACGGTAGACGGGCAAGCTTACGAAACATCGGCGATGACCCGGCAATGGCATAACCCCGAATTGCAGCACTGGAAAACAGTTTATGGGAGTGGCCTGTTAACACGTTTGCAGGCAAGGGTATTGGATATGCGCGAATGCCTGGAAGAATTAAATCCCCCTCAATCCCCCTTTTTCAAAGGGGGAAGTAAAAAAGCTCGGCAGTTGAGTGCGGTTCCCCCCTTTGAAAAAGGGGGGACAGGGGGGATTTCCCTAACCCAAACCGCCCGCGGCCTCCTCGCCCACCGGGTAGTCCAGCAAAACAACCTAATCAACGATTACCAAATCGTCGCCCCCACCGAATGGAATTTCCACCCACACGGCTCCCTGCACAACATGCTGGCCACCCTGCAAGGCCAGGACGAAACCGACCTCACCCAACAAGCACGCTTCCTCATCACCGCCCTCGACCCCTGTGTGGACTACCAACTGGAGGTCATCCACGATGCATGAAATGTCCCTGTGCGAAGGCGTGCTGCAAGTACTGGAAGACGAATCCCACCGCCAACATTTCCACAAGGTCAAAACCGTCTGGCTGGAAATCGGCAGCATGTCCGGGGTAGAAATCGAAGCCATGCGCTTCTGTTTTGATGTAGTGGTTCGCAATACCCTCGCAGATGGCGCTACACTGGAAATTATTGAAGTCCCCGCCGAAGCGTGGTGTCTGAATTGCTCGCAAACCGTCACGGTGCAACAGCGTTACGATGCCTGTCCGCACTGCGGCAACTTTCAGCTACAGATTACGTCCGGCGAGGAAATGCGCATAAAAGAACTGGAGGTAGAGTGATATGTGTACGGTATGTGAAGAAAATGATCACCACCACCATGATCACGAACATGAGCCTCATCACCATGACGGCCATACCCACGCCCTCGGTCTGTCACCATCACGCATGGTGCAAATCGAGCAGGACATCCTCGGCAAAAACAACCAGTACGCCGCGCACAACCGCCAGCATTTCGCACAACACGCCATCCTCGCGCTCAACCTCGTTTCCAGCCCTGGCTCCGGCAAAACCACACTGCTGACCGAAACCCTGACCCGCTTGCAGGGCAAACTGCCGATGGCGGTGGTGGAAGGCGACCAACAAACCAGCAACGACGCCGACCGCATCCGCGCAACCGGCGTACCCGCACTGCAAATCAACACCGGCAAGGGCTGCCATCTGGATGCGCACATGGTCGGCCACGCGCTGGAGTCTCTTCCTATCGACGACGGTGGTATCCTGTTCATCGAAAACGTCGGTAATCTGGTGTGCCCGGCGGCCTTCGATCTCGGCGAAGCGCACAAGGTTGCCATCCTCTCCGTCACCGAGGGCGAAGACAAACCGATCAAATACCCTGACATGTTCCATGCCGCCGACCTGATGATCCTCAACAAGACCGACCTGTTGCCCTACCTGAAATTCGACGTAGCCAAATGCGAGGAATACGCCCGCCGCGTCAACCCGGACATCGAAATCCTGCATGTGTCGGCTACCAGCGGCGAAGGCATGGAGGGCTGGCTCGACTGGCTGCAACAGCAACGCAAAGCCATCGTCGAACAACAAATGCAGGCACTCGAAGCCAAAATGCAAACCCTGCGCAACACTCTTTCCCTATAATGGCCTGACGCCACCAGAACCAACAAAGGAACCCTCATGCAAACGTCACTCGTACTCACCATTCTCGGCCCTGACCGTTCCGGGCTGGTCAAATCCGTTTCCGAAGCCGTCAAAAACCATCAGGGTAACTGGCAGGAAAGCCGCATGGTGCGTCTGGCCGGGCAATTCGCCGGATTGGCGCACGTCACGCTTCCACAGGAACAGGCGGAACCCCTTATCAAGGCACTGGACGCCTTGAAAGCTGACGGCCTGCAAATTCTCGTCCAGCAAAGCAGCGCAAACGAAAATACCAACCTTACCCCGCTGACACTGGAACTGCTCGGCCAGGATCGCCCCGGCATCATCCACGACATTACCCACCAGTTAGCTGCCCTCAACGTCAATATCGAAGAGCTGGAAAGCGAACAACGTCCCGCACCGATGTCCAGCGAACTGCTGTTCTATGCCCATCTGAAACTGGGTTTGCCAGCAGGTGTCAGTGCCGACGATGTGCAGGATGCGTTTGAAAACATGCCCGATCCGTTGATGGTTGACCTCAACTTTAGCTGACGGAGGTTTACCATGTGCCTCGGCATTCCCGGCCAGATCACCGAAATCACCGACACTGATAACCTGCTTGCCAAAGTCGACATCGGTGGCGTCAAGCGCGAGGTCAACATCGCCTGCATCGTCGATGACGAACACCCGGCGGCAAGCTGCGTCGGCGACTGGGTGCTGGTACACGTCGGTTTCGCCATGAGCCGCCTCAACGAGGAGGAAGCTGCCCGCACCCTCGCCCTGCTGGAAGAACTCGGCGACATGCAAGCCGAACTCGACACCATGCGGCAGATGGAGGGACAGGCATGAAATACATCGACGAATTCCGCGACCCTGCCAAGGCCAGAAAGCTGGTTGATGAAATCCACAAGCTGGCTGCAACCGAGCCGTTGGCTGAGCGCAGCCGAAGCCAACCCCTGCAAATCATGGAATTCTGTGGCGGCCATACCCACACGCTGTTCAAATACGGCATTGAATCCATGCTGCCCGCCAACATTGAAATGGTGCACGGCCCCGGCTGCCCGGTGTGCGTGTTGCCGATGGCGCGGGTGGATGACTGCGTGGCGATTGCGGAGCAACCCGGCGTGATTTTCACGACTTTCGGCGATGCGATGCGCGTGCCGGGAACCCGCAAGAGTCTGTTGCAGGCCAAAGCCGACGGTTGCGATGTACGCATGGTGTATTCGCCGATGGATGCGCTGGCGCTGGCTCGCAAACACTCCGACCGCGAAGTAGTGTTTTTCGCCCTTGGCTTTGAAACCACCATGCCCAGCACAGCCCTGACCCTGTTGCAGGCGCACCGCGAAGGGCTGAAGAACTTTTCCCTGTTCTGCAACCACATCACCACGCCTGCCACCATGCGGGCAATCCTCACCGACCCGGATTTAAAGCTGGATGGTTTCCTCGCGCCCGGCCACGTCAGTATGGTGATTGGCACGCAGCCGTATGATTTCGTAACCCGCGATTACCATAAGCCGCTGGTGATTACCGGCTTCGAACCGCTCGACATTCTGCAAGCGATGTGGATGCTGGTGAAACAGATTGCCGAAGGGCGCTGCGAAGTTGAAAACCAGTATGCGCGGATTGTGCCGCAGGCGGGCAATGTTGCCGGGCTGAAGGCTATCCATGAAGTTTACGAAACCCGCGAGCACAGCGAATTTCGCGGGCTGGGGAATATCGGCGACGCCGGTATCCAAATTCGGGAAGCGTATGTGGCCTATGACGCCGAAAAGAAGTTCGGCTTACAGGCAGCGGCCAGTTCGCACGATCCGGAACATCTCAAGTGTGCGGAGGTGTTGCGCGGGGTGATGAAACCGTGGGAATGCCCCGCGTTTGGCAAGGAATGTAATCCGCAGACGCCGCTGGGGGCGCTGATGGTGTCGCCGGAAGGGTCGTGCGCGGCGTATTACGCTTACGGCAAGCTGGCGAAACGAAAGGAGGCTGTATGAACCTCACCGGCTCCATCACCCTCGCCCACGGCAGCGGCGGACGCGCCATGCACCAACTGGTCGACGACCTGATCCGCCAGACCTTCACCAACCCGCTGCTGGCGGAAGGCGAAGACCAGGCACGCATCCCGCTGGCCGAACTTACCGCCACCGGCGACCGGCTGGCATTCACCACCGATTCCTACGTCGTTACCCCGCTGGAATTCCCAGGCGGCAACATCGGCACACTCGCCATCAACGGCACAGTCAACGATCTGGCGGTCGGCGGTGCCACACCGCTTTACCTGAGCTGTGGTTTCATCATCGAGGAAGGGCTGGAACTGGCGACCTTCGTCCGCATCCTGCAAGCCATGAAACTGGCAGCGGATGAAGCAGGTGTGCAAATCGTCACTGGTGACACCAAGGTAGTGCAACGCGGCGGGGCGGACAGGCTGTTCATCAATACCGCTGGTGTGGGCGTGATTCCGGCTGGTTTCAACCCCTCCGCCGGACGTGCGCAACCCGGCGATGTGGTCATTGTCAACGGTTGGCTGGGCGACCACGGCGCGGCCATCCTCAATGCGCGTGGCGATCTGGCGCTGGATGCTGACATCGAAACCGACTGCGCCCCGCTCAACCGACTGGTGGACGCCATGTTCACCGCCTGTCCCGACATCCACTGCCTGCGCGACGCCACCCGTGGCGGGTTGGCGACTGTGCTGAACGAATTTGCCGAACGTTCCGGCGTCGATTTCATGCTGAAGGAAGAGCACCTGCCGATCCGCACCCCGGTGCGTGGCATGTGCGAAATTTTGGGATTAGATCCGCTGTACCTTGCCAATGAAGGCAAGCTGGTCGCAGTCGTTCCGGCAGACGCAGCGCAAGCCGTGCTGGACGCGATGAAACGCATTCCCGAAGGCTGCGATGCCTGCATCATCGGCGCAGTGGTGGAGGGCGGCGGTCACGTCATCCTGCAAACTGCTTTCGGCGGCGAACGGATTGTTGATATGCTCCCCGGCGAACAATTGCCACGCATTTGCTGATCCACCCGGAGCACAGGATGAAGCTGAAAAAGAAACCCGCCTACGGCAAACCCCATCGTTTGAAATACCCCGCCGAAGAAGCCGCAAACCCATGGCTGGGTTATGCCTTCGACGCCTATTACCGTGCGGACGTGGGTGTCGCCAAAGGCATTCAGCAGGAGGAGCGCAACGGCAGGAAACTCGCCTGCGCCAAGGGCTGCTCAAGCTGCTGCCGGAGCCACACGACCATTCCCATTTTCCCGCTGGAACTGCTCGGCCTGTACTGGTACGTCAGCAAAATCATGCCCGCCGCCACCCGCGCCCGGCTCAAGCCGCAACTGCAAAACCATGCCGCAGGCGGCGCTTGCCCTTTCCTGCTGGATGGCACCTGTTCCGTCCACCCCATGCGCCCGCTGGCCTGCCGTCACTTCAACGTGTTCGATCAGGTTTGCGCAGAAGGGGAGGACGCTTTTCATACCCGTCGTGAAGATGTGTTGACGCCACTCAAGCCGCATCAGGATGCTGCCTACGAAGCCATGTTGCCTTTCCACGGTTTCACTACGGCAGAACAAAAACAAACGGCGATGCAACACCATTACATCCAGAATCAGGCACGGGTGTTGCAGGAAATTGACTGGGCGCATCTGGCCGCACGTCTGGATACGTGAGATGCTGGGAGCTGCACAACCCACGCGAGGAGAGAATCATGAAAACGATTACCCATGCCACACTGCTTGCCGCCGTCCTCGGCTTTGCCCTACCGGCGAGCGCTGCCTCCACAATGGACAGCATTTATACCAGCCTGGATACCAAAGACTGCAAAACCCTGGAATCCCACGAGGACGAAGGCGGCTGGTACAAAGGCCGCTGCGCAGGCGTTGCTGGCTATAAGCTGGACGTGTCGGAAGGCGACCTGCGCCAGAGCGTGACCATCATTGCCCCCGGCGGCAAGGACTTCCCACTGGATTTATGGCACAACGTATCCGGCGGTTTTTCCGCACTCGGCCAGAAAGCCGAATGGCGCGTCCGCAAGGATGGCAGCAAAACCACCCCGATTGCCCTGATCGTGCGCTTCAATGCCAGCGAAGACCCGGCATACCCGGAAAAAACCACCTCCTACCTGGTGGTCAGCAAGATTAGCGCCACTGAAAGCTGTATCACTGATGTCGTCAAGCCCATCCCGAATGCCAACGTAAAAGCCCGCGAACTGGCCGACATTGCAAGCAGCAAGGCATGTAAAACACCACCGCAATGAGCGGACACCGCATCCGCATTGCCGGTCTGGTGCAAGGCGTCGGGTTCCGACCCAACGTCTGGCATCTGGCGCAGGCGTGCGGCATTAGCGGCACGGTGCGTAATGACAGCGCTGGTGTACTGATCGAAGCCTGGGGAAACGCGGCGGCACTGACCGCTTTCCTCCAGCGTTTGCATACCGATATTCCGCCACTGGCGCGTATCGACAGCATCCGCACGGAAGCGCTGGAAGCGGTTTGCCCGCACGACGATTTCCGTATTATTGCCAGCGAATCCGGCGACATCCATACCGGTATTGTGCCGGATGCGGCCATGTGCCCAGCCTGCCGTGCGGATATTTTCGACCCCGGCAACCGCCGTTACCGTTACCCGTTTACCAATTGCACCCATTGCGGGCCGCGTTTGAGCATTGTCCGGGCGATTCCCTACGACCGCGCCAATACCAGCATGGCCGGTTTCACGCTTTGCCCGGATTGCCAGCAGGAATACGACAACCCTGCCGACCGCCGTTTCCATGCCCAGCCCAATGCCTGCCCGGTGTGTGGGCCGCACGTCTGGCTGGAAGACATGGGCGGGCAACGGGTTGAACCTGCCAGTGGCGAGCGCGATTGCATCGACATGGCCAGCCGCTTGCTGCACGAAGGAAAAATACTCGCCATTATGGGGCTGGGTGGTGTGCATTTGGCTTGCGATGCCAGCAACGAAAGCGCTGTTGGTGAACTGCGTCGCCGCAAGCGACGTTATCAGAAGCCGTTGGCGTTGATGGCGCGGGATTTGGGGGTGATTCGGCAGTATTGCAGGGTGAGTGAAGATGAGGCGGCGCTGTTGCGGGGGAAACAGGCGCCGATTGTACTTTTAGAAGAAACCCCTCCTCACCTCCCCTTATCAGGGGAGGGACAAGAGAACCGGAGCACCTCTTTGCTCCCTCCCCTGATAAGGGGAGGGGTGGGGAGGGGTTTCTTACTCGGCTTCATGCTCCCCTACACGCCTCTGCACGCCCTGCTGCTGGAATCGTGGGAAACGCCACTGGTCATGACCAGCGCCAATATCAGCGAAGAGCCGCAATGTGTCACCGTGGCAGAAACCCGCCAGCGGATGCAAGGCATCGCCGATTACCTGCTGCTACACGACCGCCCCATCCTCAACCGGGTCGACGATTCCGTCACCCGAATCCTTGCCGGAAAACCCCGCATCATCCGCCGCGCCCGAGGCTACGCACCGGAACCAATACCCTTACCGGAAGGCTTAGCTAACGCCCCCCCGTTGCTAGCCATGGGCGGAGAACTCAAAAATACCTTCGCCCTCGTCCGTGACGGCCAAGCCATCCTTTCCCAACACCTCGGCGACCTCGAAGACGCCCGTACATGGAAAGAATATGAACGTACTCTGTTCCTCTATCAGCAACTCTTCGAGCATCAGCCAGCCGCCATCATTGTCGACAAACATCCCGGCTACCGTTCCACCCAGTTAGGCCAGCAATGGGCGAAGGAACAGGGTTTGCCGCTGATCGAAGTCCAGCACCACCATGCCCATGTAGCTGCCTGCATGGCCGAAAACCACTGGCCGCTTGAGGGTGGAAAAGTTCTCGGTATTGTTCTGGATGGGCTGGGTTACGGCGAAGACGGTACAATCTGGGGCGGCGAATTCCTCCTGTCCGATTACCTCGGCCATGAACGGCTAGCCCATTTCAAACCAACGCCCATGCCCGGCGGCACTCAAGCCATCCTGCAACCCTGGCGCAACACCTGGGCGCACCTGCAAAGGCTTGGCTGGCCGGAAGTCAGCAGCGCCTGTGCCGAGCTGGAGATCATCCGTTTCCTGCAATCCCAGCCTTTGCAAACGCTGGAAACCATGCTGGAACGCGGCCTGAATTCCCCGCTGACCAGTTCCTGCGGGCGTCTGTTCGATGCAGTCGCCGCCGCACTCGGATGCAGCCGCGCCAATATCAGCTACGAAGGCCAAGCCGCCATCGAACTCGAAGCCATCACACCGGCTGGACTTCTGCAAATGGTTCCCCCCTACCCTTTCGCACTGCAACGCAATGCCGCCGGAACATGGGAAATCGACCCAATCCCCATGTGGTACGAACTGCTCAAGGATTTAAATGCAGGCTACCCAGTCACCGCCATTTCCGCCCATTTCCATCAGGGGCTGATCCATGTGCTGGCGGAACTGGCAGCAAAACTCTGCGCGGAACACCCGGACATTCAGGCCATTGCCCTGTCCGGCGGTGTTTTCCAGAATGCCCTGCTGTTCAAGGGTCTGCTCGCCAAACTGGCAGGACAGGGAATGCAGGTGTTGACCCACTCCAGCGTGCCCACCAATGACGGTGGCTTGGCGCCGGGGCAAGCGGCCATCGGTGCGGCACACTTGCTCAGCAGATGATCAGCGCTTCAGGTCAACCAGCACACGACCTTGCACACGCCCGCTGATAATCTCCTGCGCGGTTTGCGGGATGTCTTCCAGTGCGATGGTCTGGCCAATGTCGGTGTAAGCGCTTTCCGGCAATTCCGCCGCCAGCAGTTCCCAGGCACGGGTACGCCGTTCCGGCGGGCAACTGACTGAATCCGCCCCGCGCAAGCTGACATTACGCAGGATAAACGGCATGACCGTGGTATTGAGCTTAAAACTGTTCGCCAAGCCACAGGCCGCTACCGCGCCACCGTAATCCATTTCCGCCAATACCCGCGCCAGGATGTCACCGCCGACCACATCCACCGCACCTGCCCATTTCTGTGATTCGAGCGGGCGGGCAGGCTGTGCCATTTCCTCCCGGCTGATGAATTCCTTTGCGCCCAGTTTGCGCAGGAAATCGTGACTCTCCGGGCGGCCTGTCACTGCGACAACGTGATAGCCGCGTTGCGCCAGCAATTGTACCGCAATGCTGCCCACGCCCCCTGCCGCCCCTGTCACCAATACCTTGCCGGAGTCCGGTTTCACACCCGCTTCGTCCAGCGTCATCACACACAGCATGGCGGTGAAACCCGCCGTGCCGATGATCATGGCCTTCCGCGCATCCAGCCCCTTGGGCATGGGAACCAGCCAGTCAGCCTTCACCCGCGCTTTCTGTGCGTAGCCGCCGTTGTAACGTTCGCCAACACCCCAACCGGTGAGGATGACTTCATCGCCCGCTTTGAAACGGTCGGAAGCGGATTCTGCCACCGTTCCGGCAAAGTCGATGCCGGGAATCAGCGGGAAGGAACGGATAATTTTTCCGGTTCCCGTCACTGCCAAACCGTCCTTGTAGTTCAGTGAGGAATAGGCAACATCCACCAGCACCTCATTTTCCGGCAAATCAGCAAGCTCTAGCTGGCGGATGTCCGCAACCGTCTTGCCGTCAATCTGATCCAGCATCAGTGCCTTGAACATATACCCATCCCGGGTAGTCATTTTTGTACTCCAACTTGCAGACAATTTTCCAGCACCGCCTTGTGGTGCCCTGCCCCAAGATCATTCATGGCCTGGATATTGCGCTCGGGGATGGCATCGACATCCGGGTAGCTGGCAATGGCTTTTTCCAGCACATCCTCCCGGATCAGGTGCAACATCGGCCACGGCGAACGGTTGGTGTAGTTTTCCGCATCTTCCGGGCGCGTCCCTTCAAACTGGTAATCGGGGTGGAAACTGGCCACCTGGAATTCGCCTTCGTAGCCGCCTTCCACCAATAACATATCCACCAGATCAAAGAAGTCGTTGTAGTCGAGGAAATCTTCCAGCACACCGGGATGGATCAGCAAGGCCGTTTCCACCTCGTCTACCGGAACCGAGCGCAGGTAATCCAGTTCCTGCTGCAAATCTTCCAGCAGGAACTCAACCCGCGCCGAGTCGGTCACAACATAACGTATCTGCCCGCCTTTGAATGGCTTGTGTGCAAATGGGCACAGGTTGTGTTTGAGGACAACATTTTCCAGCCAGCAACGGGTCTGGGCGATATAGGTTTCATCAGTGTATTTCATGGTAGACTGCTTTCAATTGGCAGAAACAAGAAGGGTTCAGACATGCATCTTGGCATAAAAGGGCTGGTATTGGCAGGTTTGTTAAGCAGCGCAGCCACACAGGCCGCCGATAATATCAACGGGATGCGCTTCGGCGACTGGGGCGGCACTTGCGATTCCCAGGTCTGTTACATCCAGCAAGTCCTGAGCCAGAATGACGCCCCGCTGATGGTCACGGTTATTGGTTACGCACCCGGCAAACCGACACCGACCATCATTTTCGAGCTGCCCGCCGGGATCAATATCAAGGCAGGTGTGCAATTGCAGGTGGATCAGCAGCCACCCGTCAAATTCACCGGAAGCTGCACCAAGGATTATTGCCGCACCGGTTTCGCCATGGACGAACAAATACTGCAACAATTCCGCACGGGCAAACGTGCCAACGTCAGCTTTACCCCGGCAGGCAAGAAACAGGCCACCACCCTGCCGCTGTCGCTGACCGGTGCCGCCAAAGGCTTGAATGCCTTGCAACCGTAATGCAGCTATCCGCTTACCGCCTGCTGCTTTACCCGGTACAGGACAGCCATGCGCCTCTCCAGCCTGTGCTGGATAGACAGGGCATGTTGGGTAAGGAACTGGCTGCCGGTGTGTTCAGCGTTGGGGAAACTTTCCTTGAGCACATCTGCTTCCTCGGCTGCTCACCGGATATTGAGCTGGAACCGCAAACTGCCAAGGCATTCTGTTACGTGCAATTACCAGTGATGGATGAGGGGCAAGATTTCCAGCCGATCCGCAAACCGGCCTTGCACCTGCACCAGTGGGTGGTCATTGGCAATATCCATGAGGCGGAAGCCGTACCGGACGCTACCCTGCTCGAAGCCCTGGAAACAGCCTCCGGTTGCCGCTGGAAATTTGCCTACCTGAAACCGTGAGCCTTATTTGGCCTGACCGGGCATCACGTAATAATCATAACTACTGTTGTCGGCAGGGGCTGCTTCAGCCGGAGCTGGTGGGGTTTGCTCCACGGCCTCCGGTTGGGTTTCCGGTGCCGCAACAGGTGTTCTGCCCGGTTTGCCAGCTTTGGCTGCCGATGCAGTTTTCTGTTTCCCCACCAGAGTGGTGTTGTCAGCCGGGGCTGGCTGATCCACGCTGATCGCATCCGCCGATAATGGCGGCTGGGTCAGGAAGGCACTGATTTCGGCGACATCCTTTTCCGCCAAGGTACCGGCAGCCTGACGCAGGGCAAAAATGCCTTTCAGGTAATCGTAACGGGCGCTGGAATAATCACGACGTGCTTTGAAGACATTACGCAGCGAATTCAACACATCCACTGCGGTACGGGTTCCCACCTCAAAACCGGCCTGGGTTGCTTCGGCGGCAGTTTCTGCCGAGGACAATGCCTGCTGGTTGGCCTGCACCTGACTGATGCTGGATTGCACCCCCAGATAAGCGGAACGCACCTGCTGTTCAGTCACACGGGTCTGCAAATCCTGTTGTTGTTGTGCCTGCTCGAAATTACGCTGTGCTTCGCGCACCTTGGAGGAAATAGAGCCACCAGTATACAACGGTACATTCAGGCTAACCCCTATCGCAGAATCATCCTTGCGGTAATCACCCGCCCCGCCCAGACCTGCCAATGCCCTGGGTGTATTACTGTGTGTCCGGGATGCCGTCAGGTTCACTACCGGGTAACGTGCCCCGCGTTGTACATCAATCCCCTTGCGGGCAACCTGGACAGCCTGCTGGCTGGCTTTGACGGCATGGTTGTTCTGCTTGGCCATGCTTACCCAGGATTCGATACTGGATGGCGTTGGCATTTGCAGGGGCATATTGTCACGCGGGGAATTCAGTGACTGGTAGAACCCACCCGTCAGTACCCGCAACTTTTCACGTGCAACATCCAGTTGCTGGGTCGCGGCAATTTCCTGTGCACTGGCGGCAGCAAAACTGGCTTCCGCTTCCTTGACATCGGTAATCGCCGAATTACCCACCTCAAAATAAGCCTTGGTTTGTTCAAGCTGGCGACCAATAGCGGTTTTCTCGGCTGTTGCAAACGCCAGGTTATCCTGTGCAAGCAGTGCGGCGAAATAAGCGTCAGAAACACGGATAATCAAATCCTGACGGTTGGTTTCCAATGTCTCTGAGGATTGGCTAATCAGGGCATTGGCCTGCCCCACGGTTGCATACAGACTTTTGTTGAAGAGCGACTGGCTAAGCTGCAAGCTGTACTGCTGGATGTCGCCCGAAACCGTATTATTGGTAATATTATTTTCAGAACGGCTGTAGTTGTCACTGCCAGAAAGGCTGACCTGTGGCTTGAAGTTCGCCAGCGCCTGCTGTTTCTTTTCCAGCGTTGCCAAATGGCTGCTTTCCTGCGCCTTGAACTGGGCATCATACACCTTGGCCCGCTGGAACACCTGTAACAGGTTTTCCGCAGAAGCCGTTTGCGCCATACCACCCAGGGAAGCCGCAATCAGGAGCGCCAATGTACGTGTTTTCATGATACGTTCCGTAATAAGTCAGTAAAGAGGCATGTCGAGGTCGATTTCTTTCGCCCACCGGTCAATGCCGCCTGCAAGATTGATCGTTTGAAAGCCATTCCGTTCCAGAAAATAGCAAGCATGTGCGCTACGGATACCGTGGTGGCACACCACCAGTATCTCGCGGTTACGCTCCAGTTCATCCATTTTCTGTACCAGCTTGCCCAAAGGGATCAGGACTGACCCCTCAATATGGGCGATATCGTATTCCCAAGCTTCCCGTACATCCAGTATTTGTAATGATTGTCGGTGATTTTCCAGGTATGCCGCCAAATCAGCGGGCGTCCAGCTACGCATTCAGAAACGGAATTTATCCGCCTTGACTGCACCAACCAGGGGTTTGAGTTCCGTTTCAAACAGGACGGTATGGGTAAACGCGCCATCCTGCCCACGTTCCACACGCATGGCCTGCATGGCTGGTGCCTCACCCACCACGATGAATAAACGGCCACCCGGCGCAAGCTGTTCCTCGAAGCGTGGCATATACGCCGGAACGGAGCCAGTCACGACAATGACATTGTACAGTTGCGTGGAAGTCCAGCTACGCAGGGCATCACCCGTATGCAGGCTGTAATTTTTCAGGCTCAGCGCTTGCAAGCGCTCTTCCGCCTGTCGGGTAAAGCCTTCGTGAATGTCAACGCTGTCCACATGTTTGCCAAGATGGGCAAGGCAGGCCGTCACAAACCCGCTGCCTGTGCCAATTTCCAGACATTGGTCATCACGGGTAATACCCAGGGATTGCAACATGCGTGCTTCAACACGCGGGTGCATCATGCTTTCCCCGTTACCCAGCGGAATTTCAACGTCTGCGAAAGCGAGCTGCCGGTAGGATTCTGGAACAAATGATTCGCGGGGGATAAAACCAAACGTTGCCAAAACGGTTTCATCCAGTACATCCCAGGGACGTATCTGTTGTTCAATCATGTTAAAGCGGGCTTGTTCCAGATTCATGTGCAGGCTCCTGACAAAAGGGTGCACTAAGAGTACGGATTCCTTCGGGCTGCCGCAAGCTATTGAGTGTTATCAAAAACAAAACGACATGCGAGGTTGTTATGAAAACGGCTGCACCGCCTGTGCGGACAATCATGTCCAGGGCTATGAGGAGGGTGGATGCCTCCAGCCGGGTTTATAGTTTGGACATCCACTGTTCATTGAACTGGGTTTCCGGCAATTGCCAGACCTGGGCGTGCAATTGGGTGAGCATTTCCGCATCTTCCAGTATGACCAACCGTTCACTGTTGGAAATCGAACCCGGCCCCTGCTCCAGCAAGCGTTCCAGCCACTCATTGCGTTGCTGGCGGCTGGAAGCCGGGACATTGGTACGCTGCGGGATGTAGGTCATGTGCTTCTGGAACGCCAGCGGGTCAACCACTACCCGGATAAACAGGTCGCGGGTGGAAATGCAGGGGTGATGCAGCAGTTCCGCATGGTTTTTCCCGAACTGTTGCAGGATGTAATCCGGTGCCGACTCATCAGGGGTACGGAACAAGGCATTACCCTCGGCCATTTGCCCACTGGTCAATACGGCCAACGGTACGGACATCACCAGCCCCAACAGCACTGGCGACATCCACCAGAACCCCATCGGGTTGACCACCAGCAACAAACCTCCCCACAGCATACCGGTCAGGCTGACCCAGCCATATTCCCGGATGGCATCCTGCCAGCCCAGACCACCACCCGTCCGTTGCTGGGTACCCCACACGGCGCGTTTGCCGCGCAGGATTTCCACCACAAACTTGCTGTAATACATCATGCGCACCGGGGCAGTCAGCATGGACAGGAAAGTTTCAGTGAGCACACTGTTAGCCACAGTCACAACGCCACCAAACAGCGGCACAGCACGCTTGCGCGATGCCAGCGCCAGACCGAAGCTCTTGTAGAAAAACAGCAGGATCAGCGTCAACACCAGCAGCGCCGTATTGCCGGATGTCAGCGGAATCAGTGTCAGGTGCGGGTAAAACACCGCCACTGCCGTCAACACCAGCAGCCAGACCAGCCACAGCAGTGAACCGACATACGACATGATCCCGCCCAGCAACAGGAACCGGTGCATCTGCGGAATCCCATGCGACCAGATGATGTGCCAGTGTTGCAGGTTGCCCTGGCACCAGCGCCGGTCACGTTTGAGTGCATCAGTCAGGGTCGGTGGCGGTCGTTCAAAACTGCCTTCCAGATCGTAAGCCAGCCAGGTTTCCCAGCCTGCACGGTTCAACAGCGCGGCTTCGACGAAATCGTGGCTGAGGATTTCCCCCCCCAAGGCACCGCCCTCCGGCAGCTTGGGCAGGTGGCAATGCGCCATGAACGCCTGGGTGCGGATGATGACATTATGCCCCCAGTACTGGCTTTCCCCCAGCCACCAGAAATGCAGGCCAGCAAAAAACACCGGCCCGTAAATGCGGTTGACGAACTGTTGCCCTTTCGCATACAGGGTGTCCAGACCGATGGTGTACAGCGGACTCTGGATCAGGGCAACGCGGGGATGGCGCTCCATTGCATCCACCATCCGTACCAGTGCATCGCCGGTCATCAGGCTGTCGGCATCCAACACCACCATGTACGGATGGCGTCGCCCCCAACGGCGGCAGAAATCCATCACATTGCCGCTTTTCTTTTTGGTGCGGTGTTTGCGGCGGCGATAATGGATACGCTCAGTGGAACCAAGGTCGCGGCACAAGGCTGACCACGCCGCCTCTTCCCGCAGCCAGTTACTGGCGTCATCCGAATCCGACAGGATATAAAACTCGAAATGCTGCAAACACCCAGCCTGTTCCAGTGACTGGTAGATACTTTTCAGCCCTGCATAGACATAGGCAATGTCTTCATTGTAAATGGGCAGGAGGATGGCCGTTGTTTCCGGCGGGTTGATGTCCGGCAGCGGCGTTCCAGGTGCGCTGGCAATCCGGTAGGGATCACCCCGCCATAGCACCCACACACCACTCAGGGCTGTCACGAAACCCAGTGCCAACCAGAAAAACAGGATCAGGAAAGGCACCAGCACCAGTGTTTTCCATATCCCCGGCAGGCGCTCCGGCAAATCCAGCCCCAACCAGACACCAGCGGCACCCGTCAGGAGCGTAATGGCGGAGAAAAACACCCACCGCCGCCATCTGGCGACGGTTCTCCAATCGGGGAGTTTGCGGCGTTCGCCCATTCGGGTCAGTGGCGGATGGAACGATGACGGGAACGGCGTGGCAGCAGGCTGATACTGCGTAACGGTGCAACCCGGATACTGCTGCGTTCAAACCGGGGGCCTGTCTGGGTGCGTGTAGCCGCTTTTTGCGCTGCCAACTCATCCTGTACCGTCGTGATGAAAAGCTGGATAAGCTCCTGCTCGGAGCACGGGCCGGTACGTACCAGTTTGCGGGCCACATTGGCCAGCAATTGCTCACGTTCACGGTCGGCAATCTTGTGCAGTTTGAGGTAACTGTCCGCACGCTTGCGGGCTTTCGCCCATGCATCCATCCGTTCGCCGGAATCTGCCGTCACCGGGCTGGTCAGGGTATCAATTTGTTGTTCCATTGCGTTTCTGTTCTGTCTGTTATTGGAGTATCAAGAGTTCAGGCAATTGTCATGCCATTCCTGGGGTTTACGGGTTCCACATCATGGTGCATTGCACAAATCCTGTGGTATCGGATAAGACCAGGTTTCGCTCACCGCAGTTCCACCGTTTGTCAGGTGGATGTTCAGTTCCATGGGTTCCTCGCAATTTTCCGGGTAAACCACCGCGATGACCCGCCACCCGTTAATATAGGGGTTCTCCTGGACAACCGCTGGCTTTACCTCGCCTTTGCCATTGAAAACAAGCTCGGCCTTGGGTGCTTGCTTCAGTTTGGGCATCCCATTGAAATCAACGATAAAGCGTATCCTCCCCTTGTGGCCGGGCAAGGCATCTACCGCCTTGTTGGTCACATGGGTTGCATATACCTTCCCCAGCGTATCAGCTTCAGGGTCTTCGCTGCGCCACGACAGCCGGTAATGCAGATGGTCAAACGCCTGCCCTTGCGCACTTTTCCAGTACGCCACAATATTATCCACTATATCGGAATCCGTGTGCAGGCGTAACAACTGAACGGTACCTTTGCCCCAATCTTCCAGCGGCTCGACCCAGACGCTGGGGCGTTGGTGATACAATGCCTCCAAATCCTGGTAATGGTCGAAATTCCTGTCACGTTGCAACAGGCCAAAACCGGACAGATTGTCCACCGGGATGCTCCGCAGATTGAAATACGGCACTTCCGCCAGTGGCTGCCAACGCCACCCTGTTCCCTGCTGGATCAACAGGCCATCCGAGTCGTGAACTTCCGGGCGGTAATCACCATATTGCTGCATGGAGTTCTCGCCATGAAAGAACATGCTCGTTAATGGTGCAACACCAATTTCAGCAATATTATCCTTGCGCGGGTAAAGGCGGGTTTCCACTTCCAGATCAGTGGCCTTCCCCGGTGTCAGCACAAAGCGGGTAGCACCGGTAAGGGAAGGCGAATCCAGCATCGCGCAAAACACCAGTTGCTGGGCATCTGGCTGGGGCTTTTCAATCCAGAAGCTGGTGTAATCGGGGAACTCTTCCTGGCCTTCGAGCGACGTATTGATGGCGAGGCCACGGGCGGACAGGCCATAACGCTGATCCTGCCCCAGGCCACGGAAATAACTCGCACCTTGGAACACCAGGGTTTCGTTATACGGCGCATCACGCCCGCTACGCCCCAGTTTCGACAGGATACGGAACCCCGTGAAACCCATTTTGGGTTCATCTTTCGGGATGTCCAGGGCTTTGACTTCCGTATAGTCAAAATAGCTGCTGGAAAAACGGATCGGGTTTTCCTGTCCACCCTCCCAGTCATACAGGGCAATGGGGCGGATGTAGTGCATCCCCGGATGCATGAACTCCAGTTGGAAAGGCAGGTTCTCATCCCGCCAGTAGGTCTTGTTACTACGGAACTTGATGTGCTGATAGTTGTCGTAAGTAATCCGCCCTGTATCAACTTCCATCATGGGAGTTTTTACAAACGGTTCGCGTGCCTTTTGTTCAGCCAATTCTTGGACATGCGCGAAACAACCTGTATCCTTCGCCTGCGCTGGCAGTGCGGGAAGCAGCAGGATAACAAGCATCAATAATGGATAACAAAAGCATGATTTCATGGTGTCGGGAATCCGAAGCGGCTGAAAACCGTAGTGAGCCAAGGATATGGCGCACGCATTTTAGAGTAGAACGGGCAAAACGTACAGTATTGGTGCATAGATTGCCCGCAATTTTGTAATATTTTCTTCACCTTAACCTTGATGCCGAACAGGCAAGGAACACAGATTTTCATGAGTCGGGACATTTCACTGGACATATTGCGGGGGCTGATGCTGGTCATCATGGCGGCTGATCACTTTGGCGAACCCGTTTTCCAGCACCTGTATGAGTTTGCAGGCTACGTCAGCGCTGCCGAAGGCTTCGTATTCCTCTCCGGGATGCTGGTCGCGCTGGTCTACGGGCGCTACCACAAGGCAGGCGGCATGGTGCTGGAAAGCCGGATATGGCACCGAACCGGGGTGATCTACCTGTATCACCTCATGGTATTGATAGCCGTGTTCGTTTTCACCGTACTGACCGACCTGTCCGGCGCATCCTGGCAAAGCTTTGCCACCGAAATGCAGGCAGAACCTGCACGGGGGCTGTTGTCCGGCATCCTGCTGACCTACCAAGCACCCATGCTGGATGTATTGCCTTTGTACGTCATCCTGATGTCACTCGCCCCGTTTGCCCTGCGCTGGATGACCCAGTACGGCACGGTCGGTGTCCTCATGGTACTGGGCAGCAGTATCAGCCTCTGGTGGATGGGGCAGCACGGCCTGGGTGATACCCTGCAACACCTGCTGCCCAAGGCCATCATGATCCGTAACGGTGCCTTCCATCTGCTGGCGTGGCAAATGATTTTTGTGCTTGGCATGGTACTGGGTTTCCTGCGCTTTGACAGCAAGGACAGGTTCCCGCAAGTCAAAACCGGCTGGTTTGTCTTAAGTATCGGCACCATCGCATTCCTGTACCTGATGCGCCACGGCTACCTGTACCCACTGAACAGCCAGTACCCGATCCTGGAATGGCTCCAAATTTACCCACACACTGCCCGCGATAGCATGGGCTGGCTGCGTCTGCTGAATTTCCTCGCCATCGTTTACTTTGTTGCCGGGGTCATCAAGCTGCAACGCCAGTACGGCATCCTCAACTGGCTGAAACTGCCGGGGCACTGGCTGGCCTTTCTGGGGCAACACTCCTTGCAGGTGTTTGCCTACCATCTGGTCGTGCTGTATTGCTACATCCCGTTCCGCTGGGGCGAATGGGCATTGAGCGACAACCAGAAATGGGTACTGCTGCCGGTTTTCATCGCCAGCCTGAGCCTGCCCGCCTGGTGGCACGCCCGTTATATGCAAGGTAAAAAGGACGCTGCCCGCAAGGCAAGCACCGCCGTACTACCAGCAACCGGCGAACCCCTGCCCGTTGCTGGCTGAGGCCGGTTAGAGCTTGAAACCCTTATGCAAGGCTACGATGCCGCCGGTCATGTTCGTGTAAGTGACACGCTCAAAACCGGCGGCTCCCATCATGGCCTTGAGGGTCTCCTGATCCGGGTGCATACGGATGGACTCCGCCAGATAACGGTAGCTTTCCGCATCGTTGGCAACCAGCTTGCCCATCATGGGCAGGAATTTGAAGGAATACTGGTCATAAATCGGTGACAGCCCCGGCAGGACGGGCTTGGAAAACTCCAGCACCAGCAAACGGCCACCCGGTTTCAGGATGCGGAACATGGAACGCAGCGCTGCATCCTTGTCCGTCACATTGCGCAACCCAAACGCAATGGTAATGATGTCAAAATGGTTGTCGGCAAACGGCAGGCATTCCGCATTGGCCTGCACGTAGCGCACATTGCCACCTATCCCCATATCCGTCAGGCGCTCACGCCCGTTTTCCAGCATCGAGGCATTGATGTCGGAAAGCACCACCTCACCTTCATCACCCACGATACGGGCAAATTTCGACGCCAGATCACCCGTGCCCCCGGCAAGGTCGAGAACCCGGCTGCCGCGCTTTGCCCCGGCGGCATCAATGGTCTGCCGTTTCCACAAACGGTGGATGCCGAATGACATTACGTCGTTCATTACGTCGTATTTGTCGGCTACTGAATGAAATACACCTGCGACCCGGCTAGCTTTTTCCTTGACAGGTACTTGTTGAAAACCGAAGTGGGTGGTCTGTTGCTCTTCTGCCATGTGACTGTTCCAGGTTGATTCAGGCATTGCCCAGGAATGAATACCTTCGGATTGTAACAGGCTCAAACCATTTCTTCATGGAGTTGGATTATGAAAAAGTTTATCGCAGGTTTTGTAATGGCCGCTGCCGCAGCCCCGGCTGCCCAGGCAGGTGGATGGTCTGGCCCAATGGATGAAATGCGCACCATGGAAGCCAATGAACAAGGTCCGGTGGTCAGGGTCAAACATCAGTATACGCAAGTCGTTTGCTGCTCCTGCCGCATCTCTGTCGCCTACCGGCCACACCCTTGCAACCGTTACCGCCACCCGGCACATCCGATGCAGCGCACTGCCCATCAGCTTGTCCGCCGTACAGTTGCGCAGCCAGCTCCTGCCCGCCCCGACTATAACCGTACCCAGCGGGTGGTCAGCGAGAAAATCTATGTGCAGAAAGTGCACCGTTACCCGTCGGCCACTTGCCCGCTTAGATGAGTAAATTTCACCCAAAATCTCACCTCAACGGCAGGAATGTGCTATCACCAGTGAAGAATCGGTTAGTGAAGGAGTTCTCCATGCAAGTGAAAACGCTATTGATGGCGGAGATAGCCGTCCTGTTGTTGTGCGGTACAGTCAGTACGGTTGCCAATGCTGAAAACACGCCACCCGCTGTTGACCCAATGGCGGCGTATATCTACGACATACCGGCCAATTCCTGGTATGCCGCCAAGATCAAACCCAAGATGAAGGCGCAAGCTGAAGCGCGTAGCGGCCAGGCTTACACGCCACCGCCTCCCGCACCTGATGCCGACATTGCCAACAGCCCGATTGCCCGCAAGCCGGAACCGATGCGTGCTTTGCCCTTCTGGGAAGACATGCCAGCCAAATAGTTGTGGCAACTAAAACGGCAGCAACATCCGCATCAGCCAGGTGACGACGGGTTCGCGCCATACCAGCGCGACAAAGCCCGCCATTGCCAGCCAGGGGCCGAAAGGTATTGGCTGGCTGTCACTGCTGCGCTTGAACAGCATCAGGGCAATCCCAAAGATTGCGCCAAAGAAAGAGGCACCGAACACGACAAAAGGTAATATTTGCCAACCACCCCAGGCACCGAGGGCTGCCAGCAGTTTAAAATCGCCATACCCCATGCCTTCCTTGCCAGTCAGCAAGCGGAATAGGTGAAACACTGACCACAGTGACAAATACCCACACACAGCCCCGAGTACCGCATCCGGCAAGCTGGCAAACATACCCCCCATATTCAGCAACAAACCCAGCCATAACAAGGGAAAAACCAGCATATCCGGCAGCAACATGGTTTTGGCATCAATCACCGCCAAGGCAATCAGCATCCAGGTAAACACCAGCAATGCCAGCAAACCGCTCCCATAACCAACCTGCCAGGCAACCAGCACCGACAAGGCTGCCGTTACCAGCTCCACCAGCGAGTATTGCGGGGAAATGGGCGTCCTGCACCCGGCGCATTTGCCTTTCAGAAACATATAACTCAGCACCGGGATATTTTCCAGCGCCGAAATACTGTGCCCACAGGTTGGGCACTGTGAGCGCGGCACGACCAGATTGAATTCGCCGACATCGCTATCCGACAATACCGGGATACCCTGCCACTCGGCACAATCCCGTTTCCACTGCCGTTCCAGCATCACTGGCAAACGGTAAATGACCACATTAAGGAAACTGCCAACCAACAGGGAAAACAAGCCCACGACAAAAAGCAGCCACACACGGCTGACGCTCAGCAGGTAAATCAATTCCATCGTTGTATCCTGTGGCTTACACCACTGCCCCAAGTTTGAAAATCGGCAGGTACATGGCAATCACCAGCCCCCCGACAATGACCCCCAGCACCGCCATGATCAACGGCTCAATCTGCTTGGAAAGCGTATCCACCAGGTTATCCACCTGTTCCTCGTAATAATCAGCCACCTTGCCCAGCATATCCTCCAGACGCCCGGACTCTTCACCGATCCGGGTCATCTGCACCACGAAATTGGGGAAGACCTGCGAAGTCTGCATGGCTGTGTTTAATTGTACACCACGGGAAATATCATCCTGCATTTGCCGGGTGGCATCCTCGTAAATGACATTCCCTGTCGCCCCGGCAACCGATTCCATCGACTCCACCAGGGGCACACCGGCAGCAAACATGGTCGACAAGGTTCGGGCAAAACGCGCTATCGCTGACAGGTTAAGGATATTGCCAATAATCGGGATTTTCAGCGAAGCCCTATCAATAAAACGGTCAAATTTTCTGGAACGGCGCTTGGCCGTCGTAAAAGCATAGCCGAAGGCAATCATGGACAGCAGCGGAATCCACCAGTACGCCTGCAACCAGTCAGAAATGTTAATCACCATCAGGGTAAACGCAGGCAAATCCGCCCCAAAACTGGTGAACACTTCCTTGAACTGCGGGATTACCCAGATCAACAGGATCGCCGACACCACGACTGCCGCCACGATAACGATGATCGGGTACATCAGCGCCTTTTTGATCTTGCCTTTGAGGGATTCGCTTTTTTCCTTGTAAGTCGCCACCTTGTCGAGCATGGCCTCCAGCGTACCGGCCTGTTCACCGGCCTTGACCAGATTGACGAACAGCTTGTCAAAATACTGCGGATGTCTGGCCAGTGCCGCACCGAACCCCGCACCACCCTCAATGTCTTCCGCCAGTTTCTTGACCAGATCACGCATGGAAGGGTTATCACCGCTGCTGGCAATCATGTGCAATGACTGCACCATCGGCACGCCGGAACGCATCATGGTCGTTACCTGACGCGCGAAATGGGCAATGTCTGCCGGTTTGATGGCAGGTTTGAACAGGGTTCTGGGCTTACGGTATATCCGGCCAGGGTTGATCCCTTTGCGGCGTAATTCAGCCCGTAACCAGTTGGCGTTGGCGGCCTGGCTTTCGCCCCTGATTTTCACCCCGTTACGGTTGATGCCTTCCCAGACAAATACCGGGTAACTCACCGGCGAGGGTGATGCTGGCACGGGGCGTTTACTGATGGTTTGCGAGGTCTGCATGGCTAAGATTCTGTGTTATTTTTATAATCTCCGAGGCAGTGTAGCACAGTCCCGCCCCAGCGGGCGTTGTTCTGGATAACTGGTCGGGCGTTAATCAGTCGTTACCCTGGCAAGCTCGGCCAGCGACGTCACCCCTAGGCGAACCTTTTCCAGACCGGCATTACGCAAATCCAGTATCCCTTCCTTGAGCGCCTGGTCTGCCAGCTCAATCGAGTTGCAACCGTTCATGACCATGCGCCCCATTTCCGGGGAAATCGGCATGACCTGATAGATACCCACCCGCCCCTTGTAGCCGTGGGAACATTCCGAACAACCGCACGGCTCGTAAACTTTCAGCGCAGGGATTTCTGCTTCACAGAAACCAAAGCCCAGTAATGCCTCGGGCGGAATGTCCGCCACCCGCTTGCAGTGCTCACACAGCCGCCGCGCCAGACGCTGGGCAATGATCAGGTGCACGGATGAGGCAATATTAAACGGCGGAACCCCCATGTTCAGCAAACGGGTCAGGGTTTCCGGCGCACTGTTGGTATGCAGGGTGGACAGCACCAGGTGCCCGGTTTGTGCCGCCTTGATGGCAATTTCGGCTGTTTCCAGATCACGGATTTCCCCCACCATGATCACATCCGGGTCTTGACGCAAAAAAGCCCGCAAGGCATCGGCAAAGGTCAAACCAACCTTGGGGTTGACGTTGACCTGGTTAATGCCCGGCATATTGATTTCAGCCGGGTCTTCTGCGGTGGAAATATTTCTTTCCGGCACATTGAGGATGCCCAGGCCGGTATACAGGGTTACGGTTTTGCCGCTTCCTGTCGGGCCGGTGACGAGGATCATCCCATCCGGCTTGTCCAGCGCCCGCAGGAAATCTTTTTTCTGGCGATCGCTGAAACCCAGCTTTTCCACCCCCAGGGTCGCATTGGATGAATCCAGTATCCGCATGACCACCTTTTCACCATACAGCGTCGGCAGGGTGTTGACGCGGAAATCAATTTTTTTCTTGGCATCAAGCGTGAAACGAATCCGCCCGTCCTGTGGCACACGACGTTCAGAAATATCCATACGCGCCAATACCTTGATCCGCGAGATTAATTGCAAGGCAGCATGGTTCGATGGTGAGGCCACCACTTCCAAGATGCCATCAATGCGGTAACGGATACGCAGCGCCTTTTCAAACACCTCAATATGAATATCGGATGCCTTGGCAGCAATGGCATGAGCCAGCAGCTTGTCGACGAATTCAACAACCGCGACCTCTTCGCTATCCGCCTTGGCTTTCAGGTCACTGGTATCCAGCACAATGGCATTGGCAGAAACAGGGGAAACCGGATTTTTTGCCCCGATACCTGTCCGCGAAGCTTCTTCGGTTTCCACATACAGGTAACGTTGCAATTTGTCGTATTCAACGAAAACCGGCTCGGGCATCAGACCCGTCGCAAATTTCACATCATCCAGGTTGGTCAGGTATGCCGGGTCAGCCAAGGCCACCATCAAGCTCTTGCCACCCTTGAACAGGGGCACAAGGTTAAGCTTTTGTACCTGCTCCGGCTCCAGCAGGCTGGCAACAGCAGGTGCAATCTTGACCTGATCAATGTCCACCATGCTCAGACCGTACTCAACGCTGGCTGCGTAAGCAATATCCTTTGCCGAAACCAGCCGCGCCTGAATCAGCCACGCAACCAGTGACTGTTTATCGGCACGCGCTTTCTGGACAGCCTGGATGGCCTGGTCGGTGCTGAGTTTTTCCTGCAAAACCAGTTGCCTGAGCAAGCCTGGCAGCGGAATGGAGGCGGTTAAAGGAATCATGCGTCCGCTTATTGTGTTTGTTATATTGGGTGTCGGGTCATGATACGCCATTGAAAATGTCGGGTAAATGAATCAGTTCCATTACCTGACAAACGAGGGCGAACCCGCGCAGGTTCGCCCAGACTGCCAGCATCGGGACTGGCAGGGAGTCAGGAAAGGCTTATATCAGACCTTCATTGCCAGTGACATTTTTCAGTTTTGGCTCGTTGAGTTCCACCTTGCCGATGGTTTTCTTGTCACGCAGGTAATCAGCCACCACTTCCCAGATTTGCTTGTTCTTGGGAACTTCAGCCTGCACGCTGGCCCAACCGGCGACCGGGTAGGTTTTCTTGGCATCCAGCGGCTTGCCGTCCAGTTCCATATCGGAAACTCGCTCACCCATCTTGGCGGTCGGGTCGAAACTGAATTTCAGGCCACCTACCCGCACCATGTCGCCACCTTGCTGGTAGTAAGGGTCTTCGTTGAACAGGTTGTCGGCCACGTCTTCGAGGATGTTCTTGACCATTTCACCGCTCATTTCATTGCGGGTAACAGTGCCGTAGGTAATCGCGGTCTGGTCTGCCACATGCTCAAAGGTGATAGGCTGACCCGGCAGCACGGAAGTGCCC
>JBBIHI010000012.1:0-24204 GCA_037447095.1 Thiotrichaceae bacterium
CTTGAAAGCCCTAAGGAACGCTTGACATACTATAAGTGAAATGTAGTTATGTGTGACAGGCAATCTTTGTGCAAATAACAAGCAGAGAGAGATTTTACGTTCTATACTCCGATGAGAGCACAGGGAGTGTGGTTTTCATTAAGGAGATTCAAATGCAGGAATCAGCAGGCTATTTCGTAACCTACCTACATCAGGAGGCTACCCTACGTAATTTGAGTCATGTTGCTGCACACGTATGCCCTGTTTGCGCCGGAACAACGGCAACCATCAGGTTGAAACGCTCACGGCTGCAACGTTGGGTCACGCAAAAGAAACATTACTTCTGTCGTCGGTGTAAAACCGATTTTTGGGCAAGCTGAAGTTCAATCCGAAAAACGTTGGCAGATGGGAGAATCGTCTGGATTTTCCACGCTGCGTACAATCGTATCCACGAAATCATTCAGCTCATCCATACTGATGACGCTGAGGATGCGGTTCATGATGCCAGGGTTTACCTGAGCCAGTGTTTGTGAGCCGTCGTGCAATTGCAGGTAAATGCCAGCCGCACTACGGGAGCTATCATCTTCCAGACCTGCCTCCAGAATGGCTTGGTCTTCGTCGCTCAATTCATCATACAGCTCATCCAGTTCATCCCACAGGTCATCATCCACACCTTCCGAAATTTGCAGGACAATGGCGTTCTGGACAGGCTCGGTTTGTTGGGTATATGCCAAGCCACGCTCTTCCAGCACGGTTATGAATTTGGCAGCAATACTTTGAGTAAAAAACAAATATTCAAGAAATTCATCATTCATGCTCTATACCCTATTGTTTTCATTGGCAGAAACTTTCATTAAAACCTTATCCATCCATCTGGTTGGCAGGAGGCGTTTTAGCATCCAAAAAGCGTGGCTCGGTACTGTCACCGGGTAGCGGGCTTTGGGATTAGGACTTTCAAGCGCTGCAATAACTTTTTCCAGCACCGCTTCAGGTGGTAATGTAAAGGGTGCGGCTTTACCCTGTTTTTCCAGACGTTGGATGGCTCCCTGATATTTCAGGCGATGCACACTCTGATCAACCATCACTTCTTCGCGCAATGCCTGCAATGCGTTAGCCCGGAAACGGCTTTCAATCGGCCCCGGTTCAATCAGGCAGACCTTGATGTCGGTATCCGCCAGCTCCAACCGCAATGTATCAGCCAAACCTTCAATCGCATATTTACTGGCGTTGTATGCACCCCGAAATGGCAAGGCAACAAAACCCAGCAACGAACTGTTATAGATAATCCGCCCTTCATTGCGCTGACGCAGGATTGGCATCAGCATGGTGGTCAATTGATGCCAACCGAAGACATTGCTGGCAAACTGCTTTTCCAGGGCTTCGCGTGACAGGTCTTCCAGAGCACCCGCCTGACCGTAAGCACCGTTATGAAATACCGCGTATAACTCACTGTTAGTACGCAGCATCAGCTCATAAACCGCATCCTGAACACTTTCCGGGTCTGCCAGATCCAGTTGCAGGGTTTTGAAGCCCTCACTTTCCAGGCGTTCCACATCTTCTGCCTTGCGTGCAGAAGTAAATACCTGATAACCGCGTTCCCGCAGCCCTTTTGCGACACAATAGCCGATACCGCTTGAACAGCCGGTAATCAACACATTACGCATATTTGTCCGTTCCCTGCTCTCCTGAAAACGAGAATGTAACGTGATTCATTGAATTCAGGCAATCACATCCTTATTATTGGCTGCTAATATTCTGTTTTCTTATGGAGATGTACACGATGCCCATCTACGCTTATCAATGTGGCTCATGCGGTCATGAGCTGGAAGCCTTGCAAAAGATTGCCGATGCCCCACTGACCGATTGCCCTTCCTGTCATCAGGCGACGTTGAGCAAGAAAGTCACTGCTGCGGCATTCCGCTTGAGTGGCGGCGGCTGGTATGAAACGGATTTCAAGTCTGGCGGCAAGAAAAACATTGCCAGTACTGATGCAGCCCCTTCTCCGGCCTGTGGGACAGGTGCCTGCCCTGCCTGCCAGCAGTAATCTTCCCCTTCCCTGCCCTTCGCCCGATTATTAATCGGGCATTATTTTATCTCACGCCTTTCATCGGAAATTATCCCCCACACATTGCCCCATACTGTAGTGGGGCATAGAATGAAGCCTAGTCGTTTAAATACAACAAATATAAAGGATCAGGGCAATGAAAAAATATCTTCTGATTGCAGCAATCGCTGCTTTTTCAAGCAGCTCCGTAATGGCAGATGATTCATTCAGTTCTTCTGATGATAGTGGTGGCGGCACCATTTACGGTGGCGTAACACTGGGCAAAACAGATGCCAAATGCGTGGGTACTGCCGATTGCAAAGGCTCCAACTGGAAACTGCTGGCGGGTTATGACGTCACCTCCAATATCGCAGTTGAAGGTGCTTACCACAATATGCTCAAGAAAGATAACGAAAAGGTAACAGGTATTAGCGCCTCCGGCCTTTATAAAGTGCCGGTTTCCGATGATTTGCAAGCGTTTGGTAAAGCAGGTTTCATGGCATGGGATGACTCTGCCACCACATCCAAAACTAACGGCACCGATATTCTCGTGTAGGCGGCGACCTCAAGGCCAATATGTACTCATTGGGTGCAACCTTCTCCAGTTTTTAATTCCACCTTCTCCTCCTCAGGCTGCGGACGGTTGCGAAACTGCCGCAGCCCTTTGCCATTTTGAATCCAGCTTGCGCAGAAGCTTGCCAGGGCTTAACATTCCCGCCTTTACAGAACACAGAACTCCCGGCTCAGGGAGCAGTTTGAAACAGGAATAAACAATGCGTAGCCATTATTGCGGGCAGGTGGATGAAGCCCTGCTGGATCAGCAAGTTACTTTGTGTGGATGGGTAAACCGCCGCCGTGACCACGGTGGGGTCATTTTTATCGACCTGCGTGACCGCGAAGGTCTGGTGCAGGTGGTTTTTGACCCTGACCGCGCCGATGTTTTCAAGACAGCGGAACGTGTGCGTAATGAATACGTCTTACAAGTCGTCGGCAAAGTCCGCCGTCGCCCCGCAGGTACGGAAAATGCCAACCTGCGCAGTGGCCAGATCGAAATCCTTGGGCTGGAACTGAATGTCCTCAATGCCGCCGAAACGCCGCCGTTCCAACTGGATGAAGAAGGTGTCAACGAAGAAACCCGCCTGACTTACCGCTATATAGACCTGCGCCGCCCGGAAATGCAGAAGCGGATGCAGACCCGCGCGAAAGTCACCGGTTTCCTGCGCCGTTTCCTCGAAGAGCATGGCTTCCTCGATATTGAAACGCCGATGCTGACCAAGGCCACACCAGAAGGCGCACGCGATTATCTGGTACCCAGCCGCACCCATCCAGGCAGTTTTTTCGCCCTGCCCCAGTCGCCGCAATTGTTCAAGCAATTGCTGATGATGTCCGGCATGGATCGTTATTACCAGTTTGCCCGCTGCTTCCGCGACGAAGACCTGCGTGCTGACCGCCAGCCAGAATTCACCCAGCTCGACATCGAAACATCCTTCATGGATGACAACGCCATCATGAATCTCATGGAAGAAATGATGCGGGCGAATTTCCGGGAAACACTGGGTGTGGAACTGCCTAACCCGTTCCCGCGTATGCCCTACTCCGAGGCCATGCAGCGCTTCGGTTCCGACAAGCCGGACATGCGCATCCCGCTGGAATTCGTTGAAGTCAGCGACTTGATGGAAAACGTCGAATTCAAGGTCTTCTCTGCCCCTGCCAAAGACAAGGACAGCAGAGTGGTGGCCATGCGCCTGCCCAATGGCGGCGAACTGTCGCGTAAGGAAATCGACGATTACACCGCCTTCGTTGGCCGTTACGGCGCTAAAGGTCTGGCCTACATCAAGGTTAACGACGCCGCTGCTGGCCGTGAAGGTCTGCAATCACCAATCCTGAAATTCCTGCCGGATGAAACCGTAGCGGGCATCATGCAACGCACGGGCGCACAAACCGGCGACCTGATTTTCTTCGGCGCTGACAAGGTGCGTATCGTCAATGATGCACTCGGTGCGCTGCGTGTCAAGCTGGGTCACGACCGTGGTCTGCTGCAAAGTGAATGGGCTGCGCTGTGGGTTGTTGACTTCCCGATGTTCGAGTGGGACGACAAGGAAAACCGCTGGGTTGCCCTGCACCACCCGTTCACCTCGCCCAAAGGCTCGCCTGAAGAACTGCTGGCCAACCCGGGCGAAGCGCTTTCCATCGCCTACGACATGGTGCTGAACGGTACTGAACTCGGCGGCGGCTCCGTGCGTATCCACAACATGGACATGCAGAAAGCCGTATTCAAGCTGCTGGGCATTTCCGACGAGGAAGCACAGGAAAAATTCGGCTTCCTGCTGAATGCGCTGAAATACGGCTGCCCTCCACATGGTGGTTTGGCCTTCGGTCTGGATCGCCTGATCATGCTGATGACCGGCAGCCAGTCGATTCGTGATGTCATGGCGTTCCCGAAAACCCAGACGGCAGCCTGCCCGTTGACCGACGCCCCGGCGGAAGTCAGCACCAAGCAGTTGCGTGAATTGAATATCCGTGTGCAGTTGCCGCAGAAGTAAACTGCCCTTCCGACGAAGAAAAGCCCCGAACATCGGGGCTTTTTTCTGGCCTAGCAAACCCAGTGGCATAAAAGCAACAAACAGAGTATAACTGATTCCACGACTAGCAAACCCAGTGGCATAAAAGCAACAAACAGAGTATAACTGATTCCACGACTGACTCTTCCGTGGATACTAAATGCCAAGATTGTTACTAGCCTGTTTTTTAGGCATATTTTTATCCGGTTGTTTGGCTATCCAATCCAGGGAAGATGTCCTGTTAAATCCGCGCGAATCGGGCAAGGCATTTACCGCGATCACCCTTCAGGCTCAGGCATCGCCTTCTGTCGTGTCGGTACAGACAGAAACACCTCTTGACCCCGCCAGCATGAAACTTTCACCGCTTGATGAAGAGCTGTTAAAGCATTTCTTTGGCGACCTGCCCAAAGCACCATCACTGGATGATATTCCGCCCGATGAACGTTTCACCACCGCCCAGGGTTCAGGTTTCATTTTTCGGGTCGAGGGCGGGCATAGCTATATCCTGACCACTTTCCATGTCATTGATGGCGCCAATACGATTCGGGTCATGCTCCTGAACGGGAAAGAGTTTGAGGCCAGCATCAGGGGTGTCGACCCCCAGTCGGATATTGCCGTGCTGGAAATCCCTACTACGGATGCCCATCCCCTTCCGCTGGGGAATTCAGACCAGTTGGATGTCGGGGAATGGGTACTTGCTATCGGCAACCCGTTTGGCTTGCAGCATACGCTAACCGTTGGGGTGGTCAGTGCCACAGGCCGTAGCGACCTGGGGATCAACACCTATGAAGACTTCATCCAGACCGATGCGGCTATCAACCCCGGCAATTCCGGCGGGCCAATGTTGAATCTTGACGGAAAAGTGGTTGGCATGAACAGCGCCATTATCAGCAGCAGCGGTAATTACATGGGGATCGGTTTTGCAATCCCAATCAACTTTGTGAAAACAGTTGCTGACCAGCTTATGCAAAAGGGAAATGTCGTTCGCGGGCAAATTGGTGTCCTGCTTGAACCGCTGACCCACAAATTGGCAGCCCAACTCAAACTGGAGGAAGGGCAAGGCGGTGCGCTTGTAACCGATGTGCAGCCCAATTCTCCCGCAGACAAAGCCGGTATCAGGAAAGACGACCTCATTATCAGTTTTGCAGATAAACCTGTTCTGGATGTTGGCGAATTCCGCAATCAGGTAGCTGCCAGCAATCCCGGTAGTCAGCGCGAAATCGGCATTTTGCGCCATGGCGAACGCAAGTTGCTGACAGTGGAGATCAGTCAGCTTGCCCCATAATTATGAATTTTTTATGACAATCACCTGAACGGTGCATGGCGGAGTGATTCCATTGGGAATTGTCATGGTTCTGCAATCCAAACCCCGTAGTATCGGTAGGATTTGATGGCTGCAAAACCCCATTCCGCCCATGAACACGAACCAACATCTTTCCCAACGCTTTGATGACGAACTGGAAAATATCAGGAACCACCTGATACTCATGGGAAGCCTGATTGAAACCCAGGTCGATCATGCAGTCCAGGCACTTCTGCAACAGAACAAGCAATGCGCCAGGGATGTATTCTGGTTGAGTCAGGAAGTCAAAAGCCTGGAAACCCAACTTGATGGCATGAGCGTCGGAACGCTTGCCCTACGCCAACCTGTTGCTGGTGATTTACGCCTCCTGATTGTCACCATCAAGTTGGTCACAGATTTTGCACGGATCAGCAGTGAAGCAGAATACATTGCAGCCCATGCGGTCGGTTTCACCAATAATGTCGACCTCGTTTCCCGGCTGTGCACAGACATTTCTCCTATGGGGGAACAGGTCAAAAATATCCTGCATAACGCCTTGGATGCTTTCGTGCGGATGGATGTAGCAAAAGCCAACGAGGCCATCCCCAATGACAGGCGTGTTGACCACGAATTCGACAAGCTATCCCGGCAATTGCTGTCACGGATGCAGGACGACATCCGCCATGTCCGCTACTGCCTGAGCGCCATGCGCCATGCCCGGGCGCTGGAACGTATCGGCGACCATGCCAAAAATATCTGCGAATATGTCGTTTATCTGGTGAATGGCCAGGATGTGCGCCATCCCCACCATGAGCAATTGCCTTCCAGTCCACAAACCTCTGAATTCTGAAAATCAGGCTTGATTTTAGAAATCCTGTTTGAAAGGTTCCCCGCGATCCTTGTAGAGAAAGCGGGGAATGGCTGAAGCTTATTCTGCCAGTGCTTCTGATGTTTATTTTTCAATGTCTGATAGTTCTGGAAAACAGGTGGATGACCACAACTCCCATAATGATCAGCCCCATTCCAATGGTGGCGGCCATATCCAGCTTCTCATTATAAAAGATGACGCCAATGATACTGATCAGCACAATCCCCAAACCTGACCATACCGCATAAGTAATGCCCAACGGCAGGGAACGTAACGCCAAGGTCATGAAATAAAAAGCCACCCCGTAACCTGCCACCATGATCACGGTTGGTACTGGCTTGGTGAACTCTTCCGTCGCACGCAACGAGCTGGTCGCAATCACTTCAGCAATGATGGCAAAAGTCAGGTAAAGGTAAGCCATTCAGTTCCTTATCCGTTGAGTCAGCAAACAGGGCGTTATCATAAACAGATAAGCTGCTATTGACATCCCTAAATGCTGATAAAAAGCAACCGTTTCCACTTATCAAGTCGGATGGCATCAAATTTGCTTAACATTTCTTTGCGACAATCGCCACCCAACACCATCACTTGTAAAGGGTTACGAAAATGAACATTCACAATGCAATCCTTCACGTACAGCAATACGGCTGTGCCTGCAAATATATCAACCAGTTGCTTGATAAACTCACCCGAATATTGGAGACAGGTTTGACTCCTGTTCAAATTATCCTTGGGCAACATGCTGTCATCATGGATACTGGTGACACTCAGGAGGTGCTATGCTCCCGTTTTCTTGAACAAAGGGATTAATCTTATGCTCAAAAAACAATACCTAAAAACCCGGCCTGTCTGCAAAGTAACATTCCGAATCACTAAGGAAGCCGCCAAGGCCACCCAAACCGTCTACTTGGCAGGTGACTTTAACGGCTGGGATTCCCAGGTACTGCCCATGACGGCACTGAAAAACGGTGAGTTTACCGCTGTTGTTGAACTGGAAACCAGCACACCAGAGTACCAGTTCCGCTATTTCTATGATGGCAACCAATGGGAAAACGATTGGGAAGCGGATGCCTATATCAACAACGGCGTGGATGGGGAAAATTCCATCGTCCGCGTTTAAAACAACTTGCATGAACCCTTGTCTATCTGAAAACACTTACAGTTCTGCGCTTTTCATGTCATTGTTACACTGATCGGCTAGTATCTTTAATAAAAACAAGCACTATCAGAAGGAGGAGGGTTCATGCAAAAGTTCAAATGGCTGGTCGTCATAGCCATCGCCCTGTTACTGGTCAAGGGATTTTTCCTTGACGGCAAGGGCACGCAACAAACAGGCGTTGACCCCAATAATGCCGATCTAGTTATTGTTTCTGGCTCGGAAAACAAGCAGTTACAACCCATCATTGACGAATGGGCGCAACACGAAGGCCAAAAGATTGCCATCGTCTACCAGGGCAGCGTGGACATTTACCGTAGCCTGCAACAAGGCGCGGCCATGCCCTACGACGCGATCTGGCCAGCCAACCACCTGTGGATTGAACTGGGTGACACGCAAAAAGTCGTCAAGCACGAACAATCCATCATGCGCTCCCCGGTGGTACTTGGTCTGAAAAAATCCATTACCCGGCAACTCGGTTGGGACAAACACGAAGTGCGTATCCAGGACATCCTCGATGCCGCCGAACAGAAACGTTTCCGGCTGGCGATGACCTCCGCCACCCAGTCCAATTCCGGGGCAAGCGCTTATTTCGGTTTCCTGTACGCCCTCTCCGGCTACCCGGACACGCTGACCCTGCAAAACCTGCAGGACCCGGCAGTACGCGACAAGGTAAAGCGCCTGCTTTCTACCACCAACCGTTCTTCCGGCAGCTCTGGCTGGTTGAAGGAAGCCCTGGTGGAACACCCCGACCGTTTCGATGCCATGTTCAACTACGAAGCCTTGCTCATCGAAGCCAACCAGACCCTGACCCAACAGGGGCAGGAGCCGCTGTACGCAATTTACCCGCAGGATGGCCTGTCGGTCGCTGACAGCCCGTTGGGTTTCATCGACAAGGGCGACAAGGCCAAAGAGGAACTGTTCCTCAAACTGCAACAATACCTGCTCTCAGCGGATGTGCAGAAACAGATTGAACACATGGGGCGGCGCACTGGTCTGCTCGGCATGACCGTTTCCAACCCGGACAAAAGCATCTGGAACCCTGATTGGGGCATCCAGACCGACAAGAACATTGCCTCCATCCCTGTCCCGCAACAGGCCGTGATTCAGGAAGCCCTCAACCTGTATCAGACCGAGTTGCGCAAACCCAGCCTGACCGTATGGGTGCTGGACGTATCCGGCAGCATGGAAGGCGATGGCATTGACGGCCTCAAACAGGCCATGACCACCTTGCTTGACCCGGTGCAAGCCAACCAGTACCTGCTGCAACCGGGCGCGAAGGATATTACCTTCATCATCCCCTTCAGCGACCACGTGGAAGATGTCTGGAAAGTGGCTGGCAATGATCCTGCCCAACTGGGTTCAGCCCTGCAAAATGTGCAGGCATTGCAAGCCTACGGTGGCACTGACCTGTACGCCGCGCTGGTCAAGGCGCTGGAACAATTACAGCCGTATCAGGAAGACGGAACGCTGTGGAATTACCTGCCCGCCATCGTTGCCATGACCGACGGGCGCTCTGATACCGAGCATTTGTTTGCCTTCCAGAATGCCTTGCAATCCCTGCCGTTTGCCAGGGATGTGCCGATCCATGCGATTGCGTTTGGCGATGCTGACACCCAGCAATTGCAGGAGTTGACCGGGCAATCCGTCGGGCGTTTGTTCCAGGTGACAGATGACCTCCCGGCGGTATTGCGTGATGCCAAGGGTTACAACTGATGCTGAAACTCAAGGAATTATGGCGGCAAATGGTGGCAGGCATTTTTGCCGCCCTTGCCTTCACCGCTGTTTACCTCAGCCTGAATCTGGTGTGGTGGGCAGCCCTGCTTGCCGGTTTTGCGGTATATATTGCCAGCCTGCTGCTGATTGAACGCAAGCCGGAAGACAGCGAAGTCTACGTGTACGATAACCTCACCCAGGCCGACATCAACGCGGCTGCCCAGCAATGCCTGCAAGCTGCCAAGGAATTACGCAGCGCCAGCAAAGCCAACCGAATTGACGCCAATACCGCCATCGCCTTGGAACGCATGGCGCAACTGGTGGATGAAATCGGCGCCAATTACCAGCAAGACCCCCGTGACCTCAAGCACAGCCGCAATTTCACCAACCATTACCTGCCGAAAATCCTCGAACTGGTAAAAGATTACGTTGCCTTGAGCGAACGCACCATCAGCGAACCCTCGCAGGAACGCCTCAAGCACGTCGGTGGCGTGATCCGTGGCTATCTGCCCAACCTGCAAACCATCCACGACGCCTGTCTGGAAAACGACTTTGAAAAACTGGAACTGGAAACCTCCGTCCTCGGTGATGTCATGAAACTCGCCATCCCCGCTGCCAAGGAAACAAGCCAATGAGAAAAATCCTCGGAATCCTGATCCTGCTGGCGGTTGCTGCCGGTGTCATCCTGGCCACCCAGGTCGATTGGGGCAGCCTGCAACGTACCCAGACCATCAAACAGGACTGGGCGGATGTCAATATTTTCTACGGCGGTGAAAAATCGCGTTTCCTCGCCAATCCGAATACCCTGAAAATTCTGGAAAAATACAAGGTGCGCCTGAATGCCGCCAAGGCAGGCAGTATCGAAATGGCCGACCAACTCCCCAGCGACGGCAAGGATTGCCTGTGGCCTTCCAACCAGATTGCGGTGGAACTGGCACGCCAATCCGGCAAACCAGTCTTGTCCGACACCAATATTTTCAATTCACCAATCGTGTTTTATGCGTGGCGGCCTGTCACCGAAGCCTTACTCAAGGCAGGCATTGCCAAACGCGGAAACGGCATTGTCAGCGTCGATACCGCCAAGCTGATCGAACTGGTGCAGCAACAAAAACGCTGGAAGGAAGACCTGGGGGTGGATGTCTACGGCACGCTGAAAATCTTTTCCACCGACCCACGCAGTTCCAACTCCGGCAATATGTGGGCAGGGCTGCTGGCCAATACCCTGAACGGTGGTAATGTCGTCTCAACGGCGGATTTGCCCAAAGTCCTGCCCGCTGTGCAGGCGTATTTCCGCAGCATGGGTTATATGGAACACAGTTCCGGCGATATTTTCGAGAACTTCCTTAAACAGGGCATGGGCGCACGCCCGATCATCGTCGGCTATGAAAACCAGTTGGTCGAATTCGTGATCGAACATCAGGATTACCGCGACGTGATCCGTGACAAGATTGACATCCTCTACCCTACCCCGACTGTGTTTGCCAGCCACCCGCTGATTTCCCTGACCGGCAATTGCAAACGGCTGGAAACCGCCTTGCAGGATCAGGACTTGCAAACGCTGGCGTGGAAAGAACACGGTTTCCGCAGCGGCCTGTTGGGCGTGAGCAATAGCCCTGACGTGCTGAATATCGGTGGCATCCCGGAAACGGTCAATCAGGTCATGCCTTTGCCGGAGGCGGCGGTGATGAAACAGATCATTGATTCGCTGGAATAGTATTTTCGCTTCCCGACGGTGTTGAAGCGCCGGGGATAGGCTATGATAACCCCCATTATCACCACAGTACGAAGGAGTGTCCTGATGATGCGTTCATCCATGACTTTTACGGGCTTGGTTTTTACCTTGTTTGCAATGACTACTTCAACGGCATTTGCCCATGCTGGTGCAGGTGTGGGTGGTGGTTTCAGTGCCGGTTTCCTGCATCCGCTGAATGGCCTTGACCATATGGCGGCAATGGTTGCGGTTGGTTTGTGGGGGGCTTTTCTGGGGCGGCCTGCGATCTGGCTGTTGCCGGTGGTTTTTCCTCTGGTCATGACCATCGGCGGGGCAATGGGCATGATGGGGATACCTGTACCCGCTATCGAAACAGGGATTGCGGTTTCTTCGATTGTCCTGGGCTTGATGGTCACTTTGGGGGCACGCCCGCCCTTGTGGGTTGCGGCGGTTATCGTTGGCACGTTCGCCATTTTCCACGGCTATGCGCACGGTGCGGAATTGCCCAAAGCAGCCAACGCCCTGGCGTTCAGTATCGGTTTCGTGATTGCTACCGGTCTGTTGCACTTGTTCGGGATTGCGCTTGGCACACTGGTGAAGTGGTCTGCTGGCGACATGGCGGTGCGTGTTGGTGGTGTGGTGATTAGCCTGTTGGGGCTTGGCTTCCTGACGGGTGTGCTGACAGCCTGAGGGGAGGGTTTGTGCTTTACGGATTTACACCGGGGTTGCTGGGGCTGTTGCAGATGCCTGCCCACCTGATTGTGCTGGTGGCGTGTGGGTTATTGCTGGGGCAACAGGGAGCCATGCATTGGCGCTGGGCAATAACAGTTTTTGTGGTGAGCCTGCTGACGGGTATCGGGCTAGGCAATGGCGGATGGTTTGTTTTGCCCTGGAACAATGAACTGCCTTTGCTGGTCATTGCTATCAGCGTCGGGTTGCTGGTGATTGTGGCTTACCCTTTGCCACGCTGGCTGATTGCCGTGGTAGTGCTGGTAGCGGCATTCCTGTTGGGAATGGATACGGTTCCGGTCATGCTGCCGGGCATTTCCCCCCGCAAATTATACTGGACCCTGGCAGGTGCGGCAGCGGGCAGTTTCCTGTTATTGCTGCTGGCTAGCCTGCTGGGCTGGTTGTTGCACAAGATATGGGAAGGCATTGGCGTGCGGGTGCTGGCTTCATGGGTGACAGCCAGTGCGGTGCTGACGCTGGCTTTGCACATGGTACAGAAATCCTGAGGTTGGAGTTGCTATGAAACGTTTATTGCTGGCGGGTTTGCTCGCCTTGTCGCTGGGTTCTTCAGGTGCGTTTGCACATGGTTTCCATTATCAGGTGGTGGTGAATACCGGGCTGGTAACAGATGCACAAGGCCATCTGACCGGCTTGCAGATGCGCTGGATTCATGACCCGGCCATTTCCAAAGCCATGTTTGATGATGAGGATATGTCACCGGAACACCGTGACCAGACCATCAAGGACATTGGCGACCGCCTCGTCCACGACTTGCAGCGTTACGGCTATTTCACCCAGCTAAAACTGGATGGTCAGGAACTCAAGACACTGCTCAAGACACTGGTAGCCAGCACCCACACCCTGGTACTGGATGGCAAGCAGCAAATGGTTCTGGATTTCTTACTGCCCTTGCAGTCTGCCGCCGATTTGTCAGGCAAGACCCTGACCTGGACAATGCAAGACCCTGAAGGTATGGGTATCCTGAAATACCCGAGCAGTAACCAAGTCTCATTGACCGGCGCTGAGGCGACAAACTGCAAGGTGCAGCTCAGCACCCCTCCGGCATCATCCAACCCCGATGAACAAGCCCAGAACCCGCAAACCGTGACCGTCAATTGCACCTGATATGTTCATTGCCCCCGACCTCGCCAGCTTCAAAGGTGCTTTTGCCAGCGGTCTGAAAAACATGCTCACGCCTGACGGGCTGGGTGCTTTCATCCTGGTGCTGGCCAACAGTACACAAGATGCAGAACTGCGCGATCTGTTGAAAGCTGATCTGGACGCTACGTTTGCGCAATTGCTGAAAAACAACCCCGCTGGCCCGCCCGATGACCGCGATGTGTTTGCAGCCTTGGCTAAAACGGGGATTGCTGGCGTAGCTTGCTGGGAAACTTGCCAGATGGAAGCGTGGGAGCTGGTAATTAACCCCCTGCGTTCGCTGCGCCCGGCACGGGTGTCGCGGGACGTGTTTGAATCCATCCAACGCCCATTCGCCCCCGATAAATTTCATTTCAACAAGCCATTTCTGAAGCCGGAAATCCTCTGGGATGGGTATTGGCGAGACGGGCAATTACGGGTTTTGTATAACAAGTTTCCTTTTGCCCCCTGGCATCTGCTGGTTGTGCCGGAGCCGGAACAAACCTTGCCGCAATTCCTGACCCGTTCCCACCACGAGCGGATGGCGCAACTGGTTACAGAACAGGCCGGTCATTTGCCGGGTTTGGGCATGGCGTTCAACAGCCTGGGTGCGTATGCCTCCATCAATCAGTTGCATTTCCAGGGTTTCGTGCGGGAAGCGCCGTTTCCGGTGGAATCCCCACGCTGGCAGCATAATGGTGGTACGGAACCCGGTGAGGAACCCTACCCTTTGCACTGCCACCGTGTTGATGCAGAAAATGCATGGAAACTGGCCGAAGATTGCCACCACCGCAACCAGCCGTATAACCTGCTGTACCGGGCGGATGCCTGCTATGTGATCCCACGCAAGGGGCAAGGCAGTGTGCCATTACCGGCATGGTCGGAAGGGATGGCGTGGCAGGAGGTTTGTGGTGTGTTTACCCTGGCAAACCGTCGTATACTGGCAACGCTGGATGCAGGAGGGATCAGCCAGCAGTTGATGCAATTATTTTCAGGGACTTGCGAACATTAGAATTTTCTTATATTCTTGGAAAAGTTGCTAATACGCAACACTTCTCTACACACCACGGGGGTGGCACATGAGTAAAACGACAAAGCCGGTACTGTTCAAGTTACCGAAAACAAAAACCGCAACCAAACCCAAAACACTAACTGTCGGATTCGACATTTTCGGTAATGCTGTGCCTGAAAGCGCCCAGGTCGAGGGGACAGGCAAGTCCCTGCGGGTTGTACGCAAACAGGAAATTACCCTCAAACCCAGCCGCAAGAAAAAGCCCAAAACAACGGCCAGCAAGAAAAAATCCACTGAAACCGCACTGGTTCCGGTTGCCACGCCCAGTTTGCTTGGGCGTCTGGTTCCGTCCTGGTTCAAACCGGGTAAACCGGATGCGGTAAAAATGGGTGAAGTTTCCCACATCCGCATTCCGGCCAAGCGTGACCACGCACACCATGACGGCATTTCAGAGCGTCTGGAATACGCTTTCAAGCGTCTGCACCAGGAATTCAACCAGCGTGAACAGCAGCTTGAGGACAAAATCCAGGAGCTGAAACAGCACCATCTGGCTGTGCAGACGACCCGCAAACAACGTTATAAATGGCTGGTTCCAGTCGCCATTGCAGGCTTCTCGGTCATCGGTTACGCCTTGTATATACTGAGCAGTATGCAGGGTTCGATGCTGTCCATGTCGGGCAATATCAACACCATGAACACGCACATGGGAACCATGGCCAGTGATACCCAGACCATGACCCAGAACATCCAGACCATGAACGAATCCATGTACTACATGAACAATAACGTGGCGTATATGAGTGGCAACGTGGCACAGATGAACCAGAAGGTCGGCACGCTGGCGCAAGCTGCCGCCCCGATGGGGGAGGCGGCTTCAACTGTCAGCCCGTTCATGAAAATGTTCAAGTCGTTCATGCCGTTCTAATGTGGCAGCATCCGGGCAGCAATGATCCGGTAAGTGGCGGGGCTGAATAGCGTATCCCAGAATGCACGGGAATCAGGGGTAAGTGCCCATACAATAAGCAGGGTGCATACCATCGCCGTGGCTTTCTCGCGCTTGCGGGTATCAAGGACTTTCAGCGCCGTACCAAAGGAACGTTTGACTTTACTGTTCATGAAGTCAACGCTGTACAGTTCGTCCAGCAGCAAATGCAGGACGAACCCGATGAAAATAAACAACCCGTTCAGCCATGCGATGAACGGGTTTTTCCCCATGACGGAATGGCTAAAAATAACCCCGGCAAACGTGAACAGCAATGCCCCCGCCAACGAATGGATAGAACCCCGGTGGTGGGTATACTGGTTGAAGACCATCCATATCGGCCAACGGATCACCATAAATACCAGCAAGCCGACCAGCCACAATTCCATGATGGACAAATCGTTCTCTGCCGAAAAAATGACGAGGAATGCCGCCATGATGCCGAACAGGGAAAACATGATCCGGCTCGGATAAGCGTGTTCAAGGTCAATGTCGGGAAGGATGCCGCCGATGGTTCCCATCAGTGCCAGCACCAGTGCTTCACGCGGCTCAACAAGGCCAACTTGCAGGCAAAGTACTGATAAAAGCCCGGAACCTGCCGCTGCTGCGGTAATGTGTGTATGAAAATTAGCCATAATTAAACAATTATTGTCTTTTTAGGTCTGATACCGGAAAGCGCATAGGCTATAAAAAGTGTATTAACCATTGCAAGGAAGAAAAATGCGGTATTTTGGTTTTTTGCCCACTTTTGTGGGGATGGTGTTGTTTGTGCTTTCAACAACTACTTGGGCAAACATTTCCACCTATATCTATGATCCTGCCCCACCATTCTGTAGTGCCTATGCCACCAAGGCCGTCAGCCAATACCGCACCGCCCGTGCCGCCCACTGCAATGTTGCTGGCCTGCGCTGGAATGATGATTTCGAGGGGCAAAAAAAATGGTGTGAAAGTATGCGTGAAGACATTGCACAAGCCGAGAACCGTGCCCGTACTGAAACCCTGCTGGACTGTTTCCATTCCAGTAGTAAACCCCATGACAACGACCTGGACATGATTCCCGATACCTTGGGCAGCACAATGATTGGAGCAGTCCGCGAGGGCGATCTGGAACGGGTACAACAGCTTCTGGCTGCCGGAACCGATCTTGCCTACGAAGGGACGCAAGGCAACGACGGCAATATCCTGTTTGTGGCCATCAGTTCAGGCCGTGAAAACATTGTCCGTTTCTTAGTCGGGCTGGGGATGGATCCAAACAGCACCTTCAACGGCGGCTATAGCCCGATTGCTGTGAGTGTCGGCAATAGCCATTTGCTGGGATACCTGCTGGAACACGGTGGGGATGCCAATAACACCGGGGAACTATACGATTTCCGCGAGTTGCCTCTCGTATCCGCCATCAATCATGGCAATCTGGAAGCAGCAAGGCTCCTGATCCGCCACGGGGCAAGGGTACAAGTTGATGAGTTTATGGACGAATGCTCCACATCAACCTTACTGGATTATGCCATCAAGGAAAATCAGCCAGATATTGCAAAAGAATTACGCAACTCCGGTGCCAAAACGTATGCCGAATGCTCACAATAGTAAACTCGACGTAGCCTATAAAAAATACTTTTAGGTCGATTTTTTTGACTTCATTAAGCTTATATTCATAAAAGTTTTCTATTTAGGTTTATTTTTAAACAAAATTGACTACACTTATAAGAATAAGCCCCTAACTGATCATGTTCTAGCACAAGGAGTGTCTCATGATTACCAACTCAATCCGTTTACTGGTTTTGGCGTCATGCGTGGTAACAGCGACCGCATTCACAAACCTGCAAGCATCTGAAGGCAAAGGAACCGTCAACCTGATGGCGACACTGCGTGATGCCCCTGCCTTTACCCCTGTCGAATGGACGGTTCTGCGCATGGATAATACGCCGATCCGCTCCAGCCATGCCCATTCCCTGAGTTTTTCGATTGACCCAGGCACCTACAAGGCCATTGCGGTCTATAACGGGTCTCAACGTGTTGAACGTGTGAAGGTATTTACAGTTCCCGTGCATGGCTTGGCCAACGTCGTCCTCGCCATGGATTAGGAAATCCTAAGCGGAACGGCTGGATTGGTTTCTGAGTGCAGCGAGCTTATCGCGGATTTTCAGTTCGAGACCGCGATCGGCGGGGGCGTAGTAGATGCGCCCTTCGAGTCCGGGTGGGAAATAGCTTTCTCCCGCTGCGTTTCTCCCGCTGCGTAAGCGTCTGGCTCATCGTGCGCATAGCGGTAATCCTTACCATAATCGAGTGATTTCATCAGCTTGGTGGGTGCGTTACGCAAGTGCAGGGGCACATCCAGTGAACCAGATTGCTGGGCATCTGCCCGTGCCTGCTTGTAAGCCATGTAAACCGCATTACTTTTCGGTGCACAGGCCAGATACACCAGTGCATGGGCAATGGCCAGTTCACCCTCCGGGCTACCCAGGCGCTCGTAGGCATCCCACGCATTCAGGGCGAGTTGCAAGCCACGCGGGTCGGCATTGCCTATATCCTCGCTGGCCATGCGCACCACCCGTCGGGCAATGTAAAGTGGGTCGCAACCGCCATCCAGCATCCGGCACAGCCAATACAGTGCCGCATCGGGGTCGGTTCCGCGTACCGATTTGTGCAAGGCGGAAATTTGCTCGTAAAACAGGTCGCCGCCCTTGTCAAAACGCCGCAGGTTGTCGGCAATGACTTCCTGCAAGGTTTGCGCGGAAACCTGCAAGCCCGCCTCTGTTTCCCCTGCCAGATCGGCAGCGATTTCCAGCCAGTTGAGGGCGCGGCGGGCATCGCCGTCGGCTGCTGCGGCCAACGTCTCCAGGACGCCATCTTCCACCTGCAAGGATAATTCCCCCAGGCCGTTTTCCCTATCCTGCACGGCACGTCGCAGGACGCCCGCAATGTCATCCGGGGCAAGCGAACGCAGCACATAGGTACGCACCCGCGACAACAGCGCATTGTTCAGTTCAAACGACAGTTCAAACGACGGGTTTTCCGTGGTTGCGCCGATAAACAGCAAAGTCCCATTTTCAATATGCGGCAGGAAGGCATCCTGTTGTGCCTTGTTGAAACGGTGGACTTCATCGACAAACAGCACGGTTTTGCGCCCGAATTGCTCACGGTTATGGCGTGCGGTTTCAACCGCAGCACGGATTTCCTTGACCCCGGCGAGGACAGCAGACAGGATAAGGAATTCAGCATTCCAGTAATGGCTGATCAGGCGTGCCAAGGTGGTTTTGCCGGTTCCGGGCGGCCCCCAGAACAGCATGGAATGTGGACGGGACTCTTCAATCGCCCGCCGCAGGGGTTTGCGGAATGTGGACGGGACTCTTCAATCGCCCGCCGCAGGGGTTTGCCTGCGGCGAGGAGATGGCCTTGACCGGCATAGTCATCAAGGCTCGCCGGACGCATCCGCTCGGCGAGTGGTACGAACGTCTGCTGCATGGATCAGGAAGGCTTACCGATCACGTCTGCCCCTTTGGGGATGGTAAAGGTAAAGCGCGAACCATCAATCCCGACATTGGTGTGCATGTTCTGGAACTTGATGTAAGTCATTTGCCCGAACTTGTCATTGAGGATCATTTCATCAATGCCATTGTCGCTGATGCCCAAGTCCATGCTGGTGAAATCGGAATCCTTCTTGTGCGGCGTCAGGCGGAACCATTCCAGTTTGCTGCCGTCAGCTTCCATGTCCTGCACGGCAAACTGTTTATCCACCGGCTGTTTCTGAAGCAACATACCAACCGGTGCCGCAGACAGCGCCTGTTTCATGGGTTTGACTGTCACCTGATCCAGCTCCACGTCGTAGACCCAGACATTCCTGCCATCTGCCACGATCTGGTGCTTTTCCGGTGCGGCATATTCCCAGCGGAATTTGCCGGGGCGGGACAGGTAAACCGTACCGCTGGAAGACTGGCGCACCTTACCCTTGTCATCCACCACCTGCTGGGTGAACCCTGCCTGCATGGTATCAACCTGGGTAAAGAACTGGTTGAGTGTATCGCGTCCCCCTGCCCATGCCGTGCTGGTCAGACCTGCCATCAGTAACCCAGCCAATGTTTTGGCAAACCTTGTTTTCATCATTAACCTCTATGTATATCAATCCTTTACAGGTGGTGGTGCGAGCACGTCACGGGTTCCGTTACTCAGTACCGGGCTGACCACCCCTGCGGTTTCCATGTCTTCTATCATACGGGCTGCCCGGTTGTAACCAACCTTGAGGCGGCGCTGCAAATAGGAGATTGACGCACGGCGGGATTCGGTCACAACAGCCACTGCTTCATCAAACAGCGGGTCGGATTCCCCCTCCCGTTCCGCCAGCGGCTCCAGTCCAGGTATCGCATCGGACGGAGACGATGTATCAGCTAAGACCTCCTCAATGTAATCCGGTTCCCCTTGCAACTTGAGGTAGTTTGCCACATCCTCCACTTCGCGGTCAGTCACCAGTGCGCCATGGACACGCAATGGCAGGGATGTTCCCGGTGGCATATACAGCATGTCACCGTAACCCAGCAACTGTTCTGCACCACCCTGATCCAGGATGGTACGGGAGTCAATCTTGGTCGATACCTGGAAAGCGATCCGGGTCGGGATGTTGGCCTTGATCAGGCCGGTAATCACATCCACCGACGGGCGCTGGGTGGCCAGGATCAAATGGAGGCCGGAAGCCCGCGCCTTTTGCGCCAGACGGGCAATCAGCTCTTCCACTTTCTTGCCTACCACCATCATCATGTCGGCAAATTCATCGACAATGACCACGATGTACGGCAAGGTTTTCAGCGGCAACGGGTGGCTATCCATGGACGTTGTGGGATCCCACAATGGATCGAGGATTTCCTCGCCACGATCCTGCGCTTCACGGATTTTTTCGTTGAAACCGGCAATGTTGCGCACCTTGAGCTTGGACATCAGCAGGTAACGGCGCTCCATTTCTGCCACGCACCAGCGCAAGGCGTTCGCGGCATGTTTCATGTCGGTCACGACGGGGGCAAGCAGGTGCGGAATATCCTCGTAACTGCTCAACTCCAGCATTTTCGGGTCGATCATGATCATGCGCACTTCTTCGGGTGTCGCCTTGAACAGCAGGCTCATGAGAACGGCATTGACGAAAACGGATTTTCCCGAACCCGTAGTACCTGCCACCAGCAGGTGCGGCATACGCGCGAGGTCAGCCACCACCGGATTCCCGGCAATGTCCTTGCCCAGCACCAAAGTCAGTGGGGAAAGATTCTTCTTGTATACCCCGGAGCTGAGCATTTCGCTGATCGTGACCACATCGCGGCGGTCATTGGGGACTTCAATACCAATGGTCGGGCGGCCAGGGATAACCTCCACCACCCGCACGCTGGAAACGCACATATTCCGCGCAAGGTCAGACGACAGGCCGGAAATCTTGGAAGCCTTGGTGCCATCCGGCAATTCCAGCTCAAAGCGGGTAATGACCGGGCCGGGGTCTTGCGCCACTACCTTGACATCGGGGATACCATAGTGCCCCAGTGCTTCAATCAGCTTGCCCGCCAGTTCATTCAGGCGCTCCTTCGATTGGGTAACACGTTCACTCGGCGGCGGGTTCAGCAGGGTCAGGCGTGGCAATACCAGGACGCCACCTTTACCGGGTAATGCGGGTAACTCATCCGCCACGTCCCGCAACTCATCAGCCTTTTTGCTGTTTTTGGCTGCCTTACCATCCGGCTTGTTGTCACCCTTGCCCAGCGATTTATCGGAACCGGCAACAAATTCGGGGACTGCCAGTTGTGGTTCGCGCCTGCCTCCCGGTGCATTCAGGTCAGTCAGGTCAACCCCTTCCGCATCCAGCACCGGATCATGCCGACGGTTTCCGGCCAAACCACCCGTAGCACGGGATACCCAGTCAGATGCTCGGTTCAGCGGTCCCTTGCCTGAATCCATCATGCCCGAGAAACGGTCAAACATATTGCTTAACCCGACATCTTTCCCTTCATGGACAGCTTGCGCCTTGTCGAACAGGCCGAGGACAAGATCACCCACCTTCTCCGCCACGACCCCCCAGGACAGGTCTGTCACCATGGTCAGGCCACCGAGGAACAGCGACATCAGCAGCAATGCACCGCCATACTCTCCAAAGTAGTGCTGGGCAAACAAACCGCCCACTGCCTGACCCAGCATCCCGCCGCCGCCATGCGTGTACGCTGCCCCTTGGAACAGGACGTGCGCAAGGCCACTGCCCGCCAGCAATAACAGTGTCGCACCGACAATGCTGACCACATCATTGACCCCACCAATCGGGTTGTTGGGGTTTTTCATGTGCGGGCCAATACGGAAGGAAACCAGACCCATGACCACCAGCACCACGGGCAAACCATACGCAAAATAGCCCAGCAGGCCAAACAGGAAATCGGCTAGCCATGCCCCTGGCCACCTTGCCAGATTCTGGACATCCTCCACTGTTGTATTGTTGATGGTAAACGGCCCCGGATCCTTGGGGCTATAAGACAGCAATGCCAGCATGATGACCGAGGCAATGCCCAGAAACACAATCACGGATGCCTGCTGGAGCGCCAGCCGCTTCTTCGGATTGAGAATAACCTTGTTAACCTTATTAGCCAAACCAATATCCTTGACCAATATCCTTGTTCGTTTTGCAGCGTTTATACCGTAATATTAGCCAGTTCAAATGGGCGGCAGTCCTGCCCTGCCCGCGTAAAAGGAGAATTATACATGAATACCAGCAAACATTGCCGTTTACTCATTCTTGGTTCCGGGCCTGCCGGGTATACCGCTGCGGTGTATGCCGCCCGTGCCAACCTTAACCCTGTACTGGTCACTGGCCTGCAACAGGGCGGGCAGTTGATGACCACGACCGAAGTGGACAACTGGCCAGGCGATGATGCCGGTGTCATGGGGCCTGCACTGATGGAACGGATGCAGAAACACGCCGAACGCTTCAATACCGAAATCATTTTCGACCATATCCACACGGTTGACCTGCAAAACCGCCCTTTCACCCTGAGCGGCGACAGTGGCACGTATACCTGTGACGCACTGATTATAGCCACTGGCGCATCTGCAATGTACCTCGGCCTCGATTCCGAGGAAAAATTCAAGGGTCGTGGTGTTTCCGCCTGCGCCACTTGTGACGGTTTTTTCTACCGAAAACAGAAAGTTGCGGTGATCGGTGGCGGCAATACGGCGGTGGAAGAAGCCTTGTATCTGGCCAATATCGCTTCCGAAGTCGTCCTGGTGCACCGCCGCGACGAATTGCGTTCCGAAAAAATCCTGCAAACCCATCTGTTTGAAAAGGAAAAGGAAGGCAAGGTCAAAATCCTCTGGAACCACGTCCTGGACGAAGTGCTGGGCGACAACTCCGGTGTCACCGGGATGCGTGTCAAGAACGTCCAGAACGGTGAAGCCCAGGACATCGACCTGATGGGTATTTTTGTCGCCATCGGCCACAAACCGAACACTGAAATCTTCAACGGCCAACTGGAAATGCACAACGGCTATATCAAGGTCAGGAGCGGCACCGAAGGCAATGCCATGATGACCAGCGTGGAAGGCGTATTTGCCGCCGGTGACGTGATGGATCATGTTTACCGCCAAGCCATTACTTCCGCCGGGACAGGCTGTTACCGCCAAGCCATTACTTCCGCCGGGACAGGCTGTATGGCCGCCCTCGATGCGGAAAAATACCTGGATCAACTGGCCAAGCAAGGCGGCTGATCCTTGCCGTCGAACCTGAACCTGACCCTGCTCAACGCCAACTGGCCGGAAGAACCTTTCCCGCCGGTTGAGCGTGCGTGGGATGAACCCAATGGCCTGCTGGCGGTCGGCGGCGATCTGAGCATCAAACGCCTGCTGACCGCTTACAAGTCGGGGATTTTTCCCTGGTTCGGGCCGCGCGAACCGATTTACTGGTGGTCGCCAGACCCACGCACTGTCCTGTTCCCAGAGCATTTGCGGATTACCCGCAGCTTGCGTAAGTCCCTGCGTAACAAAGGCTACCGGATCACCTTCGACTTCGACACCTGTTTCGCAGAAGTCGTTGATGCCTGTGCCGCGCCCCGGGCTTATGCGCGGGAAACCTGGATTACCCACGAAATGCATACCGCCTACTGCCGCCTGCACGCTGCCGATATTGCCCATTCCGTGGAGGTCTGGAACCGCGCAGGTGAGCTGGCTGGCGGTTTGTACGGGGTTGCGGTAGGTGGTATTTTCAGCGGCGAATCCATGTTCAGCCGGGAAGCGGATACCTCCAAGATTGCCCTGACTGCGCTGGCCTGGCACTTGCAGCACTGGGGCTTTACCGCGATTGATTGCCAGATCGAAAACCCGGCGATTGATTGCCAGATCGAAAACCCGCACCTGATGAGCATGGGTGCGGAAAATATCCCGCGCAGTGAATATCTGGCGCTGTTGCAAGCCAAGCTGCACCACACATCGCCACGGGAATGGAAAACCAACCCGGATATTGACCTGTCGCGCTGGGAACCAAACGGAACTATCTAAAAACAATCACAGGGGCTATTACATCATGCTGGATGATGACCAACAAAAACCACCTTTCAGCGCCGAGGAACTCCGTATCCTGGGCTGTTTGATGGAAAAACAACTGACTACACCGAACAATTACCCATTGACCTTCAATTCCCTGACCCTGGCCTGCAACCAGAAAAGCAGCCGCGAGCCGCTGATGAACCTCAAGGAAGGCATGGTCGGGCATCTGGCCAAAGACCTGGCGGAAATGGGCTGGGCAACCATCCAGAACAGCGAACGCGCCCAGCGGGTGGAACACAAGGTGAACCGCCGCCTGCAACTCAACCAGAAGCAGCAGGCTATCCTGGCCGTGCTGATGTTGCGTCGCCCGCAGACCCTCAATGAAATCAAGACCCGCACCGAACGCATGGCGGATTTTACCAGTACGGATGAAATCCTCGGCATCCTGGAAACCTGGCTGGCAACTGAGAGGCCGCTGGTGATGCGCCTGCCTGCCGGTTCCGGGCGGCGCGAAGACCGCTACTACCACACCCTCGG
>JBBIHI010000013.1:0-22377 GCA_037447095.1 Thiotrichaceae bacterium
TGATAAGGACATGGTGGCGCAGAAAAACATGGCGGAACGGATGTATCAGCATCTGGGTGAAGGTAATTCCGCCCGTTCCCTGCCGATGACCCCGGAAGAACGCCTGCTGCTGCGTGAATTACATCTGATTACCATCAAGCCGCTGATGTTCATCGCCAATGTCAGTGAAGACGGCTTTGAAAACAACCCGTTCCTGGATGCAGTACGCGAGATTGCGGCAAGGGAAGGGGCGGAAGTTGTGCCGGTTTGCGCTTCCATCGAGGAAGAACTGTCGCAACTGGAAGATGACGAGCGTGACGAATTCCTTATCAGCATGGGCTTGGACGAACCGGGTTTGAACCGGGTAATCCGTGCCGGTTACTCATTGCTGGGTTTGCAGACTTACTTTACGGCGGGTGTGAAAGAAGTCCGTGCCTGGACGATGCCGAAGAATGCAACTGCACCAAAAGCTGCCGGTGTGATCCATACCGATTTCGAGCGTGGTTTTATCCGTGCGCAAACCATTGCTTACGATGATTTCATTGCCTACAAGGGCGAGCAAGGCGCGAAGGAAGCCGGAAAGATGCGGGCGGAAGGCAAGGATTACATCGTCAAGGACGGCGACGTGCTGAACTTCCTGTTCAACGTGTGATGCCAGAAGCAAGCCGGGGTTTCCCGGCTTCTTCGTTTTGGGGATATGCTTTATTCTTCGGTAGCGGCCAGTGTCTGGATGGCTTGTGCCCACAGGAAGAATTTGCAGTTGGCCAGGTCAGCAATGGTTTTGATGTTGAAAGCCTGTTTCAGGGCGGCAGCATCACCTTCCGACAAACCTTTCAGGGCATCTACAGGTGCACCGAGAACTTCGTTCAGGGGTTTTCCGGTATAAGCTTTGTCGAGCGCCTTATTGATGTTCATATTGGTTTCCTCTTTGGTATTTTCCGTGGAAACAAAAGGCTAACAGATTGGTGGCAACTGACCAATACGGCTTATGCAATTAGGCATAAACGTTCCGTAAAATCAAAGCCTCTTTGCTAAACTCAGCACGTGTAAACGGCATATCGTGTAAAAGATCATGAAAAAAGTCTGGCATCTTTCCCTGTTGTTGCTTTCCCTGCTGATGCTCGGTGGCGGTATCAAAGCCTTGCTGGGTTACTGGCAATACGATGAAGTCGTGCCCAATATTGCGCAGATGATGTTGCATCAGGTCAGTGCGGATGATATCCGTGCTTCCGTGCGCGAAGCCATTGCTGCGGATAATCCTGCCGATGCCCGCATGTATCTGGGATTGGCGAAAAATTTTGGCTATGCCATTGATCCTGCTGAATTTGAGGCGGATTTGAAACGTCTGGAATCGCCCTTGAATACGGCGCGGCGTACCGCAACAGAGTTTGCGTCCGGGTTTGTCGATGGTGAAGCCAGTACCGGGGCGGGTGTCGCCGGGGCAATGGTGTCTGATTTTACCGTGGTGGGCGATGCGCGTGATTTGTGGGAGCAATACCAGCGCTATACCAAAGGTGAGCCGGTCAATGAACTGATCGTGACGCTGGCGGGCGTGGGTGTTGGCCTGACGGCGGCCAGTGTTGCCAGTGCAGGGGCGGCTACCCCGGCCAAGGCAGGAACCTCTACCACCAAACTGGCAGCACGTACCGGGCACTTGACAGAAAACTTCCAGAAACTGCTGCTCAAGCAGGGCATGGATGTGTTTGATTACAAGACATTCCTGCTGGCTTCCCGGGCAGAAAAAAGCCTGGATGGCGTCAGCAAGGCTGCCCTGAAGGCTTACAACCCCCAGGCCATCCGCGCCCTGCAACAGACCGCTGAAGAGGTCAATAATATCCGCAAGGCCAGTTCAACGGCGGATGCCCTGCATTTGTTGAAATACGTGGACAATGCCGATGATCTGGCACATCTGGAAAAGCTCACCCTCAAGTACGGGGAGGCGACCAAGGGCATTATGAAGTTCCTGGGCAAAAGCGCGATTACTTCGTTACGGGTTTTGCGCAAATCGGTTGAATTATTCGTCAGTATCTTGGTAACGCTGATTTCTTTTTCAGCAAGTGTCATGTCTTTGGCTGCTTTCCGTACCATTTCGTCTGCCTAACTGATTGAACTTATTCGTTCGCCCTTATTCTAACAAAGACTAATGCTGACGATTATGGGCACGAATATATGGATATACTCACCTTTGGGGAGGCGAGGCATCTGGTCGCGCGTACTGGCCTGGGTGCTGAATGGGAGTTGATAGGGCGCTTGCAGGGTAAGCCCCGGGCAGAAGCGGTGGAGATGGTGTTGCAGCAAGCGGTTTCCCCGCCCAAAGCCCCGCCACCGATGACGCCATGGCACAAGCTGGAGCCGATGCGCCTGATGGACGCGCAAAACCGCAAGCGGGCGTGGATAATTGCGCAGGACGAGGGCAAGCGCCTGCAAGGCTGGTGGGTGGAACAGCTACTGGCGACCCGTTCCCCCTTCATCGAACGCATGACGCTGTTCTGGCATAACCATTTCACTTCCTCGATCCAGAAAACCCTGCAACCGAGCTTGCTGCACAAACAGAACCTGTTATTACGTCAGCACGCACTGGGCAATTACGCCGAACTGTTGCACGCCATGGCCAAAGACCCGGCCATGCTGGTGTACCTGGATGGCTACCAGAACACCAAAGCCAGCCCGAATGAAAACTTTGCCCGCGAACTGCTGGAGCTGTTTACCCTGGGTCGCGGGCATTACAGCGAGGCGGATGTCCGTGCGGCGGCGAAAGCCTTTACCGGCTGGGGCGTGGATAACAACACGGGGCAAGTGGTGTTCCACGCCGAACAGCACGATGCCAGCCGGGTCAGTTTCCTTGGCAAATCCGGCAGTTTCAATGCGGATGACATCATCAATATCCTGCTGGAACAGCCACGTACTGCCGAGCTGGTCAGTGAAAAGGTATGGCGGAATTTCGTCAATAACGGCTCGCCAGACGGTGCGGTGATCAAGGTATGGGCGCAAGCTTTCCGGGGCAGTGGTTATGACATCCGTACCCTGATGCGCACTGCCTTGAACAGCGATGCCTTCTGGGCAGCAAGAAACCGGGGCACGCTGGTCAAATCGCCAGTTGAAATCCTGCTGGGTACGGTGCGTATGTTGCCTTACCCGCGCGAATCGACCACGGAACTGGTCAACCTGTGCCGCCTGTTGGGGCAGGAACTGTTTGACCCGCCCAATGTGCGTGGCTGGCGCGGTGGCGATAACTGGATCAGCACCCAAACCTTGCTGGTACGTACTTCCTACCTCACCAAACTGTCACGCGGCAACCTGAACCAGCGGGTTGATACCGGCCTGCATTTGCCGAACGTACCGCCCGAACAACTGGTGGAATGGTTGTTGCCGGTCAGGCCGGTACAGGCATTGCCCAGCATTCCTGGGGACCGGCGTCTGGTGCACGCCTTGTTGCTCGACCCGGCATTTCAGGTAAGTTGAGGGTATGCCAATGAACCGACGTGAGTTTTTGACATTGGCAGCAGCGCTGCCATTCATGGGGATGTTGCCTATGACGACGGCCAAGGCGGGAGGGCAGGGGCAACGCATTCTGGTACTGGTACGGCTGGCAGGCGGGAATGACGGAATGAATACCCTGATCCCCCATGCTGACCCTTTGTACTACCAGTTGCGGCCTACGGTTGCCATCCCGCCCCATCAGGTGCTGGATATTGGGCAAGGGATGGGGCTGAACCCTTACCTGCAAGCATTGAAACCGCTGTGGGATGCCGGGCAAATGGCCTTTGTGCAAGGTGTCGGCTACCCGCAGGGCGATCTGTCCCATTTCCGCTCCAATGACATCTGGGAAACCGCCAGCAGTGCCAATACCTACCTCGATGACGGTTGGGTAGCGCAGGCCATCAGCGGGAAAAGCAATGGCCTGCACGGTGTGGTCATGGGCGAACAACTGGGGCCGTTGACGGGCAAGGATTGCCATGCGCTGGCCATGCAAAGCCCTCAGGTTTTCCTCAGCCAGGTCAGTCTGGTGGATGATATTGCGCCCGGCGGCAGTACACCTGCCCTGGCGCATTTGACCAGTGTGCAACACCAGCTTTATGCAGCAGGGCAGCAACTCGGCAGCAAACTGGCGCATCCGGTGGGTTTGGGCGTCAATTTTGCCACCAGCGAAATTGGCCGTGACCTGGAATCCGTTGCCAAACTGATTGTCAGTGGCGTGGATATTCCGGTCTATCTGGTGACGCTCGACGGTTTTGATACCCATGTCAACCAGAACGTGACGCAAAGCAATCTGTTGCATCATCTGGCGGGTGGTTTGAGTTCGTTTGCCCAGGCTATGCAGCGGGCAGGGCGCTGGAACGATGTGGTGGTCATGACCTATTCCGAATTCGGGCGACGGGCGCAGGAAAACCACGGCAAGGGAACTGACCATGGTACTGCTTCGGTACAACTGCTGCTGGGTGGTCGGGTACATGGTGGCATTTACGGTGATGCGCCGCGCCTGAATGAGCTGGATGCGGATGGCAACCTGCACCACACCGTGGATTTCCGCAAGGTTTATAGCACCCTGGCACAAAACTGGCTGGGTATCGGCAACCCGTGGGGCAAGTTTGGAACCTTGCCACTGGTTTGAAGGGGACGGGGCTTTCCGGCATAATCCGCCTTCCACCCATACCTAAAAAGGCATACCCATGTGGTTCAAGAACCTCTACCTGCTGCGGCTTGGCAATGATTTCACCCTGATGCCAGAAGACCTCCACGATGCATTGGAAGGCAAGCCGTTCATGGGCTGCAACAAGGAACAGCGCGAAGCAACCGGTTGGGTTTCCCCGTTTGGGCGTAACAGTGAACAACTGGTACATGTGGTCAATGGCTACATGCTGCTGACCGTCGCGCATCAGGAACGCATGTTGCCTGCCTCGGTCATCCGTGAGGAACTGGATGAACGGGTGGCGCAATTGGAGGAAAAGGAAAGCCGCAAGGTTGGCAGCCGTGAAAAGAAAGACTTGCGCGAACAGATTGAGTTTGAGCTGCTGCCGCAAGCCTTTACCCGTACCCGCAAGCTGGATGCGTGGATTGACCCGCAACATGGCTGGATGGTGATCAACTCCTCTTCTGCCAGTCAGTCCGAACGCCTGACCAAGTTACTGCGTACCTGTCTGGGCAGTTTACCGGTAACAGCACCACAAACCGACACCAGTCCGACCAGTCTGATGACCCAATGGCTGAAAGACGGCGTATTGCCTGCGCCCTTTGAATTTGGGGAAGAATGCGAGCTGCGCAGCCAGGGTGATGAAAAAAGTGTAGCCACTTTCAAGCGCCACGAGCTGTTGTCTGAGGAAGTCAAATCCAATCTCGAAACCGGAAAACTGGTTTCCAAGCTGGGGTTGGTATGGGCAGACAAGATCAGTTTCATTTTGACGGACGAGCTGCAAGTCCGCCGGGTACGTTTCCTTGATGTGCTGGAAGACCATCTGAAAGACGCCGACCCGCAATCACATGCCGAAAAGCTGGATATTGAATTCAGCCTGATGACGGGTGAAGTGACCAACCTGCTGGCAGATTTGATGAAGTGTTTTAACCCGGCCTGATCGGCCGGGGCGTGCATTTGTGGATGGAGAGGGAGGCTCCATCCTCCTGCTCCTGTTAATGGCTGCCTGTATGGCGTTTGATGGCTTTCAAAGCGTTGAGTGCTTGCTTGCTCAGGTTTCTGAAGCCTTTGGCCTCGCGTTTCAGCAGGGCTTCGCCGACCACGGTAGGTAGGCGGCTTAAAGCCAGGGCTTTCTGGGCATCACCTGCTTTGCTGCCGGTTGTCACCGTAGTTTGCTGGGTGGTGGTGAGGCTGAGCGGTGGTGCAGCAATGGCACCGCTGGCAGCGGCCTGACTCAGCGGGATAAATGCACCTGTGTAGTAGTCGTTGGCGACCACATTGTTATAAGCCGTCAACCCGGTGTTGCCCGCGCCCGTCAGCGCCCAACTGAGTTCCTTGTTGGTGTTGAACCATGCAACGGCACGGATGGCAGGGTATTCGTTCATGATGCGGGTGTACATATCCTGCACCTAGGTTTCCTTGCTTTGGTTGGCATCGCTATCGTTGCCATCCTGCCCGTAGGCCGCGTTTGGCAGATCGGCAGGCTCGGCAGAGGCCACTTCCGCAAGCATGACCGGCTTGCTCGGGTAGTTTGCCACTAGCGTGATGTAAGGCGAACTGAAGGTTTCCGCAAAGCCTTTCCACTGGCTGAAACTGTAGTTGCTGCCCCAGTTGTAGCCATCCAGCGCTGTCCAGTCGACCAAGGTATCGCCGGGGTAGTAGCGGGTAATATCGTTGTAACTGTCAACGCTGGCGTTATTGGCGCACCATACCCATTGCACGCCGCTGACACCCGCTGCGGCAAAGCGGTTGTGCAAATAAGCCCAGGCAGTTTTCAGCCCGTTAGGGTCATTGCCCCACGGATACCAGTTGCCGTTGAATTCGTGGGCAAAGCGGATCAGTACGGTGGGGCGGCTGTCGATCGGGTACTTGGCCTGCCAGGTTTTGAGGCCGCTGATCCATGAATCAATGTAGCTATCCCACTGCCCGCTGCTGATTTCCCCCAGCAGGTTGGCATTGGGGCGGGTGGATACGCTGGGCATCCAGGTAATCATGGGTACGGCGTTGCGTGACACGATATTGGTGGTTTGGGTGGTCAGGTTGCCCCAGCCTTGCTCGAAATTGCTGAACAGGTTGATGACGGCCAGCGGTTTGGCCATGGCGGCGTTCACGGTGTCGATAACGTCGGTGTTCCAACCGTCATAGTCGAGATAGGCACCCAGCATGGCGGTTGCATTGCTGTGGGCAAATGAGGCCGTGACGCTTTGTGCATTACTCATGTTGACTGTGCAACTTCCCGTGCCGCTACAGGCGCCACTCCAGCCGCTGAAGGTCGAGCCGCTGCCAAGGTTTGCTGTCAGGGTAACGCTGGTGTTGGCGGTAAAGCTGGCTGTGCAGGTGCTGCCGCAGTTGATCCCTGCCGGGTTGCTGGTGACAGTGCCGGAGCCATCCCCCGATGTGCTGACGGATAATGGGTAGCTGGGAAGTGCAAAAATGGCTGTAGCTGATTTGTTAGCCGTCATGGAAACCGTGCAGGTGGGTGATGTGCCGCCACATGCGCCACTCCAGCCACTGAAACTCCAGCCGTTGTCAGGGCTTGCCGTCAGGGTAACGGTCGTGTTGGAAGCAAAGCTGGCCGAACAGCTTCTGCCGCAATTGATCCCTGTCGGGCTGCTGGTGACAGTGCCGGAACCGGATTTGACGACGGATAGTTTATAACTCTTTGCGGCTGCCATGGCGGCAACACAAACGAAAAGCAGCATGAAAACCATGGGCTTGCTGATCAGTTTCATCGTAGTCCCTCCCTCGAATTTCCTTGGACACTGATGCATGGCGGGCGGTTAGTGCTATGTTTCTGGTTAGGGATTGGGCCGGCGCAACGGGCTTGGATTTAAGTCATTAACGTGTTTGCGCTCATGCCGATGGGGTTTGAAACAATAAGCTATCAGTAAAATTAATAGAAATATAACTGATGCGCAATGGCCGATCGACGGTCGGTATCGTGCATGTGTTTTGGTAAATCATTGAGGATTCTATTGGAAAGCTGTCAATCTGTCAGAACCCTGCTAGTATTATTAGCGTCCAACTCCCGGAAACAATAACAGGGCAGGGGGCTTGCCAATGACCGTTCCGCACCACTTCCTGACACTCGACGTGAAAACCCACGCCGACCATTTTGCCCAGACGATCCGCGAGGGTCTGACGGCGCAACAGAAGCGTTTGCCCATCAAATACCTTTACGAAGTCACTGACCCGCGCCTGTTTGAGCGCCTCACCCGCAGCGAACGCTGTTATATGACACAGGCCGAGAATGCGCTGCTGACCCGTTTTGCCCCGCGTATTATCCAGCAATTGCAGGACAATACCGCGCTGATCAAGCTGGGCAGCCGTGGCGGCAAGCAGACACAGCAGGTGATGGAAGCATTGTTGGGTAAGCAGGGGCAGTCACAGTTTGCGCCGCTCGACATCGCTGGTGATTTCCTTGCCCGCAGTATCCAACGGCTGCAATGTGATTTCCCGGATCTGAACCTGTTGGGGGTGATTGCTGACTATCCCGCCGGGTTGGATATGCTCAAGCCGTTGCTCAGCCAGCCGCGCCTGTTGTTATGGCTGGGTGCGGACATCAGCCATGTGGAATACGCCGAGGCTGCCCGTCTGTTGCGTGAAAACATGGTCTCGGAACTCAAACCCGGCGACCACCTGTTATTGGGCATTGACCTGAAAAAGCCGGTGGAAATGTTACATGCCGCGTATGGTTGTACTGATCAGGATAGTGCTGTGCGACGGGTAACATTGGCAGTTGCCCGTCATGCCTTGCAACGTATCAATCACGAGTTACAGGCTGATTTCGAGCCGGAAAATTTCGACTATTACTGCCATTACAACCCTGTACGCGGTTGCATACAGATTTATTTACGCAGCACTTGCCGACAGCAGTTGCATATTCCCAGTCTGGGGTTGAGGACTGACTTGGCTGCTGATGAATACATCCTGATTCATGAAAGTTACAAATACAGTTCGGGCGACATCCAGACCCTGGTCGCGGCAACAGGGCTGGTTTTGGAACAACAATGGGTAGATGAGGCTACGCTGTACAGCCTTAATTTGTTGACCGTGCCCGAGCCTGCGTCTGACAATAGCGAAGGTTAAAATTGTTCTGTTCGGTGACAGGTAGAATGCACCGATCGACGTTTATGTAGCAAGGAATGGTCATGGCGCAATGGGTTCGTTTTGAGGCCGAAGGGCAGGTGTGCTTCGGGCAATTGGCAGATGGTGCAATTACCGAATACAGCGGGGATATGTTTGCCGACAAGCAGCCTTCCGGGCGGGTATTGGCGCGGGCGGATGTGCGTTTGCTGATGCCTTGCCTGCCTTCCAAAATGCTGGGTTTGTGGAATAACTTCAAGGAACGGGCGGTGCTGGAAAAACTCCACACGCCGGATCATCCGCTGTATTTCCTGAAGTCGGCCAACAGCTTTGCAGGCGAAGGCGACCCGATTCCACGCCCGGCAGGTTATTCCGGCGTGGTGGTGTTCGAGGGCGAACTGGGGATTGTGATCGGCAAGCGCTGCCAGGCTGTGTCAGCCGATGACGCTGCGGATTACATTTTCGGTTACACCTGCGTCAATGATGTGACCGCGCGTGACCTGCTCAAGCAAGACCCGGTATTCGTGCACTGGACGCGGGCAAAAAGCGCCGACAATTTCGGTGTGTTCGGCCCCTGTATCGCGACTGGCCTGAATCCGGATGAATTGCGTGTCCGGGTGGAGTTGAATGGCGAGGAAAAGCAGAACTACCCGGTCACGGACATGTTCTTCCAGCCCTATGAAATTGTCAGCCGCATTTCCCACGACATGACCCTGGAGCCGGGCAACGTGATCGCTTGCGGTACGTCGGTCGGTGTTTGTGGCATGAACGAGGGCGATACCGTAGTGGTCAGCATTGCCGGAGTCGGTGAGCTGAGTAACCGTTTCGGTTAGCCCTCGGTTGGGTGGTAAGTCACGATCGGGTCAAGCACGGTGGGGACGCCATCCAGTTTGTGATCCGTTTTCGGGTAGTCGAGGGTGTAATGCAACCCCCGGCTTTCCTTGCGTAACAGGGCTGAGCGGATAATCAGCCGTGCGACCAGCGCAAGGTTACGCAATTCAATCAAATCACTGCTAACGCGGAAGTTGGCGTAATACTCGTCGATTTCCCGCAGCAGCAATTCAATCCGGTTGCGGGCGCGTTGCAGGCGTTTGGTGGTGCGGACAATGCCCACGTAGTCCCACATGAAGCGACGGATTTCATCCCAGTTATGGGTGATCACCACATGTTCATCAGAGTCGGTCACGCGGCTTTCATCCCAGTTCGGTATCGGTAAATCGGGTGGTTCTTCACCGAGGCGGCGGGTAATATCCTCTGCGGTGGCCTTGCCGTAAACGATGCATTCCAGTAACGAGTTGCTGGCCATACGGTTCGCACCGTGCAGCCCGGTATAAGAAGCCTCACCGATGCAATACAAGGCATCCACATCGGTACGGCCTTCGCGGTCAACCATCACCCCGCCGCAAGTGTAATGCGCTGCCGGAACGACCGGTACAGGTTGCCTGCTCATGTCATAGCCAAATTTCTCGCAAGTGGCGTATACATTGGGGAAGTGGCTGAGGATGAAATCCTTCGGTTTGTGGCTGATGTCGAGGTAGACGCAATCCAGCCCCAGGCGTTTCATTTCATGGTCAATCGCCCGCGCCACAATGTCACGCGGTGCCAGTTCGGCACGTGGGTCAAATTTGGGCATGAAACGGGTTCCATCCGGCAACAGCAAGCGTCCGCCTTCGCCGCGCACGGCTTCGGTGATCAGGCTGGATTTGGCGTGTGGATGGTACAAACAGGTCGGGTGGAATTGCATGAATTCCATATTCGCCACCCGGCAACCGGCACGCCAGGCCATCGCAATACCGTCGCCGCTGGCACCATCCGGGTTGCTGGTATACAGGTAAACCTTGCTTGCACCGCCAGTGGCCAGGGTGGTGAAACGCGCCTGCACAGTGCTGATGTGCTTGGTTTTGCGGTTGTAAACGTAAGCGCCGATGCAACGGTTGCTGCGATGCCCGAGTTTGCGGCTGGTAATCAGGTCGATGGCAATGTGGTGTTCCAGCACACTAATGTTGGGACGGCTCAGGACTTGCCCAACCAGGGTATTTTCAATCGCTGCTCCACTGGCATCTGCGGCATGGGCAATCCGGCGATGGCTGTGCCCGCCTTCGCGGGTCAGGTGCAAACGGCTTTGGTCGTGTTCGTCACGGGTAAACGGTACACCGGCATCCAGTAGCCAGTCGATGGACTTTTTTCCGTTCCCGGCGGTAAAACGCACCACATCCGGGTCACATAAGCCTGCCCCGGCATTCAGGGTATCTTCCACATGCGAATCAATGCTGTCGGTAGCATCCAGTACAGCGGACATGCCGCCTTGGGCATAGACGGTACTGCCTTCGGTAATGACATTCTTGCTGAGCACAGCAATCTTGCAACTTTCCGGCAGGCTGAGTGCCAGTGTCAATCCGGCAGCGCCACTGCCAATAATGAGTACGTCGTACACGGTTTACCTCCCTGTCCGGGACTTGATTCTGCCCATTGTGTGTGATTCTGGTGTTGACAGCAGCACTGTACGATATAAGCTTTGCGGAAAACAACCAAGGAGTACAGCCCAGATGGGCCCAAAGCCTAGTGACCTGGAACTGGTGCAACGAGTCCAGTCGGGAGATAAAAAATCGTTTGATGTTCTGGTTTTGAAATACCAGCACAAGGTGATCCATCTTGTGCTGCGTTATGTGCATGACCATGATACCGCCCAGGATGTTACGCAGGAGGCGTTCATCAAGGCTTATCGTGGTTTGAAAAACTTCCGGGGTGACAGTGCTTTTTATACATGGCTTTACCGCATTGCCATCAATACCGCCAAAAATTATCTGGTGTCGCAAAACCGCCGTTTGCCGGATACCGATATTGATGCGGAAGAAGCGGAACAATTTGCAGGTGAGTCTGCTCTAAAGGAATACGCAACGCCTGAGCGTGAAATGTTGACGGAAGAAATCCAACGGGTTGTCAATCAGGCTATCGAAGATTTACCGGAAGATTTACGTACAGCCATCATGCTGCGCGAATTGGAAGGTATGAGTTATGAAGAAATTGCCGTGACAATGGAATGTCCGATCGGGACTGTGCGTTCGCGGATTTTCCGTGCGCGTGAGTCGATTGATAAGGTCTTGAGGCCGCTACTGAATTAAAAACCCCGGAGAGTAGTGTCTTCAGGTGCAGGTGAAAAAGATGAACACGAGTAAAACAGAGTTCTTGTCGGCCTTGCTGGACGATGAGACAGGTGAATTCGAGCAACGCCGTTTGCTGGATGAACTGAAAAAGGATGATGAACTGGGTGATACCCTGTCCCGTTATGCTTTTATCGGTGAAGCCATGCGGGCAGGCAACAGCGGCCAGCGCATGGGCAATGGCACATCCCTGTTGTCACGCATCCAGGCAGAACTGGACGATGAGCCGGTTTACACCCTGCCTGTGGTGTCTGCCAAGCCACATAAAACTTATTCCTACCGTACCCTGGGTATGGGTATGGCCGCAGCGGTTGCCGTAGTGGCTGTTGGTGGGGTGCTGTTCCTGCAACAACCGCATCCGTCAGACAAGCAGGCATCAGTTGCGGTAGTTCCGGCATCTGCACCGGCAGTACAGGCACTGGCTTCGGCAGAGGAAGTGGATGTGCGTATCCGTCAGATTGGCCAGATTGACCCGCAAACCCGCGACGTACTCAAGCAGTATGTAGCACAGCATGTGAAATATGCTTCCACAACGGCCATTGCCCCATCCATCCGTGCGGTTTCTTATGCCAATGAACGTTAAGTACGGCGTACCACTATTCGTCATCACTGTCTTGGCAGGTAGTATTCCGCCAGCGGTGGCGGATGATGCAACGGCTCTGGTGGCTCGGATGCGAAGTGCTGTGCACAGCCTCAATTATTCCGGGACGCTGGTGTATGCACAGGGAAATGACCTGTCAACCTACCAGATCCAGCATTCCAATGAAGCTGGGGCGGAAAAGGAAAGCGTGATCAGTCTGGAGCAGGCAGGGAAGGGTGGCGGTGAAGCGGCAAGTTTCTCGCTGGCAAAATTCCAGCAGGTACAGCCGCAAATGGAGCAGGTTTACTCACTGGACTTTGGCGGCAACGAAGCGGTTGCCAACCGTTCCTGCCGGATTGTGGTGGCGCGTCCGCGTGACCGTATGCGTTACCTGCAACGTTACTGCATTGATCCGGCCAACGGCATGTTGCTCAAGTATTCCCTGGTTGACCAGTCGCATCAGGCGATTGAACAGATGATGTTTACTTCCCTTGATGTAACAGGGGGGGGGCACCTGCTGCGGCTCCCGGCGGCTATGGCTGCGGCACCTGTAGAACAGCCTGCGGCACCGGATGATGGTGGCTGGCGTTTGACGGTATTGCCGCCCGGTTTCCAGCAGACCAAAAGCCTGTTGCAGCCGGTAGCGCAAGGGCAGGAACCTGTCCGGCAACTGGTCTTGTCGGATGGCATGACTTCCATTTCCGTATTCATTGCATCCACAGGCAGTCAGGTGCAGCCGGGAGCGGCCTTGTCAGCCGGGGCAATGAATATTTTCACCCGCCAATCAGGCAAATATACCGTCACGCTGGTGGGGGAAGTGCCGGTGGCAACGCTGGAAGATATTGCCAAGGGCTTGCAGCATGGGCAGTGACCAGCGGGATACAGGGATTAAGTTTGCGGCAAGCTTGCCTGCTTATGATGGTAATGAGGAAAGCATACCAACAATAAGAAGGGGCGAGAATATGATTGAGCAAGCTGCAACGGTGGTCAGTGTTGAACATGGTTACGCATGGGTCATTCCGCAACAGAAGTCAGGGGGATGTGGCGCATGTTCCTCCAAGTCTTCCTGTGGTTCAGTTTCTTCCGTTCTGGATTTCAAACGCACCAAAATGGGTTCTGGTGCGCAGAAAATGCGTGTGCTGAATCCGGTGTATGCCCGCCCGGGTGAGCAGGTCATCGTGGGTATCCAGGGTGATGGGCTGGTGGTGTTTTCCCTTCTCGCGTATATGCTGCCGTTGGTGGGGCTGATCCTGTTGGCGATCTTGGGCAATGTCGTATTGGGTCGGTTGGGTGTGGAAGGCGAGGCAGGTGCCATCCTGGGTGGTGCTGCCGGGCTGTTGGGTGGCTTGCGCATTGCCAATATGCTGGCCAGACATTCCTTGCGTTCTCCTGCGTTCCAACCAGTGATCCTGCGTGCACGGGAGCACGTCCTGTACCCGCACGTCATTTCACCTTCTTGATTGGTGCTGGGTTCTTGCGCATATTGGCGGCACTTCCTGCCTTTTCCCTGGAGATGGTTTCATGCTGAAACGTTTTGTGCAGGCAGTGGTGCTGCTGTGCTGTGCCATTGTTGCGCCGCTGAATGCCCGTGATTTGCCGCAGTTCACCAGTCTGGTGAAGGCAAACAGTCCGGCTGTCGTCAATATCAGCGTGCGGCAGAAAATGTCTGCGAAAAAGATGCTGCCTGACGGCCTCAAATCGCCGGAAAATGAAGAGCTGTTTGACGAGCTGATGAAGCGTTTCTTCGATTATGGCGGGGGCAGTAACCCGTTTGATTTTGATACGGATTCCCGTGGTTCCGGCTTTATCTATTCTTCTGATGGCTACATTGTTACCAACCAGCATGTGGTGGATGGTGCGGATGAAGTCAAGGTCAAGCTCAGTGATGGCCGTGAGCTGAATGCCAAGGTAGTGGGCGTTGATGACCGCACGGATGTTGCCCTGCTGAAAGTGGATGCTACGGGTTTGCCGGTATTGAAAATGGGCAGTTCGCAAAATTTGGAAGTGGGCGAATGGGTATTGGCCATCGGTTCACCGTTTGGGTTTGACCACAGTGCCACGGCAGGGATTGTCAGCGCCAAAGGGCGCAGTTTGCCGGATGAAAACTATGTGCCTTTCATCCAGACCGATGTTGCCATCAATCCGGGCAATTCGGGTGGCCCCCTGTTTAACCTGGATGGTGAAGTGGTGGGGATCAACTCGCAGATTTACAGCCGTTCCGGTGGTTTCATGGGAGTTTCGTTTGCCATCCCGATGGATATTGCGGTTGAATCAATCAAACAGCTCAAGGCTCAGGGGCATGTTTCACGCGGCTGGATTGGTGTTTATATTCAGGAGCTGGATGCCAGTCTGGCGCAATCCTTCAATATGCAACGCCCGGAAGGGGCACTGGTTGCCCGCGTGATGCCGAATGGCCCGGCAGCAGGGGTGCTTGAAGCAGGGGATGTCATCGTCAGTTTTGCGGGCAAACCGGTGGCTACTGCCGCTGATTTGCCTCCAATGGTGGGGAGCGCGTCACTGGGCAGCGAGGCTGGGCTGGAAATTTTGCGGCGTGGTCAGCGCCAGTCGGTTTCCCTGCGGGTGGCGGAATTGCCGAAAGGGGATGCGGAAGAGGCTTCCGGCAGTGATGGGGAGGATAATGCCGCTACCCCGGTTGCAGGCATATTGGGCATGAACCTTTCCGATCTGGATGAACCCGGTCGTGCCAGCCTGGGCGTGGACGGTGGTGTCAGGGTAGACCAGGTGATGGGGGAACCTGCCCGTCAATCGGGCCTTGCCGAAGGTGATGTCATTACCCAATTGGACAATACGGCCATTACCTCGGTTGACCAATTCCAGCAATTGGTGGCGGAACTGGAGCCGGGCAGGACAGTCGCGGTTTTGGTGCAACGTGACGGTTCGGCGCATTTTCTGGCGCTGAAGATCGAGGCAAATGCAACAGAGTGAAGCAAAAACCCGCCTGACCGTGTATTATCGCGTCGGTTGCCATCTCTGTGACGAGATGGCTGCACTATTGGCTGAATTTCAGGATGAACTGGGGTTCAGTTTTGTACTGGTAGACATCGACGCAGACCCTGTTTTAAAAGCGCGTTTCAATGCCGATGTCCCGGTGGTGGCACTGGGGGAGCAGATATTATTCCGCTACTTCCTCGACGAAGCGATTTTGAGGCAAGCATTACAGCATGGGTGAGGCGAACAAGAATATCCGCAACTTTTCCATCATTGCGCATATTGACCACGGCAAATCAACGCTTTCCGACCGTTTCATCCAGTATTGCGGTGGTCTGGAACAGCGGGAAATGGAAGCGCAAGTGCTGGATTCGATGGATCTGGAGCGTGAGCGCGGCATAACCATCAAGGCGCAAAGTGTTTCCCTCGATTACAAGGCGCGGAATGGCGAAACCTATCACCTGAACTTTATCGACACGCCGGGGCACGTGGACTTTTCCTATGAAGTATCACGCTCACTGGCGGCTTGTGACGGTGCCTTGCTGGTGGTGGATGCCTCGCAAGGGGTGGAAGCGCAAAGCGTTGCCAACTGCTATACCGCCATCGACCTCAACCTCGAGGTTGTCCCCGTCCTCAACAAGATTGACCTGCCAGCGGCTGATCCTGACCGCGTGTGCCAGGAAATTGAAGACATTATCGGCATTGACGCTTCTGATGCCGTCCACGTCAGTGCCAAAACCGGTATCGGTATCGAAGACCTGCTGGAACAACTGGTGGAACGTATCCCGCCGCCGGTTGGCGACCCGGATGCTCCCCTTAAAGCCTTGATTATCGACTCATGGTTCGATAACTACCTCGGCGTAGTGGTGCTGGTGCGGGTTGTCGACGGCGAAATCCGCAAAAAGCAGAAAATCCGTTTCATGTCCACTGGACGGGATTTCCAGGTTGAGCGAGTGGGGGTGTATACCCCGAAAATGAAAGACCTGGATGTATTGCGGGCGGGCGAAGTGGGTTTCATGATTTCCGGTATCAAGGACATCACTGCCGCGAAGGTGGGTGACACCATTACCGATGCGCAAAAGCCTGCTGAAACACCCTTGGCAGGGTTCAAGGAAATCCAGCCGCGCGTGTTTGCAGGCTTGTTCCCGATTGAATCCGACCAGTATGAAAACCTGCGTGAAGCACTGTCCAAGCTCAAGCTCAACGATTCCGCGCTGTTCTACGAGCCGGAAACCTCGCAGGCATTGGGTTTCGGTTTCCGTTGCGGTTTCCTTGGCATGTTGCATATGGAAATCGTGCAGGAACGCCTGGAGCGCGAATACAACCTCGACCTGATTTCCACCGCGCCGACGGTTATTTATGAGGTGGAACAGACCAACGGCGAAGTCCTGTTCATCCACAGTCCGGCAGAAATGCCCGTGGTCAACAAGATCAAGGAAATCCGTGAGCCGATCATTCGCGGCACGATCCTCACCCCGCAGGAATACCTCGGCAATATCATTACCTTGTGTATTGAAAAGCGCGGTGTGCAAAAGAACATGCAGTACATGGGCAATCAGGTGTCCCTGACCTTTGAACTGCCGTTGGCGGAAGTGGTGATGGACTTTTTCGACCGCCTTAAATCGGTCAGCCGTGGTTATGCTTCCTTCGATTATGCGATGGAACGCTTTGACCCGGCACCGATGGTGCGTGTTGATATTCTGGTCAACGGCGAGAAGGTCGATGCGTTGGCATTGATGATCCACCGTGATTTTGCGCAGTCACGCGGTCGCCAACTGGTGGAAAAGATGAAAGACCTGATCCCGCGCCAGATGTACGAAGTGGCGATTCAGGCCGCCATTGGCAGCAATATCATTGCCCGCAGTACGGTCAAGGCCATGCGCAAGGACGTATTGGCGAAATGTTATGGCGGTGACGTAAGCCGCAAGCGCAAATTGCTGGAAAAGCAGAAAGAAGGCAAAAAGCGCATGAAGCAGGTCGGTAGCGTGGAGATTCCACAGGAAGCTTTCCTGGCCGTCCTGAAAGTCAGTGACAAATAAACAAACTAAGGTATGAAGCATGGATTTTGATCTGGAGTTCTGGCTGGTTGCAGCCACAGCCCTGACAGGGATTGTCTGGTTACTCTACGTCGTATTTGCCGGAAACAGGGCCGACGGTGGGGCTGAGCCAGTGCTGGTGGAGTATGCACGTTCGTTTTTCCCGGTGCTGCTGGCAGTGCTGTTGCTGCGTTCATTCCTGTTCGAGCCATTCCGCATCCCGTCAGGTTCCATGCTGCCGACGCTGGAAATTGGTGATTTCATTCTGGTGAACAAGTTCGATTACGGTTTGCGGTTGCCGGTTTTGCATACCAAGGTAATGAAGGTAGGCGAGCCGCAGCGCGGGGATGTGGTGGTGTTCCGTTACCCGAATGACCCGAAAGTGGATTACATCAAACGCCTGATCGGCTTGCCGGGTGATGTGGTCGAGTGGGATAACAAGGAACTGAAAATCAACGGGGTTGCCATTACGCGCGAGGCTGTCGGCCCATACACCGCACTTGACCAGAACAATGCCGAGCACGATACCTTCCGTCTGAAGGAGGATTTGCTGGGTGTCAGCCATGATATTCTGATCCTGCCGGGGACGATGGGACGTCAGGGTTCCATGACCATTCCTGAAGGCCATTATTTCGTCATGGGTGATAACCGTGACATGAGTAATGACAGCCGTTACTGGGGGCTGGTGCCGGAGGGCAATCTGGTCGGCAAGGCAACCTATATCTGGATGCATTTGAATCTGGGTGGGGATGGCTTCAAGCTGTCACGGATTGCCAACGCCATCCACTAAGGTTTTCCCCGCGCATCATCAAGATCAATCACAACAATAAGGTGAGATATGCGCAGCCAAAAAGGTGCAACGTTTCTGTCGTGGGTGACGACTGCAAGCATGGTCGTGTTTGTATTGATCACCCTCGTCAAACTGGTGCCACTGTATATGGAGTTCCATTCAGTACACTCCATGCTCCATGATATTGCGGCGGATGCCGGTGCGCCGCGCTGGAGCAAACAGCAGCTTTTCTCCAAAGTGGATGATTACCTGAACATCAATGGCCTGTATACTCTGACCACGGATGCGTTTTCAGTGGAGCCTGTACAGGGCAAGCGGGGGGTGAGCCTATTGAAAGTACACTACGAAGCCCGCAAACACTGGCTGGCCAATATTGATTTCGTGGTGACGTTTGATGATTCGGTTGAAATAGGGAAGGCTGGAGATACTTGAATAAACTGAAACAGCTACTGGGTAGCGAATTGATGGCGACGGATACTTTCGTCCGTGCCATCACTCACCGCAGTGCGGATGGCAAGCACAATGAGCGGATGGAGTTCCTTGGTGATAGCGTGCTAGGGCTAATTATCACCACGGCGCTTTATACCAGGATACCACGGGCAAGCGAGGGCTATCTGAGCCGTTTGCGTGCTTCGCTGGTCAATGAAAGTGCCCTGGCAGGTATCGCTGCCGAACTGGCACTGGGCGATTTCTTGCGCCTGGGGCCGGGGGAATTGAAAAGCGGTGGGTTCCGCCGCAAGTCGATCCTGGCCGATGCGCTTGAAGCCCTGATCGGTTGCATTTATCTGGAAGAGGGCTTGGAGTCAGCAACCCGTTTCGTCCACGCTGCTTATGGCAGCCGCCTGGAAAACCTGCCGTCCGAAGATGACCTCAAAGACCCCAAAAGCCGCTTGCAGGAATTCCTCCAGTCGCGCGGGTATGATCTGCCGGAATACAACCTGATTGATGTGCAAGGCGAGGCACACAAGCAGACGTTTACGGCTGAATGCGTCATTGCCAAACTCGGTATTTGCACCCAGGGAACGGCCAGCAGCCGCCGCAAGGCCGAACAGGAAGCCGCCGGGTTGGCATTCCAGCAGGTGACAGGTAAGCCATGAACACTACACCCGCTACCCGTTGCGGTTGCGTTGCCATTGTCGGGCGTCCCAATGTCGGCAAATCCACCCTGATGAACCACCTGATCGGTTTCAAGGTGTCTGCCATTGCCAACAAGCCGCAAACCACGCGCCATAATATCCGGGGCATCCTCACCGAGAACGATTACCAGATCGTGTTTGTGGATACGCCGGGGATGCACCGTACCTCCAGGAGCCTGTTGAACAAAACCATCAACATGGAAGCCGTTGCGGCACTCGAAGGCGTTGATGCCGTGGTGATGATTGTCGAGGCCATGAAGTGGACGGATGAGGATGCCTTGGTGTTGCAGCGCCTTGCCCACGTCAAATGTCCGGTGTTTCTGGTTGCCAACAAGGTCGACCGGGTGGAAAAAAAGGCAAAGCTGCTGGGCTGGTTGCCGGATGTATTGGCAAAATACCCGTTCCGGGAAATTTTCCCCTTGTCCGCTACCAAAGGCACAAATACTGAACAGCTCAAGGCCGCGCTGGTTAAAGTCATGCCGGAGCAGGAATGGATTTATGCGGAAGATGATGTTACCGACCAGTCAACCCGCTTCATCTGTGGCGAACTGATCCGCGAGCAATTGATGCAATACCTGCATCAGGAATTGCCATATTCCACCGCTGTGGAAATCGAAACGTTTGAAGAAAAGCCCCACCTGACCGAAATCAATGCCGTTATCTGGGTCAGCCGCGATAACCAGAAAGGCATTGTGATTGGTAACAAGGGTGAAACCCTCAAGCGCATCGGCAGCTCCGCCCGCATTGCACTGGAAGCTTTCCTCGAACGCAAGGTCATGCTCAAGCTATGGGTACGGGTGGAGGAAAACTGGGAAAACAGCCCACGGCACCTGCACAGTCTGGGAATAAGCAGCTAGAATCAAGGCCATGAATGCACAAAATCCCAAACAATCGTTGAAAGAACTGTATCAGGCGCTCCGTGACAAGCCGCTTGATCCGGCTAATGCCCATGATGCGGGGTGGTATGTGCCTTACGTTGAGCGACTCGCATACGACCCGATCACCGAAATTTGTAATGAAATTGGTTTTAACGATACCCAAAGCCTGTATTACGTCACAGGACAACGCGGTACGGGCAAGAGTACCGAACTGCTGCGTTTGCGCAGCATGTTGCAGGCCAATGGGGTGGTTGTATTTTATGTTGACATGTTGCGTTACCTGCACATGTCTGAGCCAACTGAAATCAGTGATTTTCTGATTGCTGTCAGTGCCGGTCTTGCCGAACAGGCACGCCGCGAGCATGGCCTGATGGTCGAGGGGCAAAGCTACTGGGAAAAGTTGAAAAACTTTATCAGCCGTCTGGAAATTGAAAAAACCAGTTTGAAAAGCAGCCTCAAATTACCCGCAGTAGAGTTTGGGGTGGATATTGCCGCACGTCTCAAAGCAGATAATGCTTTCAAGCAGCGTCTTCAGGATGTGACCCGGGGTTATACAACCGAGCTGGTTACACAGGTGCAGGAATTTGCTACCGAATTGGTTGGGGCATTGCGCAGGGACTATAAGAACCCTGGCTTGCAGGTTGCCGTGATTATTGACTCGTTTGAGCAAATCCGTGGTTATTACGGCAATGTGAAGCAAGTCTATGAAAGTGTGGTCAAGCTGTTTGGTGCGGATGGAAAACACCTGCGTTTGCCGCTCATGCATACGGTGATTACCATCCCCCCTTACTTGAACAGTATTGCCATTGGTGCTGGCGAAGTGCCTGTCTCCCTGCCCAGTGTGCATGTACGCCAGCGTCGCTCAGGGGAATCTGACCCCCGTGGTTTAAGCATTTTACGGGACATGATTTATTATCGGACTGGGGCAGCACGGGAGATATTCACAGACGCGATCCTGAATGAGTTGGCAATTGCCAGCGGTGGCGACATTCGTGATTTTTTCTCACTGGTAAGCAATATGTTGGTGAAAGCGGGCACACAACAGGTATTGAAATTGCCACTGGATGCTGAATTGGCACGTTTGTCCAAGGAAAAGTTGGCGCGTAGTTTGCAGCCAATTGATGATGTGGCAACCCGCTGGTTGTTCCGGGTACGTGAAACCCAGCAGGCGGAACTGGATGAGCGGGATAAACTGCCAGAGCTGGCTTTGCTGTTTGACCGCAATCTCGTGATCCATTACCAGAATGGTGAAAACTGGTATGGCATACACCCCCTGATTGATTCCTATGTGGCTGAACGTATGAAGGTGCTGGATGGGCGCGAGGCTCAACAGTAAGGGCGAAGAAGTCTGGCAGGACTTGCGCCAGCATCTGGACTGGACTGACGGTTTCGCGCTGGTTTTCCTGTTTGCCTCCAATGTCACGCTCACCGATATTTTCAGACAGCGCCTTGAACGCTTTTTTATCGGGAAAACAACCCGCCTTCAGGAAATTTACTTCCAGCCGGAGCAACCAGACTGGCTGGAACAAACCATGCTCAAACTACTCAAGCGCGATGAAAAATGGCAATTGTTACACGCGCCGGTTTGGATTGCCCTTCATCACTCAAATGATCAGGTGGCTTTGCAACAATACCGTCAACTGTTGTTACGTCTGAATGAACGGCGTGATGTGTGGCGTAGTGCTTATCCTGCACCAATGGTTTTTGTGTTACCCGAGGTGTTTAAACGGGAAATTGCCGGGCTGGTTCCTGACTTGTGGTCGATACGGATTCTTGCAGAAGAACTGGATAACAGTTTGCTGCAAGTGGAACCCCTCTCTACGGGGGGGGGGCAATCCCGTGAGGGAAGCAGGCTGGGGGAACGGCGTTTCCAGATTCCCGAAACGCAGCAGGTCATATTGGGCGAATGGCAACGTTTGTTGCAAAAGTCTGAATCTGGTTCCGGTGGCTGGTTTTCTTTCCTGAAACGCAAGTCAGTTATGCAGCCCCGGCGGGAACATTTACTGCTGGCAGAGCGGGTATTCGAGGTTTATCGCCGTTATGGCTGGCTATCAGAAGCCCGGCAGGTGGCAGAAAAGATGCTGTCATGGGCACGTCAATTAAATCAACAAGGCAAACCAGAAGCGCTGCGCGACGTGTCGGTGTCGCTCGA
>JBBIHI010000014.1:0-22263 GCA_037447095.1 Thiotrichaceae bacterium
GCGGCACAATCATCGGTAATAACAAGGTTCCCACCTGATACCCCATGGCAATCATGTCTACCGTATTCTGGGAAAAGCCCTGTTGCACCTGAAACGCCTTGCCAACATCAAAGGTCAGGGTTTTCAATACACTGAACACCATGCTGAACAGTTCCGCCGGAATGACCAGTAATCCCCCCCAAAACAGGTTCAGCCACTTGTCTTTTCCCGGCGTTGCCAGCATCAAGGCTGCTACCAGTGGCAGGCTGTAGCTGTAAATCAGCGGATTCAACTGGAAGCCCAGCACATCATCGCCCGGCGGCGGTGAAACCACAGCCCCTGCGCTGTCATGCCCAAAACTGGACGCCAGCACCAGCGTATGCCCATCCAGACGTAGCCACATCACAGCATCCGGCGTCAACACGCTTAACAGCTTTCCACTCAGAAAGGTAATCGGGGCAAGGTGAAACGGGGCACTGACGTACCACAGAAAAAACGTCAGCGGAAAAAACACCAACACACCCAGCATGAAACGGGATAGAGGCTTCAACGTCATACCGTTGCCCCCCCATCTGCTGGCGGTGAAGCCGCGCCTTCATGCGGCAGGTAACGTATCCATACCAGAAATACGACCAAAGCATCCAGCATGATCAGGGCTTGCCAGATATACAGGTGCGCCCAGTCAAACAGCTCGCGGCTCCATTGCCCCAGGTAAAACAGGCTGATGACCCGCAGCAGGTTCAAACCCTGAATGGCGCAAAAGCCAAACAGAAGGCCATACAGTTTGTAACGCCAGGGAGCCGGGAACGCGATAATGGCAGCCAGCAATACGATCATGGCTTCCACCCCGTTACAACCAGGTTCTATGGAAACCGCGAAACCGTTGGACGTGCTGCTGACAACCTTGCCGAAAGTGACTACATCAGGATCAAAGCTGGACATCAGCCAGCCACTGACTTCAGCCAGCAAGCTTGTCCACGGAAGGATAATGGCCGATTGCACCGGTTGCAGCATTTCCACCCCGAAGAAAATGCCCTGAACCAGCAGGAAGACAAACAGAAAACGTAACATAGCCCCTACTTTTCATTGTTGTTATAGGAGAAACTTTACTCTATTTAATGCATTCAGGACAGCCTTGCTGGCGAAACACGCTGCAATACCACCACCTTGGGGCAGGATGCCCTGCTGCGCTGCCGCTGGCACTCACTGCGCAAAATGCAGCTCCCCATCCAGTACAGTAGAACCCCACAGGACATGCATACGCCAGTAAACACCCAATTGATGTCCTGGCGCTGGTAGCCAACCCACCATCCGCCCAAACCAATCCCAACCAACAAGGCCAAAGCGACCCAGCGGGAAATTCGGATAAAACGGTAAGCCAGCGCCTGCTCACAACTGCTGACAAATGTACATTTTGATTTCTGATTCATCGTGCCACCTCCCAATTGGTGCCGGATACCTGTAAATCCGGGCATAACTGGATAATACCTTGCAACATTTGTACCACTGTTTCGACTGACTGTAGCCGGTTTTCAGGAAACTTTGCCAATAACCCGTCAATCAATGGTTGAAACGCCGCTACTGCTTCAGGAAGCCGAGGTATGGGGGCAAGCGCGTGTTTTTTCAAGAGTTCTTCGAGAGAGTTTGCATCGTAAGGCTTCTCCCCGGTCAGCAGTTCATATAGGACTACCCCCAAGGAATACAGGTCGGAAGCTTGACTGGAGGGATCCCCCATCATCCGTTCCGGGCTGAGGTAATAGGGTGTGCCGTAAATTTCATCCTTGCCCAGGAAACCGGACTCCACCAGCAGGCAGGTTTCCAGGCCAAAATCCAGCAACACCAGATGGCCATTCTCACGGATCAGGATATTGGAAGTCTTCAGGTCGCGGTGCAGCAAACCAGCCTCATGCACTGCCCCCAGACCTGCCAACAACTCCCCAAACCAGTGCATCCGCAGCACCAGGGATGGCATGTTCGCCCCAGCCAGATAATGTTTCAGGGTATAACCCTGCACATATTCCATCACCAGATAAACCGCCTGATCGTTGATGCCTGCATCCAGTAAATGCACCAGACCTGTGCATCCAGGTTGGCATAATTCCAGATACTGGCGCAAAACCCTTTGCACTTTCCCTTTATCGAGACGTGCAACGGCAAACTTGAAACGTTTGATCGCAGATTGGACACCCGCCGTATTTTCAGCAAGAAAGATGATCGAATTATCGCTGTTATGCAGGACATCACGCATACGCCAACCCGCCAAGGTCAACGGGAATCGCCGCCCATAACGGGAAACCACCGTTTCATCACCACTGCTGGTTGACCCTGTACCTGCAACCGAGGTAAACGACACAGATTCAAGCCCCCTTCCGCTGTCCAATACGCATCCCCCTCTCCGTTATAATGTTGTTAAATGCTCCATTAGCGGAAGTATAGGTCAGGTTTCTGTCCTGAACCTGAAAATGTGCGCTAAAGTGCCTTGTAGACCAGCACGATCCCCGAGATGACTGCGGACAGCAGGAACATTTGCTTGAGGAATTTGTTGCCCTTTTTGATCCCCAATGCCGCCCCGAGATAAGAACCCGATAACGCACCGATAATCAAACCCGGCGCAATTTCCCAGTAAATATGCCCCAGCGTCAGATGCGCCACCGCACCAATCGCATTCCATACCAGACCATTTGCCGCCAATGTCATGGCCGTAGCGTGCAACTGGTCAAAGCGCAGCAGGTACAGATACAGCATGGTGGTAAACACCCCGCTGGCGACCGAAACCCACCCCGAATAAAACGCAATCGGAACCAGCAACAAACTGCCGAGGATCACCTGCCGCCGTCCGGTTTGCGGTGCGTGTTGCACGCCCCCACCCTTTTTCAACCAGGAAACACCCGCCATCAGCAGGATGAATATCCCCGCCAACAACAGCATCAGATTCTGATTCAGAGCCGTCGCAAACAAGGTTCCCGCCACCACAAACGGCGCACCCAGCAGGGCGTTCCACCAGAATATCCGCCAGTCGATCAGGTTTTCCCGCGCATAACGCAAGGTACTGCCAACGCCGATGAAACCGACCGCGAGCTTGTGCGAGGCCAGCGCATTGATGAACGGCAAGCCACTGATAATCAGGATCGGCAACAGGATCAACCCGGCTCCACCGCCCGCCAATGCCGAAAAGAAACAGGCCACGAAACTGGCCAGCGCACTGACAACTACTTCGCCAATGGAAATAACCACGATTCGTGCAACCTGCGGCTTATTCTTCTTCGGCAGCCGCAGCCTCACGCGACTTGATTTGGTCTTCAGTACCCGACAACAGGTTGCGGATATTCGATTGATGCCGCCAGAAAATCAGTACCGCCATGAAAGCCACACCCAGCGTTAACCCACCATGCCCGATAATTAACCAGAAATACAAGGGTGACAAAGCGGTGGCAATCAGTGCCGCCAGCGAGGAAATCTTGAAACCTTTCGCCATCAGCAGCCAGATACCGATAAAGCTCAGCCCACCCCAGACATTGACCCCAAGGAATACGCCGATGGCAGTTGCAACCCCTTTCCCACCTTTAAAACCGTAGAAAACCGGGTACAAATGCCCCAAAAATGCCGCAATACCAATCAGGATCAACAAGGTATAATCCAGCCCCAACGCTTGGCCAAGCAGCACAGGAACCAAGCCTTTCAGGGCATCACCCAACAGGGTAATGGCTGCCGCTTTCTTGCCGCCATAACGCAGCACATTGGTTGCCCCCGGATTATGGGAACCCAGCGTGCGCGGGTCGGGCAGGTTCATCAGCTTGCAGGTAATGATGGCCGCCGACAGGGAACCCATCAGGTAAGCCAAAGGAATCAACAAGTAGGCCATGGATATATCCGTTTCATACTAGAGTGAAAATTGTGACCGCATTGTATACCAACACTATCGGGCAAGGCAGACCCCTCGTCCTCCTGCACGGCTGGGGAATGAACAGCCGCGTGTGGGAACCCATCCTGCCTGCGCTGGAGCAACGTGCCCGCATCACCTGTATCGACCTGCCCGGTCACGGTAATAACCACGACAAACCCATGGGTTCGCTGGACAATACCGTGGAACAACTGGCCGACCATATTCCGCAGGACGCCATCATCATGGGCTGGTCACTCGGCGGCCTGATTGCGCAAGGGCTGGCACACGCTTTGCCAGACAAGGTTTCCGGCCTGATCCAGATTACCAGCACACCCAAATTCGTGGCGGATACGCATTGGCAACACGGGCTTGCCCCCGATGTGCTGGCCAATTTCGCCAACAACCTGCAAACCGACTATCGGGGTACGGTGAAACGCTTTTTCGCCCTGCAATTCCTTGGCCTCAAGACCGATACCCGCGCCGTCAATGCGCTGCGTGAACACATCATGCAACAACCAGCCTCTATACCAGCGCTGGAGTCCGGCCTGAATATCCTCGCCACCACCGACTTTACCCGGCAGCCGGTCAAACAACCGGCATTGTGGCTGCTCGGAAGGTTGGACAAGCTGATTCCCGCTTCACTGGCTGACGCACTGCCGGAAATGGGGTATAAGCACATCGCGCTGTTGCCGAACGCAGCGCATGTACCCTTCGTTACCCACCCGGAGCTTTTCATGGAACACATTGGGGCTTTTCTGGATGAGCACTGACACGTCCTCTCCCTGGCTACTGGACAAACACAAAACCCGGCTGGGCTTTGATCGGGCAGCGCATACTTATGACGCCAATGCCATCTTGCAGCGCGAAATCGGTGAGCGCCTGCTGGAACGCCTCGACCTGATCAAGCTGCAACCGCAAACTGTACTCGACCTCGGCAGCGGCACAGGTTTTATGACCGAAAAGCTGCTCAAGCGTTACAAGAAAGCCTGCGTTATCGGTGTTGACCTTGCCCACAGCATGGCGAAAAAAACCCGCCAGCGCGGTAGCTGGTTGCGCAAGCCGCACGGTGTCTGTGCCGACGTTGCCCACCTGCCCTTCCAGCCGCAATGCGCGGACATGCTGGTTTCCAACCTGATGTTGCAGTGGTGCAATGACTTGCCAAGCGTATTCAATGAATTTGTGCAGGTGTTGAAACCGGGTGGCATGTTGATGTTTTCCACCTTCGGCCCTGACACGCTCAAGGAGTTGCGGGCAAGCTGGGGCAAGGTCGATGGCCATACCCATACCAGCCGTTTCATGGATATGCATGATGTAGGCGATGCGCTATTACAGGCCGGTTTCCGCGATCCGGTTATGGACATGGAAATCATCACCCTGACCTATAGCGACGTGCGTGGCCTGTTGCGTGACCTCAAAGGCATTGGCGCCAACAATGCCACTCACGGGCGCAACCCCGGCTTGACCAGCAAGGCACGTCTGCAAGCCTTTCTGGAAGCCTACGAAAACTTCCGCAGTGCAGAGGGGCTTTACCCAGCAACCTACGAAGTGGTGTATGGTCACGCTTGGGCGCCACAATGGCTGCCCGCCAACCCGCCGGAAAAATTCATCCCGATAAGGAAAATGTCCTGATGCAAGCCTTACTGATTGTTGCCCACGGTAGCCGCCGTGCTGAATCCAATGAGGAAATCCGCCGCCTTGCAGGCCAGGTTGCACAGCAGACAGGCGATACCTACGGGTTTGTTAGCAGTGCCTTTCTGGAACTGGCGGAACCGTCCATTCCCGATGGCATCCAGCACTGCATTGATCTGGGTGCGGAAAGCGTGACCATCATGCCGTTTTTCCTCTCTGCTGGCCGCCATGTGGTTGTCGACGTTCCGCAACTGGTACAGGAAAAACAGCACGAACACCCGAACGTACAAATCCGTTTGGCGCCGTATCTGGGTGTTTCCAGCCTGATGCCGCAACTGATTGCACAATCAGCATCCGCTGCCTGCCAATGCCGGGGGGAGGATTGCTCCTACCCGGATTGCCTCAGGGACTGAGGTAGCTGTAACCCTTTTCCTGCAATTCCATCAGGCGGGCAATACCGGCCTGGGTGGTTTCCACGCCATCCAGCAATGCCGGACGTTTGCCATCGGTGCGTTCAAGCGTATCCAGCGTATTGCCACAGGCGGTAAACACTACGTTTTGCAGGATCAGGCTTTCAATGCGATCCGCGTATTTGCTGCCTTCGGTCAGGAACCAGATACCGGGACCATAAGCGACCACTTCGATTTCAATATTGTCCATCCCGTAAAACTTTTGCAGGTTGACGATATTGGACAGGACGTGATCCTGAAGCTGATGGTCATCCTTGTTCATCTGGATGACCAGACGGTGATGCTGTTCGGCAGTTTTCCCATCGGCGGCTGCCGGGGTAGCAACCGTATCTTCGGCATTGGCAACACCCCCCATCAGGGCATATACCAATACCCCCGCCAGACATACGGCGGAAAATGTTTTTATCTTTGACATGCGTATTCCTCCTGCCCACCAAATATAACAGGCGAACTACCAAAATGTCTGGAAAATCATGCAGGGGAAACAAAGGAAGGAAATAGAATGGGACACGCTCCAAATCACCGTGGGAGACTTCGACCTTGAACCAGAGGTTCAAGTGGGTGCAGCGAACTGTTTTCAGGCTTACCGTCTTGCGGCCATGCTCACCAAGCAGTTACAACGGCTCCCGGGGTAAGAAATTAGGCTCAAGGATAATACCCATCCCCTCACAAATGCCCCAGAGGTGTCCTTGAAACCCATACTATTACATTTGTGTGGCACTGGGAAGAATTGACAAATGCCTAGACTTTATGCTTTTCCAGCACGCTATCCAGTTGTTCCTGCAATTGCTGTAATTTCTGCCGGTAACTATCCAGATCAGCACTGCTGGGCATGTTGTCAGGAACCGCAATCCGGTTGCCATGCATCAATTCATGGGCAAGGTTGAGGGCGACCATCACCGCAATCCGGTCAGTGCCCAGCACCTTGCCGGAATCACGCACCTTGCGCATTTCCCGGTCGACCCGGCGTGATGAAGCAACCAGGGCATCCTGTTCGCCTTCCGGGCAGGCAACCATATAATCCTTCTCCAGGATACGGACAGTGACAGGTTTGATAGACTTATCCATAGCGCTCAGGCCGATCCGTTTTGCTGGTTCTTGAGACGGTTGATCATGGTTTCCAATTGGCTGCCTGCCTTGTCATTTCGGGTACGCAGCTCAAGGCATTCATGGGCAAGGGATTTTTCCCGCTTTCGCAACTCGCTGTTTTCCGAGGCGAGTTTATCAACCAGAACCAGCAGGCGTGACACCCGCTCCTCAACAGAAGCAAGCTGATCATGAAGGGGGGGAACGGGAGTTTGTGCATTCATGCCAACAATGGTAGTAAAGACTGTTGAAGATGGTCAATCATATCAGGGAAGTTTTCTTACGGAGACAATCACTTTGGATAACGAAATACCGGATTACGTAGAATTGGAGCGTGCCCTCGGGCGTGCAGGCGTTGACCACTCTGCGGCTGAAATTCACGGCGTGTGCTGTGGCATGCTGGCCGTGGATCAGACCAGTGATCAGAACCAGTGGCTGGCGCAAGTGCTGGAAGGCGACCCGCAGGATTTCCATTTTCAGGAAGCCCGCACCTTGTTACGCCAGTTATTTATTGTAACCCGCCAGCAATTGAACGGAGGAGACATGGATTTTGCCCTGTTCCTGCCGGAAGAAGATGACGATCTGCCAGCACAAGTGGAAGCCATGCAGGACTGGTGTCAGGGTTTTGGGCTAGGTATTGCCACAGCTGGCATCCACGACTTCAGGCATCTGCCGGAAGATTCCCGCGACTGGCTGGAAGACGTGGTACGTATTGGGTCATCCGGCGAATTGGACTTGGACAATGAGGAAGAATCAGAAAATGCCCTGATCGAACTGCTGGAATACCTGCGCGTCGGCGTCATGATGATGACCGAAGAAATGCAGCCGATGAAAGCGGCACCACAGGTACATTAATTTTACCCCTCACCCCATCCCCCCTCCCTCAAGGGGAGAGGGGCAAAAGAAGGATTTCATTGATGGAAAAACCGGTTATTCCCAAAGAAGAATTCGCTGCCCGCCGTCGCCGTTTACTGGATCGGCTGGGCAAGGATGCGATTGCCGTTGTGCCATCCGGTGGCCTGAAAGTGCGTAACCGCGACGCCGAATACCCGTTCCGCCAGGACAGCGATTTCCATTACCTGACCGGCTTCAATGAGCCGGAAGCGGTTGCGGTATTTGTACCGGGGCGTGAGACAGGCGAATACGTGCTGTTTTGCCGCGAAAAGGATGAAAAGGCGGAACGCTGGACAGGCATCCGCGCCGGAACGGAAGGCGTCAAAAACTTGCACGGTGCGGATGATGCCCACTCGATCAGCGACCTCAACAAGCTGATGCCGCAACTGCTGACCGGGCGTGACCAGGTACATTACGATCTCGGCGCAAACCCCGATTTCGACCAGCACATGATGGGCTGGATCAACCATTTGCGGGCAAAGGCACGCGCCGGTATCCGCGCACCGCACGTCATCGTCATGCTCGACCGCATCCTGCACGATATGCGCCTGTTCAAGTCAGAGGCGGAAATCGCGGTCATGCGCCATGCCGCACAAGTTTCCGCCCGCGCCCATACCCGTGCCATGCAGGTGTGCAAACCCGGCAAATTCGAGTACGAAATCGAAGCCGAATTCCTGCATGAATTTCGCCGTGAACGCATGGAACCTGCCTATACCACCATCGTTGGGGGTGGCAAAAATGCCTGTATCCTGCATTACATCGAAAACAACGCTAAATTGCAGGATAGCGACCTGCTGTTAATCGACGCAGGCGCGGAATACGAATGCTACGCCGCCGACATTACCCGCACCTTTCCGGTCAGTGGCAAGTTCAGTCCGGAGCAACGCGCCTTGTATCAGGTGGTGCTGGACGCGCAAAAAGCTGCCATAGATCAAGCCAGACCCGGCAAAACCTGGGATGATCCACATCAGGCCGCCGTGCGTGTGCTTGCCCAGGGTTTGATTGACGTGGGCATTTTTTCCGGCACACTGGAAGAAGTGCTGAAAAAGCCTGAAATCACCGCTGATGAACCGGAGCGGGAAGAACCTTACCGCCAGTTCTACATGCACAAGACTGGCCACTGGCTGGGCATGGATGTGCACGACGTAGGCGATTACAAAAGCGGTGACAACTGGCGCACACTGGAACCGGGCATGGTGCTGACGGTCGAGCCGGGGCTATACATTTCCCCCGCCGACAACGTTGACCCGAAGTGGTGGAATATCGGCATCCGTATTGAGGACGACGTGCTGATCACTGCCGACGGCAACGAAGTCCTGACCCGTGACGTGGTGAAAGAAATTGATGATATTGAGGCATTGATGCATGTTTGATGTCCTGATCGTTGGCGGCGGCATGGTGGGCGCAAGCCTCGCCGTTGCCCTCAAACCGCTGAACCTGAAAGTCGGCCTGATCGAAGCCTTCAGCTTTGGCGTGGCCGAACAGCCCAGTTACGACGACCGCTCCATCGCCCTATCGTATGGCTCCAGCCGCATTTATCAGGGCATGGGCATCTGGAACAAACTGCGTTCCGGGGTGGAAAGCATCCAGCACATCCACATTTCCGATCAGGGGCATTTTGGCGCAGCACGGATGGAAGCCAGTGAGGAAAATGTTCCTGCGCTGGGTTACGTGGTGGAAAGCCGGGTACTGGGCAAACTGCTGTACGATGAGCTGACAGAAGACCCCCTCACCCCCAACCCCTCTCCCGCAAGGGGCGAGGGGGGGAAGATCGAGCTGATTGTTCCGGCGAAGGTGTATGGGGTGGAACAATCCGCCGACAGCGTGCAGGTACAAATCGAACGTAACGGCGTGGTGGATAGCTTGCAAACCCGCCTGCTGGTGGTGTCTGACGGGCGCGATTCCAACGTGCGTGAAGCACTCGGCATCAGCAGCATTCGCCGTGACTATCACCAGACCGCCCTGATTGCCAATGTCACCACCTCAGAACCACACCGGAACACGGCTTACGAACGCTTTACCACCAATGGCCCGCTGGCCTTGTTACCCCTGACCGAAGGACGCTATTCGCTGGTATGGACACACCGCGATGACGAAGTAGCAAACACCATGCAACTGAATGATGCTGACTTCTTGAACAAATTACAGGTAGAATTTGGCTACCGTCAGGGAACCTTCACCAAAGTGGGGCAACGCGCGACTTACCCGCTGGTTTTGCAAAAGGCCACCCAGGAAGTAGCAGGCCGTGCAGTGGTTATCGGCAACGCTTCCCACGCCTTGCATCCGGTTACGGGGCAAGGTTTGAATCTGGGGCTACGGGATGTTGCACAACTCGCCGAATTGTTGGCCGATGCGGCGCGTGAAAAGGCTGATCCCGGTGCGCCGGAATTGCTGGCACAATATCAGGCGCTGCGCAGACCGGATCACCAATCCGTAGTGCGTTACACTGATACACTGGTGAGGGTATTTTCCAATGATTTTGCGCCGCTGGCACACGCACGGGCGGTGGGGCTGATGGCGGTTGACCGGATTGCACCCTTGCGCCACTGGAATGCGCGGCAAGGCATGGGCCTGCGGCAACGACAAACAAGACTGGCACGTGGATTGGGACTAAAACAATGACAGCAGCAATCAAAACAGGTGCTACCACGCTATTCGAGCGTATCGACATTGAAGGCATTGCCGATGCACTGGCCGGGCAAGGCTGGATTGTCTTGCCTGACTTCCTGCCGGTCGACAAAGTGCGTGAATTGCAGACACAAGCGCAAGCCCAGTGGGATGCTGGCGAATTTCATACCGCAGGCGTCGGGCGCGGACAAGAGTTGAATGTTAATGAGTCAATCCGTAATGACCAGGTGCAATGGCTGGAACGCGCCACATCCGGCGCCTTGGCAGATTACCAGGACTTTATTGAAGCGTTACGCCAGAACCTGAATCGCCTGTTATACCTTGGCCTGTTTGAATTTGAATCGCATTTCGCCATTTACCCACCCGGCGCATTCTACAAACGGCATCTGGATAATTTCCGGGGCATGAGTGCGCGGCTGATAACCGCAGTGCTGTACTTGAATGAAAACTGGCAGGAAGGTGATTGCGGTCAATTACGTTTTTATACCAATGGAACCGATGGCGGTGAGTACCTTGACGTTTTCCCACACGCTGGAACACTGGTGCTGTTCCGCAGCACACGCTTCTGGCACGAAGTGATGCCTGCGCGGAAGGAGCGTTTCAGTTTGACGGGCTGGCTGCGCGAGCGGGAGAAGACCGTTTAACGGACGTATCTCCCCTGCTTAATGAACCAACAACCCGATTTTAATACAACAAGGCAAACAGCTTGTTCCGATACTTCTTGACCAGCGGATTGGCTGTACCAATCAATTCAAAGGTATTGAACATACCTTTCTTACCCGCGCCATCCCTGAAGTTGCTGTCCTTTTTGTGGACGGTAAAATACAGCTCCAGACCACCCTCGATGTCATCCATGGCAACCCGCAGCGACGCCAGTTCCAGCATCGCATCAAGATCATCAGGGTTATCAGCAAGGCGTTGTTCAAGAGCAGAGGTATCAATATCCGCCACCTCTGCCTGAAGCTTGAGCTTGCGGGCTTCCGCCAATAACTGGCGCATTTCCGTATCAGTCACCACATCCGGTGGAACCTTCAGCAACAGGGCTTCAGCATCCTCGCCCTTGCCCTGATGGATCAGCATTCCGGCCAGTTCAATGCTTGCTTCATGAAAATCCGGCTCATGCTGGAGAACCTGTTGCATCAGGTCAATCGCAGCGTCCACATCACCCGACTCGAACATGGCAAGCGCCTGCTGGCGGTAAGGCTCGGTCTTGCGCACCCGGTGCTTGTTGATGAAGGCGCGGACATCACTTTCCGGCAATGCCCCCATGAATTCATCCACCACTTTGCCGCCCTTGAACACCTTGACGGTTGGCAAACTGCGCACCCCAAACTGGGCGGCCAACTGCTGGTGCTGGTCAGTATTGACCTTCACCAGCAGGAATGCCCCCTGATATTCATCCGCCAACTTCGCCAGCATGGGCATCAGCGTCTTGCACGGCTGGCACCAGTCAGCCCAGAAGTCCACCAATACCGGAACTTGGTGGGAAGCCTCCAGTACCTGCGGGAAATTCTGTGGATTAGCTTCAAAAATATAAGGGGAGTCAGCCATTACTTTGTATCCTTTTGCTCTTGCTGCGAACCTTGCTGTAGTTGTTGCAGTTGTTTGAACATATCCACGGTTTCCTTGGGAACATCATCGCTTTCTTCCAGCAATTGCATGTTCTCCTTGGTCAAACCTTCCTTCTGGATTTTATCCATCAAATCTTGCGGAATACCCAGGTCAGCCGCATCGCCCCCGACGGCACCCTCTGGCGCACTGGCAGCACCCGTATCCGGGGCAAGCAGCGTCAGGAAATCGGCGAAACTCATCTGTTTGCCATTCAAGGTGACATTATCACCTGCCAGAATGGCCTCACTCTTGAGTTTTGCCCCATCCACTTTCAGCAAACCCTGCTGTTCCAGCGGGGTCAGCAACATCTCTGTGCCTTCCGGCAACATGGCCTTGTCGGCATCCAGGGTAACTTTACCCTGCATTATTTTTGCCCAGTCATTAGGGCCAAAGCTGACCAGTTCCGTCATGCCCGGCGCACCCTGCCCGGTATAGGTCAGGTCAATGTCACTGTTGAACTTGCCTTTCGGGCTTTCCGCACTGACCACATTATGGAGACGGCTCTTGCCGGTTTTCAAGACCTTGCTGAACAGCAAACCGACCATTTGATTGCTGGTTTCGCTGACTTTCTGCATCAGCTCCTGCTGCTTTTTCTGGCCTTCCGGGGTTTCCATCGCATCGGCGTTCCACTCGGTCTGGTTGAGGGTGTTCTGCATTTCAGCCTGCAATTCACCGAACTCTTTCAGACCATCCTCATTCAGGCCGGAAAAGTCCAGCTTGAGCGCCGCACGGGTCAGGGCATCATTCACACCCTGGATATTGTCAGCGGTGAACTCAACCGAACCACTGGCCTCATGATCCTTCACATCGCTGTTGGATTTGAGGGCCATGTCAAACACGACAGGTTTGGTTGTCCCTTCCGCCAGCACCGAGACCTGCGGCGCTTTCACGGAAAACTGCCCCAACGCCTGTCCCGCCAGCACCCCGGTAACATTGCCTTCGACATCCATGGAAGGTATTTCCAGTTTGGACGTCGGCTCCTTCATTTCCAGCTTGCCGACATGCATATTGATTGTGCCGGTCATATCCTGGGAATAAGCACCGCTCAGGTTTGCCCCGTCAATGGTCAGGGCAGTACCACTTTCATCCAGTTTCAGCGGATTCATGCTGAAATTATACGTACCAGTGTTGGAAAAACCGACTACCGTATGGCCGATGAACGGCTCCTGCCCGGCAAACGCGGTTTTCAACGCCTGACGTTTTTCGTCATCCAGCGCGGCCATGTCCAGATGGGTGGTCATGCGAGACATGCCGAACTGCACCGCGCTGCCACCGCCAAAAAAGACCGGCCCGTTCTGGATGTCATTGACGAACTGGACTTCGCCGATGGCTTCATTCAGGGGAGGGACATCAAATTTCAGTTTGCTGACGGCTTTTGCGCCAAAAGCTGATTTTTCATAACTGACCAGCTCCTGCTTGACACCACGGCCAGCCATTTGCTGGTTCTGCTGGTCGATGAGCTGACGGATGGAAGCTTCCGTCTGTTGGCCGATATACCAACTGCTACCACCCCATGCGGCCAGCAGGACAACAGGAACAGACAAAAGCGTTGCAATCTTTTTCATGGAATGGAACTCCAGATGATGAGTGTTCAATGTATTTTTAAAATTCCGGGGATTCTCGCACGTGCCTGAGTCTAGCAGAAAAAGCTTGCCTACCTACCCAGCATTTTCCTGAATGGCATCCCCATCAACCTCAATGTACCAAAATAGCTGACCAGCGCGAGTACAATCAGCCCGGTCAGCGCCGCCACCTTGCGCCATGTGCCGGGCGCCTGCCACCATAGGTCTGACGGTGAAAGCAGTTCAATCATTCCGCCCATGACCAGACAGGCCAGCGCCACCTGCAATAAAAACCCTGCCCAGCCTTTTTCCGGGTCAAAAATCTGCTGTTTGTGCAGGTTGTAAAACAGCAAGCCTGCGTTGACATAGCCCGCCAGCGCCGTTGCCAGCGCCAGCCCGGCATGTGCCCCCGGCAACCCGGAGAAATACCACGGCAACACGATCAACACATTCAGCAGCATATTGGAAAAGATCGAAATCATGCCAATCTTGACCGGCGTTTTGGTGTCCTGCCGTGAATAAAAACCGGGCGCGAGCACTTTCACCAGAATGAAACCGCTCAGCCCGGAGGAATAGGTCATCAAGCTGAGCGCGGACATTTGCACATCACTCCATTTGTACGCGCCGTGCATCATCACCGCCGCCAGGATCGGTTTCGACAACAGCATCAGCCCCAGTGTGGAAGGTATCGACACCAGCAAACCGGTACGCAAGGCCCAGTCCATGGTATGGCGGAACTGTTCGGCATCCGCCTTGGCATGGTCACTGGACAGTTTGGGCAAAATCACCGTCCCCAATGCCACTCCCACCATCGCCAGCGGCAATTCCACAAAACGGTCGGAATAGTACAGCCAGGTAATGCTTCCCACCGCCAGAAAAGACGCCAGAATTGTATTGATCATCAGGTTCAGTTGCGCGATCGATGAACCAAACAGGGTCGGCAGCATCAGTTTCATGATGCGTTGCACACCCTCATGTTTCCAGCGGATACGGAAGCGCGGCAACAAACCCAGCCGCGCCAGTGCCGGTAACTGGAAAGCCAGTTGCACCAGCCCCGCCACAAACACCGCCCACGCCTGCATCACCATCGGCTCTTCAAAATTGGGCGAAATCCAGATCGCTGCGCCAATCATCACCACATTCAGCCACGCGGGCGTCAAGGCCGGAATGGCAAACTTGTGGAAAGTATTGAGGATGCCGCTGACAAACGCCGTCAGGGAAATGAACAGGATGTACGGAAAGGTAATGCGCAACATTTCCACCGCCAGATCCGGGCGGGCATTCGGCTTGCTGTCAAAACCGGGGGCAAACACCCACATCACTACCGGGGCGGCAATCACCCCCAAGACCGTGACCACCAGCAGGATCAAGCCCAGATAACCTGCCACATGGTCGACTAGGTCTTTCAGGGTTTCCGGCGATTCCTTTTCCCGGTATTCCGACAATACCGGCACAAAGGCCAGCGAAAAGGCACCCTCCGCAAACAGGCGGCGCAACAGGTTGGGGATACGGAATGCCACATAAAACGCATCGGTTGCCCCATTCACCGGGAAATAACGGGCAACCACCATGTCACGCACCAAACCCAGCACGCGGGAAACCATGGTCATGGCGCTGATCACAGCACCGGAACGCAAAAGACGGCTGCTCATCCTGTTATGTTTATCCTGAATCCGTTGAAGGCAAGAAAGTGCCGATTCTGCACCAATCACTTGCAAAGGTCATGCAGGCTCCGTGAATTTTTTACTGAGCCAGCCGTTTTACAGACGTATTGCACACAGGCAGACTGCGGCACTGAACCCGCATGGAATCTGGCGTTTATTTATTTCCCCGGACAGGTAGAATGTAATCCATCCCAGCATATTGAACGATTGAGGAATAAATACCATGAGCGCATTGGAACGCATCGACCAGGCCGTCAAAAGCAACGCTGTCATCATTTTCATGAAAGGCACACCACAAATGCCACAATGCGGTTTTTCCAGCCGTGCCGCGCAGGCGTTGATGGCCTGCGGCCAGCCGTTTGCCTACGTCAATGTCCTGACTGACCCGGAAATCTTCCAGGAGTTGCCGCAATACGCCAACTGGCCGACTTTCCCGCAAATCTATATCAACGGTGAACTGATCGGCGGCTGTGACATTACCCTGGAAATGTACCAGAAGGGTGAACTGCAACCGATGGTCAAGGACGCAGTGGAAAAAACTGCCCCACAGACCCCTGACGCCGCTGCCTGAACCCGTATCACCCCGCCTGCCAGGGGCGGGGTTTGCTTTCATTTCAACAAAACGGCTACCTGTTCCAGCAACGGTGTGGTGATCGGCTCAAGCCGTTTGCGCATCACTGAGCCTACCGAATCATTGCCACCGAAATACGGGATCAGGGAATCTTCCCCCACCTGCGCCAGGATCAGCATCGCCTGGAATAGCGGCAGGTTTTCCGCATCCAGCGCTTCCCGTACCGCTTGCACCTCCGCCGGACATTCGCCGTCTGCACAATATTGCGCAGCACGTTGCAAGGCTGTCCCGATTTCACGCACACCCCGAAACTCCGGGAATGCCAGCCGGAAATGCTTGCCAATGGCGATAAACAGGGAAATCACCACGTCCTGATCCACGGGCTTTTCCAGCGCCAGTTGCAGGGTCTTGAGCCAGTTCTGCCCGACGGCAGCGAGAATGACGCAGAAAGCCTGTGCGAAAGGGTTTCCGGCAGCCAGTTGCCCGGCCAATTGCTGGCAGACCGTTGCATGATGGCGGTTGGCTTTTTCCGGCAAGGGAATGTGTGCGGGGTCAGCGTGCAGGAAACCGACGTAAAACGGGTTCTTGCGTTTGGCACGGTTCCACAGTTTTTCGCGCTCTTCCTGAGCCAGCAGATCACCTTGCAGGCACAAACGCACACTATCCACCACGTCGAGTTGCACTTCCTCAAAAGGCAGGAATTCAAGCAGGTAGTCGGCCAACTCCCTGCCCAGTTCACCCGCCACGACATCCGGCTTTTCCAGCAGACGGCGGGCATTGGCTGCACCCGGGCTTGCCCACCATGCACGGCGGGCGATTTCGTGGGTGACATCGGGGGAATGCACCACCGCCACCACCGCTTCCGGTTCGCCCAGCAGCAGCATTTGCGCAAGGTTGTTGCGGGCGTGCCCCATGCGTGTCCAGCGTTTGAGGAAAATGGGGTAGCCACCGGGCGAGCCGGTCACTTTCATCGACAACAGTTCGCGTACCCAGCGCAGGTATTGTTCATCACGGGCAGTGGGGTTCAGGCGTACCTTGGCCTCGCCCTTGTCAGTCAGGGCGTGTACCGTCATGGTGGCTTCATTGATGCGGATGGCTTGTACCGGCTGTGCCAGCAGGACGTTCAGGCGCAAGTTGTCTTCATTGGATAACTGCATCGTACCGGCCATCAATAATCATTGAAGAACGTGACCAGCCCGCTATCCAGCGAGTACTCTGCACCGATGATCAGCAAGCCTTCATTGGCCACCAGATTTTCCAGGATTTCGGAACCATGCCGCAGATGGCTGACCGCTGCACGGACATTGGCACGCCCGGCATGTTTGATCAGTTCATCCGGCTGGTCACGTAACGGTGTTTCCATCAGGGTGGCAACCGCAGGAATAATCCGCTCAACGATGGAACGTTGCCCGCGTGACTGGCTTTGGGATTTGTTACGCAAGGCTTCCAGGGTTGCGCATACCGCACCGCATTGGGTATGCCCCAAAACCACCACCAGGCGGGTATTGAACTGGGTCGCGGCAAACTCAACGCTGCCGACTTGCGAAGGTGCAACGATATTGCCTGCAACCCGGATCACAAACAGGGTGCCGAACCCCTGGTCAAACACCAGTTCTGCCGGAACCCGGGAATCGGAGCAACCGAGCACAATGGCGAAAGGTTTTTGCCCCTTGGTCATGTCTGCATGGCAAACGCCCGCACTGTTACGGCTGGTATTATTGACAAAACGCTGATTGCCCTCAGTCAGTCGACGCAAGGCTTCCAAAGCCGTCAGGTTTGCTGTTTGTCCTGTCATGCAGTGCTCTCTCCCGGATAGGCCACAGTGGCAGCATTGCCACACTTACTCAAACTGCCGGCAGTACAACGTCCGCACCCTGTTTTGTCAAGCATCCCTAAAAAACCGTCATCGCACAATAAAAAAACCCCTTCGCAGTGTGTCGGGTACTGGCGAAGGGGCAAAGTTTGCAACGGGGGTCAAAAACTTACGGCTTACCGGCTGATGCAGCAGGGAAATGGGTGGGCTTATGCCTGTTTCCCTTGTGGCCAGGGTGGACAACCCGGGATGACAATACATTGCCTGTACCTGCGTCAACCTTGATGAAGGTAATGGTACGGCTATTAACATCCGCAATCGCCACCCGATAGACTGGCGGACTGCTGTCATAGCTTAATTCCGCTTTGATGGTCTGGCCGAACACCGTTTTCTCGGCAGCCTTGATGGCATCATCCAGGGAAACCTGAACTTTGCCCAAGGCGGTAAAAATGTCCTGTTTGACCACAGCCTCGGGCTTCAAAGGTACAAATGGGTCGGCTGAAACCACCCCAACCAGTAAACCCAGAAACAAGGCGCAGAAGGTTGCAGTAAGGCTTATCGCGTTCATGGCAAACCCTCCTGGCTTTAGTCAACAATGGGTAATTTTGGCATCCCTGCGTAAACCTCCCCAAACCCCTGCCACTCAGGGCAGGGTAACAACTGGGGGAAGTTGTTTGCTTGTGGAGGGTATCCCTGGAAATTACTTGGCCGCTTTTTTCGCTGGAGCAGCAGCTTTCTTAGCCGGAGCGGCTTTTTTAGCTGGAGCAGCTTTCTTCGCTACCTTCTTAGCTACTTTCTTGGCAGCCTTGTGGTGCTTTTTGTGGTGATGTTTCTTGGCAGCTTTGTGGTGCTTTTTGTGGTGATGCTTCTTGGCTTTGTGATGCTTGCCCGCTGGAGCCGCTTTCTGAGCTGGCGCTTTTTCAGCAGGTGCTTGTGCGTCTTGTTGACCAGCAGGCTTGACCATATTGTCAGCGGCTGGGCTGGTCACTTCAGATTTGTTCATGGCGTCAACTGCCGCTTGGTCAGCCTGTGCAACGCCCAGGCCAGCAATCAACAATGCAGATGCAATCAGTGCATTCAGTTTGATATTCATATCGCGCTCCGTTCTTGAGTAGGTTTGTTTAGCCTGCACCGTGTTTGCAGTGCATGGAGGCCATTCTAGGCAGCCACGAATTAAAACTTTCTTAAAAAACTCTGCCCGAAAATGAATTTTTGTTTAGCTTTGGGCAATTCACCAACCTGTCGGGAACACCACCGTCACCTGTAAGCCTTGCCCCGCTGGATTGTCTTCCAGACGCACCTGTGCGCGGTGCTGTGCCACGATATTCTGCACAATTGCCAGCCCCAGGCCGGTTCCCGGCGCATCATCACCCGGACAGCGGTAGAAGCGGTCAAATACACGTTCGCGATCCTGCGGCGCAATACCCTTGCCGGTATCCGTTACCCGCAGGATGGCCTGCCCATTCTCATAGCCAGCCTGCACACGCACCAGCCCACCCGTCGGGGTATGGTTGAAAGCATTTTCCAGCAGATTTTTCAGCAAGATAGTCAGACCGTGTGGATTACCCTGAAGCGTGACGCCCGCCTCGTCCACTACTACCGAAAAACGGATTTGCCTGCTCTCGGCCAGGACATGGTAATCGGCGGCAAGGGTCTGCACCAGGGTATCCAGTGTTACCGTGACATAGCCTGCCGTACTGGCAACACTTTCATTGCGGGCAAGGGTCAGCAACTGCTCCACAAGGTGGATGGCACGATTGAGGCGGTCATGCAGCTTGTTGAAACCCGTTGCCCGCTGCTCTTCGGTTTTCGCCCGTTCCGTCAATTGCAGTTGCAACTTGAGGGCGGTAAAGGGGGAACGCAATTCATGTGCCGCATCCGCGACAAAATCCCGCTGTGCCGACAATGACTTGCCAAGCCGTTCCAGCCAACCATTCAAGGCACCCACAATGGTGCTCAATTCCAGCGGCAAGCCGGTCAAAGGTAATGGCTGCAAATCCACCGGACTGCGTTGCCCCAGGGTACGGGCGATGCCTTCCAGTGGCGCAAGGTTGCGCCGGACAATCACCACCACCAGCACCAGCATGGCCGGAACCAGCAGGAAGAACGGCATCAGGGTACGCATCACCAGATTCACCGCCAACGCATCACGCACACTCAGCGGTTGGGCAACCTGGATGAAATTGCTGCGCCGGTTCTCGATATACAGCCGCCAGTCCTCGTCAAATGCCGTCACCGTCTGGAAACCCTGTTGCTTGTAATGCGGCATGGAAGAATCCGGGATGGAGGAATAAATCAGCCTGTCCTTTTGATCCCAGACCTGCACCAGAATGTCCTCTTCCAGTTGCTCATTTTGCAGGGCAACATCATCCCGGACATGATCCGGCAGGGACATGGCGGTCTGCTGGAGCTGGTAATCAAACAGCTCATTGGCCTCACTGCGCAAACTGTCATAAATCGCTGCCCCGGCAATACCGGTTGCCAGCAGAACGCCCCCTGACAGCCATACCAACAGCTGCGTCTGGATGCTTTTCATAGGCTATCCGCCGCTACCTTGTAACCGACCCCGCGCACATTCAGGATGAAACCTGTCCCCAGTTTTTTGCGCAGCATGTGGATATACACTTCAACGGTATTGCTTTCGACCTCTTCATGCCAACCGTACAATTTTTCTTCCAGACGGGCGCGGGAAACGACTGTACCGGGTGTTTCCAGCAGTGTTTGCAACAAACTGAATTCGCGGGCAGACAAACGCAGGGGTTGGCCGTGAAACACGGCTTCATGGGTGGCAGGATTCAGCATCAGGCCACCGCTGGCCAGCAGGCTTTGGGTACGCCCGGATTTACGGCGCAACAGTGCCCGAACCCGCGCCAACAGTTCGTCCAGATCGAATGGCTTGACCAGGTAATCGTCTGCACCAATATCCAGCCCCTTTACCCGATCCGCAGGTGCATCGCGTGCCGTCAGGATCAGCACTGCCGCAGCCCCCTTGCGCCTGCGGTAATCTGCCAACACTTCCAGCCCCGATTTGCGCGGTAAACCAAGGTCAAGCAGGATCAGATCATACACATCGTGTTCAAGGGCAAGTTCCGCACTATGGCCGTCACGCACCCAGTCCACTGCGTAGTGCTCATTTTGCAGGCTTTCTTCGAGGTTTTCCCCGATCATCAGGTCATCTTCAACCAGTAACAGGCGCATGGGGGGTATCCGGGCAATAGGTTTGATGAGCTATTATGCAACGCTAGGCAAAAGCCAGCCATTACCGGAAATTAATCCGCCCAGTCACGGTAATTACGCACCTGCCCGTGCTCACGTACCTGTTCCAGACTCGCCAGATCAAGCTCGGCATACACCCATTGCGGCTGGTTCAGCACCCCCATCGCCAGAATGCCGTCGGCTGGGAAACCGTGATCGACCGGCGTATAGACGGCGGTGGCCAGCAGTTCAGGGTGCGGCACGTAGCCGAAATGCCGCCAGACGGCATCCAGCGGCGTATAATCCGCCGGGCGCAAGGGGTGTTCCGCCGGGCGTTGCACTCCGCAAAACGTGGTATGGATAAAGCCACCCAATTGCCGCGCATGGTTTTCCCGCCCCAGAAAAAACGCCTTGTAGAGGCCACGCCCCCGGTATTCCGGCAATAAGACCGATTCGGCGCAATAAAACAGCGTGCGCGGGTCGTAACCCTGTTGCAGGAACGGCTGCTGGAATTCTGCTTCTTCATCCACCATTGGCAAGCCCGTGGAAACACCGATCACCCGTCCCCCATCCAATACCAGCACGGCAATGCTGGCAGGGGAATTGACATAGGTTTGCAGGTAACGGGCTTCGTACTCCTCCGAGCCGTCGTAGAGATAGGGAAACTCGCGGAACACGGTGATGCGCAAGTGTGCAAGGTCAGCCAGATACGGGCCAATCGCTGCACCGGATACGTATACCACCTGCAAGCTTGCGTCCTGCATCAGGCTTTCCCGGTGTTTTCCAGATACACCGTCTGTGACGGGAAGGCGAAATCGGTGCCTGCCACCTCAACAATCTCCATGATTTTCAATAGGAAATTTTCCTGATATTCAAGAAACGTGGCTTTATCCTGCACCAACACATTTGCCTTGACCACAATATTCAGGGAGCAATCCCCCAACGCCTCAAAGCGGGCCCGGTATTTCCCTATCCAACTGGCATCAGCCAGATATTGGCGTAAGTTACCCAGAACCACCTGAAGCTGTTCACGGGTGGTGTCATAACGCAAACCAACCGAAATTTTCATAATCCGGTTAGGGCGTCGGCTCAAATTGGTAATATTTGCGGTAGAGAAATATGAATTAGGCACAATCACCAGGGTATTGTCACTGGTGCTACGGATGCGGGTTGAACGTAACCCAATTTCTTCGACTTTGCCACTGATGCGGCCAAACTCGCACTCTTCACCCACCCGTACCGGGCGGTCAAGAAACAGGGTCAGCCCCCCCGACTACG
>JBBIHI010000015.1:0-21798 GCA_037447095.1 Thiotrichaceae bacterium
GTTGGACGAGGCTTTCCAGATGTCTGGCATCGGCTGCAAACTCAGGCCACAGGGCAGGCTTGATATTATCCAGGGTATCGTTGCCCAGATTACGCTGCAAACGTGCCAGATACACTTCAGGTTGGGAGACTTTACTGTAATCCGCCTGACGGGAGCGGTCGGGCAAGGTAACGAGGTAATCGCCAGCCATCGGGCTGCTGTTTCCCGACAAGGTGCGGGTCAGCAATGTTTGAGGGTTTGCCCCGGTGATCCTGAAAGCAAACCAGCGGTTGACCTGGTTTTGCAGGAACTCTTCAACGGGCTGTAAGGCACCGTAAGGCCGGGCATGTTTATAGTGATCATAATATTGCACGATGCTTTCCGTGCGTTTGTCCCGCAGTTGGGGATTAATTTTTTCCACTTCCAAATCCACGATGACCGTGCCGGTAATGCTGTCATCGGCAGCCAGATTTTCCAGTACAGGCATCAGGATGCTGCCGTCAATCGCCAGTTGTATGGGGCGGGTCGGGGTGTAATGGCTCATGACATCAGTGTTGATGCCCAACTGGATACGGGATGCGCCGACCAGTATGACCGCATCATGCCCCAGCGCGGAAGCACGTTTGCGTACCTGCGCCCACAGTTCAGGGGTGTCGGCAACACCTGCGGGGGTAAAGCCAATCATCCGGCAATAGGCTTCCCAGCCAAACGTAATGCTTGTGACGACCAACAATGTGATCAGCCAGGTGGCCAGCCAGTTGCCATGCGGCAAACGTTCATTGGCATTAGAACTGGAAATAGATGAAGGCACGGCTGTCCCCTCCCGTTGTGAAAATGAGCGCAAGCAGGGTGTAACTCAAGGCAGCACACCGGGCGGCCAGAGACAAGCGCTGGAACACAACTTCCAGACTGGATTCACGGGTCAGCCAATGCCAGGCCAGCAGGCATAGCAGAAGCAGGAAAGCGGTTGGTACATTTTCGGCAGGATAATCCTGAAGCATCGGGTTTTCTGCGCCGGGTATCAGGAAAAACAGTTTGCCCAGCAAGGTAATCGCATCCCCCAGGCTGTCTGCCCGGAAAAATACCCAAGTGATGGATACGACCAGAAATGTCAGCAGACCCAGCCCGAGTTTCAGCAAATCACTGCGGGGCAGGTGTAAGCGTTGGGCAAAGCTGGCTCGCAGGAAATGTTCAATAGCCAGATACAGCCCATGTAAACCGCCCCACACCACAAACAGCCAGGACGCGCCATGCCACAAGCCACCGACCAGCATGGTAAACAGCAGATTGAAATAAGTACGGGTGGGGGAAATGCGGTTGCCGCCCAGCGGGATATACAGATAGTCCTTGAGCCAGGAGGATAATGATACGTGCCAACGCCGCCAAAAATCTGAAAAGCCAATGGCCATGTACGGAGCCTTGAAATTGTCTGGCAACACAAAACCAAAACACAAGGCGGCACCAATCGCAGCCGTACTATAGCCGCTGAAATCGAAGAAAATTTGCCCGGAAAATGTCAGCACAGTAACCCATGCGTCCAGGCTGGTCAGCAGGTTGATGTGTGCGTAACCCGCTTCTGCAAGGGGGGCGAGGATTTTGTCCGATAACACCACTTTGCTGAAAACACCAAAGGCCATCAACGCCAATCCCCAGCCAAACTGATCCATACTGGCTTTGCGGGGTATTGTGCATTGCGGCAGGAAATCACTTGCCCGCACAATCGGTCCGGCGACCAGTTGCGGGAAGAAAGTCACAAAAAAGGCGAAATCCAGAAAGGATTTGGCAGGCTGGAGTTTGCCCCGGTAAATGTCGATGGTGTAGGACAAGGTTTGAAATGTGTAGAACGAGATACCTGCTGGCAACACAATATCCAGTCTGGCTGGGCTGAAACCAAGCCCTAACTGGTTGGCAAAAACAACGAAATTATCCAGTATGAAATTGCCATATTTGAAGTAAGCCAGTAGCCCGAGATTGCTGAGCAGGCTGAGGGTCAGCAACAGACGCTTGCGCTTCAGTTGCGTTACTGTTGTCATGCCTTTGGCAATGAACCAGTCCACGATGGTTGAAAACATCAATAGCAGCACGAAAGGCGGGTTCCAGGCAGCATAAAAGACATAGCTTGCCAGCAGCAGGTGCAGCTTTTGTTGCCGCCAGTCGCGGAGGGCGTAATGTACGCCCAGTACGGCGAGCATGAACAGGACGAACGTCAGTGAGTTGAATTGCATGTTTTTTTATTATTGTTATGGATTTTTGGCTGTTTGCGTTGTTTCGCCAACTTTCCACGGATTAATGTCCAATATGCCAACAGGCTGGAACGGGGCACGGCTCCAGACCCAGACCACATCATTTTCTTTACCGACGAGGGGCAAATAGGCGTAATCGTTGGCTGTTTTCCCATGCGCTTCCAAAAACTGTTCCAGTTTGGTCTTGTTATTGGTATCTCGTTGCAGGGTATTGGGTTGCAGGCTATGCGCCAGTACATCCTGCGCGTGGGGCATGAATGGTTCATAATATTGCGGACGGGCATCAATATCCGGCTTTCCGGCCAGCACATCAAACAGGATTTGTTCGGTCACTTTGGGGTCTTTAGGTTTTTGGGCGTAAACCATTTCAGGCTTCCACCAGCCGGATACTTTGAGTTCCGGGTGTGTGACTGCGTTAGGGTCAACATCAGAGGGGGTCATCAGGGTGAAGCGATCAGTTACGTAAACCGTATAAATGGGATGGGCAATGTAAATGGTGTGCATCCCATACACCAGCGCAGCCAGTTGTACAGCGGCAATCATGCTGAGGTCGAACTTCAGCCCTTTTTTATTGGGCTTATATAGGGTACAGGTTAATGCAGGGCCGAGGATGAGGTCTACGGTTACGAGGATCAGGATGATACTGCCCAGCCCGGATATTTCCAGAAAGGGGCTTGGGTACCAAACCAGGGTGGTGAATGCAATGAAACTGCCTACCACGGCGATACTGATGAGTAAATGCAGTAATGATGCCTTTATTTTATTTTTCAGAAATAACATGAGCGCACCTGATGTGTTTATTGTGAGTCCCGTTTCTCCAGTAACCATATATAGCCGGGTACCAGCCATATGAGGTGTGCGGCAATCCATGTCGCCAGTCTTGCTTTCGTGCTTCCTGGATTTACCATGTATCCAATGCCAAACTGTTCCGGTTTCTGGAGCATTCTCGCTGTGTAGTCATGTACCTTGAAACAGGATGCAAGCCACTGTAACCCCCAGTAGCTCAGATGGCGTTCGTAGTAATGTGTGCCTTTTCCCAACAGGCGGATGTAAATGTCGGCCATGAATGCTGGCAGGACTGATAATAATGGCAGGTTATAGTGGGGTTCATTCCACATCAGGCGGTTTCCAGCGGCAAAATAGTAAATGCCGCCGGGTTTCAGGACACGGTGAATTTCCTGCATCATGCGGGATGCGTCAGGGACACGCTCATAAACCTGGGAACAGATAACAACGTCAAAACTACGATCCGGGTAGCTAATCGCCATTGCATCGCCGACGGCAAAGTGGAGGTTCGGTGTGGTGAAGTGTGTCTGGGCATATTCGATGGCCGACTGGTCAATATCAATACTGGTAACGGACTGAAAATACTGCGCTAAATGGCTGTCAATAATGCCGGTAGAGCCGCCAAGGTTCAGCAGGGAAAGTGTCTGCAACTTATTGGTAGTTTCCAGGTGATCCTGTAATACAGCAATCACGGTGCGGGCTTTGCGCAATCGCCCTTCCTGGTCATACATGGCGGCTCCCCTTTGGGAAAAGCCATATTGGTAGTCACGCGCGGTAACGTTGAATGCGTCCATCTTATTTTTCTCATTGTATTACCAGCAGATGCTATCATGATCGGCAAGCGTCACGCTATGGGCAGTCGACGAATGCATTATTCTGAATTTATAAAATAACCAATTGAATAATAAGGGTAATATGATGGTGGTGAGTCCGGTTCCAAGGGGAAATGGCGCATTTGTGGTGCATTCGTGTCTAGCGGAACGGCTTGCCGGTTACAAATTACTGCCTTATTCACCATGGCGCAGCATATTCCCGCCAAGTTATTACCCGTTGGGGCGCACATTGCCAGCCAAGGTTATCCATGCTGTTCCTGATTCAGCCATTTTTCATGTCCGGGATGGCATTCCTTTGGTATTGACCCTGCATGGTTATGCCATTGACCGTGCTTTGATCCCTTACAGTAGCCTGTTGCAAAACATCCATGGGCGTACCGATTTACGTTGGTTGCATCAACTGGCGGTTAAACGGGCAGATGTGATCACGACGGTCAGCCGCTTTACGGCCAGTCTGGCAAAGCAGGATTTGGGTATCGAAAAGCCGGTTAAAGTGATTTACAACGGGGTGGATGAGCAGCGTTTTACGCCGGGTAGGCGGTTAGCTGGCAAGGAATTCAAGGTGTTGTTCAGTGGTAATCTGACCCGGCGCAAGGGTGCGCATTGGTTGCTGCCGATCATTGAACGTCTGGATAAGCGGATTGTTATTTATTACACATCCGGGTTACGTGAAAAGTCAGAACTGGTGGCACACCCGCGTTTGCGCCCATTAGGCCGGATTGCGCACGCCATGATGCCGGGTGTGTATCGGGATATGGATATTCTGCTGTTTCCGACTGTGCGTGAGGGCTTTGGGTTGGCGGCAGTAGAGGCTATGGCCTGCGGTTTGCCTGTGGTGGCAACGGATGGTTCGGCGTTGTCTGAAGTCGTGGCGCATGGCAAAGGTGGTTTCTTATGCCCACTGGGAGATGTGGATGCTTTTGCCGCCGCCATCCATACGCTGGCAGAAGATACCCGGTTACGTCAGCAAATGGGGGTGTTTAACCGGGCAGAGGTGGAACAGCGTTTTACTTTGTCCCGCATGGTCGCGGATTACGGTGAATTGTTTGCCAGCCTAGCAGTATAAGGTCGCGGAAGATGCTGTTCCATCCATAAGCGTAGCGAAAATAACGGCCATTGAGGGTTTCCCGGATGATACCAGTTAAGGCAGTAAAGCAAGAGTTTGACGTTGGTTGGCGATTTTGCAAATGTCCGATCTTGGCAGCAATATCTTTTTGGGCATTGTGTTTGGCTGGTAATCGTGACTGAAGGGGCAAATATTTTTCTGCGGTTTCGGTATGTGGTGTTGTTACCAAGGTAAATGCTTTGCGTAGTTTTTGTGAGAAACCTGCTTTTCGTGCACCGATCTGATTATTGGCATGTTGGCGATAGGCAAACAGGGTCTCCGGTATGGCACTTACTTCGCCCATGGCGGCTGCAATTATGGCGAGCCATGCATCGTGTACCCAACCAGCAGGGATGGGTAGTGCATGTTGCGCCAAGCTGGCTCGGAATGCACAACCTGCTCCTGTGACCCAATGATGGTTGAGCAGTTCACGGAATCCCGGATGTAGTGGGGGGGGCGTTGGCAAGCTATCCCAAAGCGTATTTCCCAATGGGCTTGCGTCCTGTGTTACCAGTTTTGCGTTGGAGAATACCAACAGTGTATCGGGATTTTGCTGGAAGTGGGCGACAGTGATTGCTACCTTAGCCTCATGCCAAATGTCATCCTGATCACATAGAAAAATGATGTCGCCTGTACAGAAACTGATTGCTTTGGCGAAATTGTTTGAGAAACCCAATTGCCCGGTATTGACATGAATGTGTAGTGGCAGCCCTTGTGTCTGGAAATTATAGGCAATGCTTAAGGTTGAATCATTAGATCCGTCGTCACACAGAATGATTTCGTCTACTGGCTGCGTTTGGGTGGCGATACTTGCCAGTTGTTCTACCAAATAACGTTCACCGTTGAAGGTGCAAAGCGCGATGGATACACGAGGGGAATGGTGTGACATATATTATGATTTTTTGAATAACATAAAAGGTTCTCTGGGGTTGACTCCCTGCTGATAAGCATCAATTTCTCCCAACAGTTCAGTATGTTGCCGGATATGAGGCGTTAATCCTGCGGCGGCAATGCGCCCGAAAATATCTTGTCCGTACAGGCGTACATGATCATTCTGGCCATAAGCGAATAATCGTTGTTGCTTGCTGAGAATGCCGGGGTCTTCCCAGGTGTGTTGCAGGCTCGCGGCATACGGTGTTTGCAAAATGGCACAACCATCTGGTTTTAGTACACGCACAATTTCTGTCAGAGCTTTCTGGTCATCCGCAACATGTTCCAGTACATGGTTGGCAATGACAAAATCAAAGCTTGCGTCAGCGAAGGGTATAGCCAGCAGATCGACCTTTTGAATATCCGGTGCAGTCGGATACAGGTCTGCCTTGATATGGTTTGTTGGGTTTTGCAGGATAATTTTGGCTGACAAGTGTCGTTCCGGGGCGAAATGCAGAATATGGGAGCCACGCATTTCCCCAAGCAGTTTGCTGGCTTGCAGGTATAGCCATAAATGACGTTCCCGGTCATGGGATAAACAGACTGGACAGGTGAAATGATCGAGGTCGCTACCAACGATTTCCAGTGCTTTCATCAAAGGTGGGGCAGCTTTCCATCCGCCCTGGTAGGATATGAATCCTCCTATATCATGTTCGCACAGACAACATTGATGAGTTTTGCGTGGGCTCATGCGCAGAGCTGCCCGTGTCATGTAGCGAATCAGTTTTCTCATGTGTTCTGATACTGGTTACGTTGTAAGAAGCGCAATTCACATCCCCGAATACGTCGATGGAGAGCGTTGTTTATTTCCAGGAAAAAAGATTGCAGCAGCAAGCGATATGCCAACTTTTGGGAAAAGTACGGACAAGCCTGTTGATAATGAGCAACAAGAGTCTTGATGAAATCCCGCTTGCCCTGCCACCACAAAGTAAACAGGATTTGTTTGAGAAAGAGTTCAAGTCCTGCGCCGATAAGTGTTTGGGGCATTTCTGGTTGCATGGATAGCAGTGCATCAACATAGAGCAGAATGAATTTTTCCCGCATCAGCCGGATCATGGATGTACTGCTATTAAGGCGATAGCTAACCAGTATCTGATTGATATACCCCAGTGTGCCTTGCCGGGATAAGGCCAAATGAATGCGATAATCAATAAAGTTGTCAGGAAAATCCAGAATGGTTGGTTTGTGTTGTGAGCGATATAATAGTGAGCTGTGATTGAGAAGATTGCCTTTTCTGATTAATTCTTCAGTACAGATATGTTGTGGTTGTATAGTGTTGAAGAACCCCCAGTGGGATTTGTCATCCTGCATAACAACCGTATTGGTATAACACGCTGGGCAATCGGGGTGGGTCTCCAGAAATTGTAACTGGGTTTGTAGCTTTCCGGGTAGCCAGAAATCGTCGCCATCCAGATGGGCAATATAGTCTCCCTCTGCTCGTGTAATCAGGAACTGATAGTTCTGGGATGGCCCCAGATTCTGCTCGTGTGCAAACAGGCGAATATCGGCTTGGCCATGATATTGGTCGATGATATTACGGACAATCATAACGGTATCATCCGTTGATGCATCATCTCCCAAAAGTACTTCCAGACGGAACGCCCCATACTGTGTAAGTACGCTGGTTAAACAATCTGTAATATAAGCTTGATGGTTATAGCTGACAATGCAAACAGAAATGAGGGGTTGTCTCATGGCACGGCCTTTTCAAACAACAGGATATAAGGGCTAAGGATGAATGCCAGTATATAGGTGGCGGCAGCAGTTGGAATGGCTATTCCCGCTACATTTTGTAATAACCATGTTTTGGGTAGCTCAGGAAACAATTGACAATGTGTATAAGATGTCCAGCCCATCAAAAACAAACTGTTACCTAAAAACCAGGTGATGCCTGTACCGATGCCGCCTGCGTTGTAACCTGCCCAGATGAGCGCAGGTAGCCACAAGGTTGCAAACAGCAGGTTTCCTGCCAGATGCAAGCGTAAATTACCGATGGCGTATTGCAACATGAACGGCAGTACAAGCAAGGCTGCGGCCGCATTGCCTAATGCGTACCAAAACAGAATAGGGGCGGCTTGCTTAGCCTGCAATGCATTACCTGTCCACAGTGCCAGTATCGGCTCAGCAAAGAAGGCTAGTAAACTGCCGATACCGATAAACAGGAAAGTTAGTCGTTGACTGGCGAAGCGGTATAGCCGAAGTAATGCCTGGCGGTCATTATGTGCTGCCAACATGTTGAAATGTGGTTGTAAAAGTTGGCCAATAGGTGCAGCAAACAAGGAAATAACCCCCGCGCCTGTTACTGCGAGACTGAATAAACCATAATCACCTAATACCAGCCAATGGGAAAGTAATACTTTGTCTAATTGGGTCATAGCTGTCCATAGCCATGATGCAATTGCCAGTGCACCCAGCATCTGGTAGTGCTGGCGTAATAGAGTGAAAGCATTCGGTATGGTTTGGGTTTCAGGTTTGCTCAAATAACCCAGCCGTATGCGGTAAGTAAGCAACTCCATGACGGCAACCAATGTCTGGAATGCAAATAAACCAACGATGCCCGAGTTGGTATAGGCGAGCAGGGGGATACTGCCTGCATAGCGCAAGGTTGCAAAGATGGCTCCCCGCACATTAGTCCACTCCTGTAGTCCATAGCCTAACAGGCCGCTACGGTAGAAATTACTGTACAAGCGCAATCCCGCCAGTCCAGTGGCCAGTAATACGCTCATGTTGACAACGAATGCAGGTACTTGTCCTGATTTCAACCAATGGGAGGAAAGCCAAGGCAACGCTGTCAGCAGGATGATGGTGATGGTAAGCCCTATGACAGAGAAAAGTTTTTCTCCCGCAATTAACAAGCCATGTGCCGCCATTTGCCCGTTGGCATTAACTCTTGAACGGGAAGCCTCCCGCATCAGGGTTTGTCCCAAGCCCATGTCCAGCAGTTGGGTGATACCTTGCAACATTAGGCCGAAGCCTATCAACCCGTAAGCTTCCACCCCAACGTAATACAGGTAAAAGGGGACGAAAACAATGCTAAGGATGGCTGCATACAGTTGGGTGGCATAGCCAATAACCAATGCACGGGGCATTTGCATGGTCTATTCCAGTGTGGCAGCAAGTTTTAACAAATGCTTCTGCCGCTCACCAATGCGTTTTGCTGGAACACCGCCATAAATACCAAATGCATGGCAATCGTTCTTGACAAGGCTTAACGCGCCAATCACAACACCCTCTTCCAGCGTGACATGGGGTAGGAGGATTGAGCCAGAGCCGACAATGACATGTCTCCCTATACTGACTGGGCCGTGATCCACGCGGGTCAAATGACTTGGTATCATGGGATTACTCATGTATTCCCCGGAATAGTCATCATTACTGGAATAGATGCTGACTCTGGAAGAAATATTGGCGAAGTCGGCAAGTTGAATTTTGCCTGCGCCAATCACTGATGAATAGACAGCGATGTGAACATAGTTACCGATGTGAATTCCCCCTTCGCCTGCTGACAGTACGCAGAAATCATCAATCCGCACATGATTGCCGATATGAATATTGCCTGGGTTATGGAACGATGCCTTGCGTGAAATCAGAACACGTTCGCCAAAACTACCAAGCCGTAGCTGTTTCAGTTCGTCTGCTGTGTAAAATGACATGCGTATGCCTTTTAATAACATCAATAACCTGGATTTGCTCTGCTGCGGTCAGGTCTGGGTAAATGGGAATGCACAGAACCTGACGTGCGACTTTGTTTGCTGTGGGTAGGTTCTTCTGAGTAGCGCTAGGTAGGCCACGATACATTGGGAATTCACTGATTAACGGATGGAAATAGCGACGCGCATAAATGCCGGTTTCACGGAATTCCCAATATAATGCATCACGGCTTAGGGGATATTGCTCCGTTACCAAAATAGGGAAATACGCATAATTGTGCTCTGTGTCAGCAGGAGTTTCTGGTATGTCTATGCCAATGACTGATGCCAGTTCCTGCCGGTAAAGGGCATCAATCTGTTTACGCTTATCAATACAGCTTCGGATGTGTTGCAGTTGTAACAAACCTAGTGCAGCCTGAAATTCATTCATCTTGCCATTAATGCCGGGTGCAACGACAGTGACTTCATCCGCAAAGCCAAAGTTCTTCAGGTAATCAATGCGCTGCTTGGTTTTGGCGTCCGGGCAAATGATTGCACCACCCTCAAAGGTATTAAATACCTTGGTCGCATGGAAACTTAATACCGACAAATCACCATTTCCCACCAAGGGCACGCCTTGGTGTTTCACCCCAAACGCATGGGCGGCATCGTAAATCACCTTCAAACCGTAGGTGTCAGCAATTTTCTGGATACGTTCCACTTGGGCAGGGAAACCGTACACATGTACGGCCAGGATAGCGGTAGTTTGTGGGGTAATCGCAGCTTCAATCTTGTCCGGGTCAAGCCCGAAACTGTGCGGTTCAATGTCCACAAACACAGGTTTGATGCCGTTCCATAGTAGGGCATGGGAGGTGGCAACAAACGAATACGGCGTGGTAATCACTTCGCCGGTAATACGCAGGCTTTGCAGGGCGGTCAGCAGAGCCAGTGTGCCATTACTGAACAGGGCAACATATGGTACGCCGAGGTATTTCGCCAGGGCTTGCTCAAACTGCTGATGGAATGGCCCGGCATTGGTCAGTTGATGGCTATCCCATATCTGTTGCAGGTAAGGGATGAATTCTTCCAGAGGTGGCAGGTAAGGTTGGGTGACGTAAGTTCTTGTTTGCATGATGCGTCCCCTTATTGTGTGGTGGATGGTCGGATAGGCAAGGCAAGGCTTGCCAATACCAACGCTTTTATCGGAGTCAGGCGACGGAAACGCCAACTGCGTAAGGCAGCGCGGAATACCAGTAACGGCAGTCGCAGCGCATACATCAAGCCTTGCTCAAAACGGTTTTTCCCCAATGCATCCACGATCAGCCAATGTCCCCGGTTAATGTGGTATTCGTAAAACAGGCTGCCTTCCCCGCTGCTTTGCGCAGGTGTGTGTGTCAGCAAGGGTTGGGGCAGGATGTGAATTCCCTGTTGTTGCTGGAGCATACGCCAGCTTAACGCCACATCTTCGCCGTACATAAAATAGCGGGGGTCGAACAGCTCCTTGTGGATAACACTTGCGCGGATCATCAGGCAATGCCCCGTGGCAACCTGAAAGCTGCCCGCAACCGGCTGCCTGAACATCAGTCCGGTCAGCCGTTGGTAATACAGGCCACCTTGTAAGCCAGAGTCTGCGCTAGCCATCACACCGAGCAATGCTGTTTCCGGGTGGGTTTGCATGTGGCCATGCAGGCTGGCGAGCAGTTCCGGCTGGGCGCTAATGTCATTGTTGAGGATCAGGAAATAATCCCACTCACCCCGTTGCCGTGCCTGTTCCAGTGCCAGATTCATGCCCTTGGCAAAGCCGAGGTTGCACGGGGCAATCACTACGTTGAGCCAGCCTGCGGGGAAATGTTGTGCCAGAGCCAGAGTGCGCTGGTTTTCTTCTGCATCCGCCGAGTTGTCGACCAGAATGATTTGTTCCATACCCTGATCCACCAGCGTTTGCAGGCATTTCAGGGTCATGTCGCTTTTGAAATACGCCAGCATCAGGCCGCAAATGCGTGAATCAGTGGGCATGGGCGACCTCCGCTATGGGTTTGGGCGGTGGGTCGGCATGTAATAACATCTGGTAGCGCTGGGTGACAGATTCCCAGTCAAAATGCTGTTGCACGCTTTGCCGCCCCTGCCGGGAGAATTGCTCGCGCAGGTCTGGTTGTTCTAGCAAGGAATGAATTGCGGATGCCAGTGCGGCAAGGTTGCCAGATTCCGCCAGATAACCGTTTTCACCATGACGAATGACATCCCGCACGGCGGGCAAATCGCTGGCAATTACCGGGCAGCCACATCCCATCGCTTCCACCATGACCAGACCCAAGCCTTCCATATCGCCGTCTTTGGCCTGGATGAATGGAAAAACCGCCAGCGTTGCTGTTTGGTAAAGTGCCACGAGGGTGTGGTGTTCCAGCCTGCCGGTAAAGGTAATGTGATGGCTCAAACCCAGTTGTGCTGCTTGTGCTTCCAGCGTTGCCTGTAATGGCCCGGAACCGGCAATAACCAGCTCCAGCGAGGGATGCTGTGGCAGTAACTGGTGCAGGGCTTGCAGCAGGTGTTCCAGCCCTTTCTTTTCCACCAGCCTGCCGACGAACAGCAACTGGTTGGTACGGCGGGTAATGTTGGGGTTGGGCACAAAGGTTTGCGCCAGATCGGTTCCCATCGGGATGACCGCGACGGGTGGCGATACCTTGCCAGCCAGGGATTTGATAACCGGCTGCATGGCGTGGCTGACCACGCTCAAGGCGTTGCAATGCCGGATAACCCAGCGTTTCAGACGGGTGCTGATGGCATCCTGCAAGCCGAACAAATCCCCACCGTGGGAGGTGCAAACCAGCGCGGGTTTACGTTTCAGACCCATGAGGCCCAACACGGCGATCACACCTTGCGGGATCAGCCAGTGTGCGTGCAAGGTGGCGACAGGATATTGTTTAAGCAGTTTGCGCAAGGCCAGCCATTGCCCGGCAAAGAACAGGGGCAGCAGGGCAAATTTCCACGGGTGCTGTTTGAGGTTGGCGGTAATGCCGCCTTCGTAAGCCAGCGTTTCCAGTGCGGTGGGCGCGTAGCGGTAGCGGTAGACTGTCATGCCGTCCCGCATTTCGTGCGCCATTGCCCCAGCATAATGGGGCGCAAGCACAATGACACGGAAGTTGTCTGTCAGGCGTTTGCTTAAGTCGTAAACAAAACGCGGCTCACTGTCACCTTCCCAACGCGGGAAGGTGGAGGTGGTGATGAGCAGAACCGGTTTGTTTGTAGCCATGGCTACACTGCCTCTTTCGCCAGCAGGGTCGTTGTTGCCATCATGTGCAGGTTATCTGGTTGGAAGGCTTCATCCTTGCCAGCCAGGGGAGACAGTGCTTCATGCGTTTGGTTGTAAATCAGGCTGGTGATTTGTTCCGATACCAGGCCGATCAGGAAAATGATGGTGGACGTGCTGAGCAATAAGGCGCTCATATTGGTAAAGCGCCCCACGGTGGTCAGCGTATACAGGTAATATGCCAATCCGGTGAAGAAAAAGCTCAGGCTGATTGGCAGGAACAGTTTCAACGGGGAATGCAGGGTGCCGATTTTGAAGATGATCAGCAGGAAGCGGAACCCGTCTTTCATGATGTTGAGATGGCTGTTGCCAATCCGTTTCGGTGCGTTGATCGGTTCATATACTACGCTGTAACCGGAGCGGAAAAATGCCATGGTGCAGGTGGTTGGGTAGGAAAAACCGTTTGGCAGCAGATGCAGGAATTCACGGAATTTGCTGGCTTTTACTGCACGGAAGCCGGAAGTCAGATCCTTGATGTCATGTCCGGTCATATAAGTGGCCAGACGGTTATACAGGGCATTGCCAAAGCCTCGGGCTTTTGAGGCTTGCGAATCACCATCGCGTGCACCCACCGCCATGTCGTAACCCTGACCGAGGTGTGCCAGCAGGCGTGGAATATCTTCCGGCTGATGTTGCCCGTCGGCATCCATGAATACCAGCACTTCACCACTGGCATGACGGGCGCCACTCTTGATGGCTGCGCCATTGCCCATGCTGTAAGGGTGGGTGACGACATACACGCCGTTTGACAGGCAAACTTCAGCGGTGTTGTCGGTCGAGCCGTCGTTGACCACGATGATTTCCGCGTCCGGTTGTTGTTTGCGCAGGCGGGGCAGGAAGCTTTTCAGTCCCTCGGCTTCATTCTTGGCGGGCAGAATAATTGACAGCTTGTGCATGGTTGTTCGCCTTTTGTTGTTTTTTTAATAACGCCAGTAAATTATCAAAATCAGGTTGGCGCATTTCAAGGGTCAGGCAACTTTGCCAGTTTCCGGTATCACAGAAATCACGTGGTGCATTTGCCAGCTTGTTTTCAGCTTCTGTGTACAGCCCAGCCGAGATCAGGTAGGACGCTTGCAGTAACAGCGTGTCGATGTTTTTATTCATACTGTAAGCCATGTCAAACTGCTGCATCGCTTCGGCTAGATTACCTTGCTGAACATGAACACTGGCTTGCCAGTAGTGCAACAGGTAGGGCATGTCCTCTTGCTGTAATTGTGTAATGGTGCGTAACTGCTGAATGAAAGCAATCATCTGCTCAGCAGTGATGCCCCCACAATGGGTTGCCGTCCATGTCTGGGTAAAGTCGGCAAAGCCACCTTCTGCTGCGGTCATATAACTGAGGCGACGTAATTGCTCCACTGCTTTGGGCAGGGTATCCGGGGTGAGGGTGTTGGCTTCACAGGCCAGTTTCAGATTGCGGAATACCAGATAGGATGCAGCATTTTGTTGTTGTGCCAACTGATCCAAACCGGCCAGTAAAGTATGGCGGGTTTTTGCAGTCAGTCGATTACCGATGAGGGCATCCAGGCTTTCCAGTGTGCGCAAGGATTTGGGGTGGTATTCCAGCCAGCCAGCAATCAGGCGGGGAGGATCACTCCACTGTTGGGCAATGTTGTGGGTGACAAATGCAGTTAACCCGATGTACAGCGCAAGTGCTGCCGGGATTATCCGATGTAATGGTGCAGATCGTTGCATTGCATACAGGCTGTAATAGGCTAGCGCAAAGACAGGGCCAAACATGGGCAGGTAGTTGCGGTGGTCAAAATACAGTTCCAGTGCAATGGTGGTGGATTCCAGCATATGCCCGCCGAGAAACCACAGGATACCGAAACTCAGGACAGGTAAGCGTTGCCGTACCCGCCATGCCAGCAGGATGGCACCGAGAATGCCGAGTATGGCTGGCAGGGTGGTGATGGGGTTGAACAGGTTATGGGAAATGGCATAGTCATCACGTAACAGGCTGTTGTCACCCATGCGGGGCAACAGGATGCGCCCCAGGTAATCCCACAGGATACGGGTTTCAGTCATGAGCCGTTCGACAGTGGTAAACGGGCGGCTGGTATGGTCAATCCATCCCCACTTGATCAGCATCAGGCATAGCAGGGCCAAAGGCAGCCAGGCAAAAACTCCCAGCGCAATGTTCAGGGAGCGGCTGGAGAGGCTACCCAGAGGGCGCAGTAATGTATATTCCAGTACCAGCACGTACAAGACCAACAGGATGCCGTTTTCCTTGCTGAGCAAAGCCAGTAGCAGGCTTAGCCCACCGCCGCCCGCCAACCACAGCCAGCCGTGTGATGGCCGTGTTTGCAACAAGTCGCGTCCTTGCAGGTAACACAACAGGCCAGTCAGTGTAAATAACGCACCAAGTTCAGTCATGCGCTGCACCGCATACAGTACGGTGTTGATATGCATGGGGTTGAGTAACCATGCGGCAGTAGCGAGAAGGGGGAGCCACTGCTTCCAGTCTGTAGGCAGCGGTAAACGCGGCAGTAGTTTGAGGCACAACCAGAACAGCAGTACACCATTCAGCAGGTGCAGCATCAGATTGGTGTATTTGAAATCGGTAGAACTCATGCCAGGCCAGGACTGGTCATTGAGATAAAAGCTTGCCATGCTGAGGGGGCGACCCAGGAAGCCGCTATGGCCTTGCAGGATGTAAAGGGCTAGGTCACGCCACATACCCAGTTCATTATGTTGGCCGATATTTTGCAGATTGGGGATGTCGTCAAGCAAAAAAGGACTCGCGAGTCCTATCCAGTAGACAGCAATGGTGATTCCCAGCAAGGCAAACAGTAGAAGAGAGGCGACCAGCGTGTTTGTTTTTATTGTCATGGCCTATCCGTTGGTTCTAAATGAAGGAAGGGGGGAATCCCCTCTTCCTTCAGGCCGTTAAACAATTAGCGGCAGATACTTGGACGGTATTTGTTGTTGACGGTACCACCCCCTTTGCAGTCCCAGGTGATGGAGCCAGTCGCGTTGGTTGGGGTCAACTTGAGGATTTTGTTACCAGTTTCAACCATGGTGGTGTACATGACGGTGATGACACCGTTCGCGCCAACGGTAACGCCGCTGACTGCGTTGCCTTGGATAGTGCCCGCGACACCGGCCAGATAGTTGGTTGTTGGCCATACGCCTTGGCTACCGTAGTATTCGGCAACGGCTGTTTTGGCTCCACCAGCCAAGTCAAGACCTTCTGCAACGTGTGCACGTTTGGTGTAGTCCTGATAGGCAGGAAGGGCAACGGCTGCCAGGATACCGATAATCGCAACCACGATCATCAATTCGATCAGGGTGAAGCCTTGTTGGGCTTTTGCTTTCATGCTCATTGAAATAACTCCTTGTTATTAGGATTCAGTTTGGATTCTTGGGTCAGTAAGTTTTTCTGACAGGGAAGAAGTAGCAGGAAGCGTGCCAACGTTGTTTTATCTGTGGGCGGTAGGCTTTCAGCGATGAATGGTTTGTTTCATGCGGTGGCAAGGTAACGGGCGTCAACCAAGCTGTCACATTGTGACACAAAGCGCGGGTGTGTCATGTTGTGCTGCCGGGCTGTGCCAGCAGGTGTCACTTGTTATACTCGATAGCCTTGCATCCATGAACCGAATAGTTTGCTTATGTCCGAAATTGCTGCTGAATTCGTCAAACCACCCAAGTCCCTGTTGCGTCAGGTGGGCAAAGCCATCGGGGAGTATCAACTGATCCGTGAAGGCGACCGTATCCTGCTGGGGTTATCCGGGGGGAAAGACTCGCTGGCGTTGCTGCATATCCTCAACCATTTCCAGCGCCATGCCCCGATCCGTTTCGAGTTTGCTGCCGTTACCATTGACCCGCAGTCTGACAGTTTCGACCCGTCGCCGCTGATCCCTTATATGGAGCGTTTGGGCATTGCCTATCATTACGTGCGTGAGCCGATTGTGAGTCTGGCGGAAACGCACATGGATAATGATTCCTACTGTGCCTTTTGTTCGCGGATGAAACGCGGCCTCATGTACCGCACGGCACGCGAACACGGTTATAACGTATTGGCACTGGCACAACATCTGGATGACCTCGCGGAAAGTTTCCTGATGTCCGCATTTCATGGTGGCAAACTGAAAACAATGAAGGCACACTACCGGATAAATGCAGGGGATTTGCGTGTTATCCGTCCACTGGTCATGGTGCGGGAAAGGCAGACGGCGGATTTTGCCAAAGCGGCGGAATTGCCGGTGATTGTGGAAAACTGCCCCATGTGTTTTGCCATGCCGACCCAGCGCCAGCATATGAAGGAGTTGCTGGCGGGCGAGGAACAGTTGCATCCCAACCTTTTCAAAAGCCTGTTGACGGCCATGCAGCCGTTGATCCGCGATGGGCTGGGGCAAGCCTGAGGTTGGTTGCTGGCCTTTTTCAGGCACTTGTCTGGACAGGCCCGATGGATTTGTATAAACATATAGCCTCAAAAAAATATAAGAGGCACAGCTAAGCACCACGGTAAGAGCCCTTTACCCATTAGCTAGAACGAGGAGTCAACGATAAATGTCCGATATTAAAACCTACCCTGTCCCTGCGGATTTTGCTGCCCAGGCAAATGTCAATGCAGGGCAATATGCTGAAATGTACCAGCGTTCCGTCGAAGACCCCGCCAGTTTCTGGGGTGAACAGGCGGAACAATACCTGACCTGGTTCAAAAAGTGGGATACCGTGCTGGACTGGAGTTTCGGCCAGGACGACCTGCATATCAACTGGTTCAAGGGCGGTACGCTGAACGTTTCCTACAACTGCCTTGACCGTCATCTGGAAACCCGTGGTGATCAGGTTGCGATTATCTGGGAAGCGGATGACCCGAACGTAGACCGCAAAATCACTTACCGTGAGCTGCATGAAGAAGTCAGCCGTTTTGCCAATGTGCTGAAATCCCGTGGTGTCAAGAAAGGCGACCGTGTTTCCCTGTACCTGCCGATGATCCCGGAAGCGGCGGTGGCGATGCTGGCCTGTACCCGTATTGGCGCAGTCCATTCCATCGTGTTCGGTGGTTTCTCCCCGGATGCACTGAAAGACCGTATCAATGACTCTGCCTGTGAAGTGGTGATCACTTCCGACCAGTCCATGCGTGGCGGCAAGAAAGTGCCGTTGAAGAAAAATGCTGACAAGGCCATCGACTCCTGCCCGCAGGTTCACACCTGTATCGTGGTGCAACGTGGCGGCGACCCGGTAGCATGGACAGAAGGCCGTGATGTCTGGTATCACGAAGCGGTGGCAGCGGCTTCTGCGGATTGCCAGGCGGAAGAAATGGATGCCGATGACCCACTGTTCATCCTTTACACTTCCGGTTCTACCGGCAAACCAAAAGGTGTGTTGCACACTACTGGTGGCTACCTGTTGCAGGCCGCCATGACCCACAAGACCGTGTTCGATTACAAGGACGGCGAAGTCTACTGGTGTACGGCTGACGTGGGTTGGGTAACAGGCCACTCTTACATCGTGTATGGCCCGCTGGCTAATGGCGCGATCACCCTGATGTTTGAAGGTATCCCGACCTACCCAAGCATTTCCCGTTTCTGGGATGTGTGCGATAAACACAATGTCGCCACTTTCTATACTGCGCCGACGGCTATCCGTTCCCTGATGGGTGCGGGTTCTGATCCGGTCAAGAAAACCAGCCGTAAATCCTTGCGTCTGCTGGGAACGGTTGGTGAGCCAATCAACCCGGAAGCCTGGGAATGGTATTACCATATTGTCGGTGATGAGCGTTGCCCGATTGTGGATACCTGGTGGCAGACCGAAACCGGTGCGCACATGCTGACCCCGCTGCCGGGTGCAACCCCGTTGAAACCGGGTTCCGCAACCAACCCATTCTTCGGCGTACAACCTGTTCTGCTGGATGATAAAGGTATTGAAATCGAAGGCTGTCCGGCGGAAGGCAATCTGGCGATCAAGCATCCATGGCCTTCCATGATGCGTACCGTCTATGGCGACCACAAGCGTTTCTATGAAACCTATTTTGCCATGTATCCGGGCTATTATTTCACGGGTGACGGTGCCCGCCGTGACGAAGACGGTTACTACTGGATCACCGGCCGTGTAGATGACGTGCTAAACGTTTCCGGCCACCGTCTGGGTACGGCAGAAATCGAATCCGCGCTGGTGCTGCATCCGAAGGTTGCTGAGGCTGCGGTTGTCGGTTATCCGCATGACCTGACCGGTCAAGGTATCTACGCTTATGTCACGCTGATGGCAGGCGAAGAAGGTACGGATGAACTGAAAAACGATCTGGTCAAGCTGGTACGTAACGAAATCGGCCCGATTGCCAAGATCAACCTGATCCAGTGGGCGCCGGGTTTGCCAAAGACCCGTTCCGGCAAGATCATGCGTCGTATCCTGCGCAAGATCGCGGCGAATGAAGTTGATGGTCTGGGTGATACCTCCACGCTGGCAGACCCAAGCGTGGTCGATAACCTGATCGACAACCGCGAGAACAAGTAAAACCCTCACCTCCCCTCCATCCCCCTCTCCCACCAAGCGGGCGAGGGGGAGGATGGGGAGGCTTATTTGTTCTCTTTCTGGCAGCCTGCCGGACATGAAGTCAAAGCCCATCAGTTAGCAGCACCTTCAGCGGATTTCAGCTTTTTAGGGTGGTAGTAGGCGGTTTTTGGTTTTTTTGTCCGTTTCAGGCGCGATTGTGGCGTATACAGCCATGCGTTTCAGGTTCCATTCCCCGTTGACGTCCTTCAAGCTGCGCAGGGGAAACTGCCGGAACCCCATTGCCGACTTGATGACGCCAAACCACGGATTCGACCGTAAAATTACCATGAGCCTTGGTTGGAGGGAGGATTCTGGTCGTGACTACTGAAAGAAGAGTGCGTTTTGCCACATTTTTCTGGCCAGCGGCGGTGGCGTTGTTGCTGGCGGGTTTGTTCCTGACGCCATTGCGTAATGTTGACCTGTGGTGGCAGCTCGATAGCGGACGCTGGATGCTGGAACATGGCCAGTATCTGGGCAAGGAAGTGCGCTCTTTCAGTATTCCCGGCGCGGCATGGCCTAATTTTTCCTGGCTGTTCCAAGTGCTGATTGCGGCGGTGGAATGGAGGCGCGGCTTTTGGGGGCTGTTGGCGTTCAAAGCGCTATTGTGGTGGCTAATCCTGTTCCTGCTGCTGCGCAGTGCTTGGGTGGCTGATGTGCCTGCGGCATTGTTGCTCGCGCCTTTGCTGTTTGCTTCCCTTGTCTTTCCGGTGTTGTACCTGCGACCCCATTTGTTTGAAGGTGTTTTTCTGGCCTGCGTGGTCTGGCTGTTGCATCGCCCGCGTCAGCCGCGTGACCCGTTGTGGTATGCCTTGATGATCATTGTTTGGGCCAATTGCCATGCTTCGGCAGTCATCGGGGCGGCAGCCTTGGCTTTGCATTACGTGTGGGGGGCGGAATTCAAGTTGCCGGAATGGCGGGGACTGTTGCGCCGGATGCCGGTTGGTTTGCTGTTGGGTTTGCTGGTGTTTGCCACACCCAACGGTTTCGGCATTTTGCAGGTGCTGTCCGGCCATGCCGGGGGGGAATACCTGCATGTGTATATCCACGAGTGGTTCAGCCCGGCTGGTTTGCCCGCCCTGGTGTTTGTTGCCTTGCTGACGATTGGTGTCGGGGTATTGCTGCGGCGTGACTTGCTGGTTCCGGCGGAGTTGTTCCTGATTGTGCTGTTTCTGGTGCTTGGCAACGGCAGCAAGCGGTTTTTGTATGAGCTTAGCCTGTTGCTGATCCGGCCTGCGGCAGTTCTGGCTGGTCTGCTGCTGTCACAGCTTGCCTCCCGGCATAAATCTGGCAACCAGTATTGGCAGTGGGCATATGGAATGCTGCTGGTCATTCCGCTGGCGACGGTGTACGGCTTGCCCTTTGCCTGGAATATTCAGCGGGCAGCGGATTATCCGGTCATGCAGCGGGAGTTTCCGCACGTCGCAGTGGCGCTGTTACAACCCATATTGGCGGGGGAACCTGAGTTGCGGGTCTGGAACAATTACGGTTGGGGCGGCTATCTGGAGTGGCAGGGGCACGGGAAGCTGAAAGTGTATATTGATGGGCGGACGCCGACCGTATTTACCGAAGAAATGATGCTCACTGGCAACCTGTCGCAAACCCGCCCGCAATTGCTCCGTTCCCAGTTAAGCCACTGGAAGGTGGATGCGGTTGTCGCGCTGCGGCAAGCTTTCCTGCCGATAGCGCCCGGTGATCCTGAATGGGCACTGGTAGGGTTTGATGATATGTCCGTTGTGTATCTGCGCGTCGGTTTGGCGCAGCGTTATGGTTTGGCTGACATCGGGTTTGATCCGTTCCGCCCATGGCCTGCGGTAGATGCAATACATGCGGGGCAGGTGATGCAAGGTTTGCGCACGCAAGCAGCTTTGCAGTGGACTAACGCTTTGGCCTGGCAGCGGCTGGGTCAGTTACAGGGCATGTGGGGCAAGGATGAAAAAGACCGTGCCGAGGCGCTGGACGCTTTCCAGCATGCCATGGTGCTCGTGCCCGAAAACGGTTCCGTGCGTTTGGGGTTGGCGCAGTTGCGTCAGGGTGCGGGTCAGTCAGCGCAGCAAATAGCGCAGCCGATACTCGACAGCCTCAATGCATCTGACTTGCCGGTGTTTGCCGGGCTGGAAACCCAGGTGGCGGCGCTATTGCTGGCGACCGGCTACCCGCAGCAGGCTATCCAGGTGTTGTCACCACAAGACTGGCGTTACCACCAGCAACTGGATGCCAGGGTTGATGTCTGGTCATTGCGTATGCAGGCACATGCTGGTTTGGGTGAGAAGGAGAAGGCCGCGTTCGACCAGCGTATGGCGCAACAATTGATGCTGGATGCGGGATTTGGCAGGTGATGCGCTTACAGTATTCTGCACCGTGTTACAACAACACTTTCAGCTTGCGCCCGCCGGAAATGGCAAAACCTTCGCGTTGGTAAAATGCCAGTGTGCGGTCAAACTCGGGCAAGGGCGGTGTTGTTACTTCCAGGCGTGTCCAGCCTCGGGCT
>JBBIHI010000016.1:0-21400 GCA_037447095.1 Thiotrichaceae bacterium
AAACCCACACGACCCATAAGAAAGCGCTGGATTCCTTGCTAACGCTCAATTTTCAGACCTTCGAAAAATCAGCAATTATGGGCGGTTAAAGTATACATCCCGACCGAAGACAAGAATACCGAACTCAAGCGTTTCCGCGCCGATGAGCTGGATGTGACCGATGACATCCCCAATGACCAGACCGATTGGGTGAAGGAAAACCTGCCTGCCGCTTTCCACAATTCCCCGTATATCGGCACGTATTATTACGCGCTGAACCTGCAAGACCCGGTGTTCAAGGATAATGTCAAGCTGCGCCGTGCTTTGAGTCTGGCGATTGACCGCGAGATACTGACTGACAAGATTACCCGTTCCGGCGAAATTCCGGCTTATGGCTGGGTTCCGGCGGTGCAAGGCTATACGCCGCAGGAAATGGAGGAAAAGTCTCTGGACAAGGCTGCCTGCATGGAGCGTGCCAAACAGTTGTATGCCGAAAGCGGTTACGGCGCGGACAAGCCGCTGCAACTGGAATTGCTGTACAACACCAGCGACAACCACAAAAAGCTCGCGGTCGCGGTAGCGGCCATGTGGAAACAGGTATTGGGTGTGGAAACCCGTTTGCGCAATGAGGAGTGGAAAGTTTATATCAATTCGCGCAACCAGAAGCAGTTTCAGGTGGTACGTTCCGGCTGGATTGGTGATTACAACGATGCTTACACGTTTCTCAGCCTGTTCAAGTCGGATGTGGGCGACATGAATCCGGCTGCGTACAAAAGTGCGGACTATGACCGTCTGGTACACGAAGCGGAAACCCAGACCGATGCAGCCAAACGTGAACAGGCCATGGAGCAGGCGGAACGGGTGTTGTTATCCGATATGCCGATTATCCCGGTTTACCATTACACCACCCAGCATCTGGTCAGCCCGAAAGTGGAAGGCTGGCAGGATAATGTCATGGACGTACACCCCAGCCGTTTCTTGAAGCTCAAGCCTGCGGAGTAGGGGGCTGGCGCAAGGAAGAACAGGCATGTAACAGCGCAGCGCGTGCCTGTACAAGGCTGTAGTAGACGCGGTTGGAATCCTTGCGGGAGTGCAACAAGCCTTTCTCACGCATGATGGTGAGATGCTGGGAAACATTGCTCTGGCTGGTACCTACATGGTCGACAATTTCCTGTACGGTCATTTCATGCTGATCCAGTACGCACATGATTTTCAGGCGCAAAGGATGGGCAAGGGCTTTGAGGGATCGGCAGGCGTATTCGATGTCTTCCTCTTGCACCGGTACACCGTCCATTGTGAAATCATGGTCTTGAGTCATTATGAAACCCGTCTTGCTAGTTTGTCAGGGCTCCCAGCAATTCTGATTGATTAGAATATTAGAATAATCTGAATTGTAGGGGCTTTCTGCGGGCTTGTCATCACCGGAATGGGAGAAAAGGAGTATTTTTAATGATGAACTATATGCTCCGGCGTTTGCTGGGGGCAGTGCCTACCTTGCTGGTGATCATCACGCTGGCGTTTTTTTTGATTCGTCTTGCACCTGGTGGGCCGTTTGATAGCGAGCGGGCAGTACCGGCAGAAATTGCCGCGAACCTGGAACGGGCGTATCACCTCGATAAACCGCTACCGATCCAGTATGGCTATTACCTGCTGAATGTGGTGCAGGGGGATTTCGGGCCTTCGTTCAAATACAAGGATCACACGGTCAGTGAGCTGATTGCGCAGGGTTTTCCGGTGTCCTTGCAAGTGGGGATGCTGGCCATGTTGCTGGCCTTGCTGGTGGGGATTCCGGCAGGTGTGCTGGCGGCTTTGCAGCAAAACCGCTGGCTGGATCATCTGGTGATGGGAATCGCCATGACCGGCATTGCGGTTCCGGGCTTTGTGATGGCTCCGTTGCTGGCGCTGGTCTTCGGGGTATTCCTGCATTGGTTGCCGGTCGCAGGTTGGCATGACGGGGCATGGTCGGCACTGGTGCTGCCCGTGGTGGCGCTGGCCTTGCCGCAGATTGCTTACGCGGCACGCCTGATGCGGGCAAGTATGCTGGAAACCTTGCGCAGCCCGCACATCCGTACCGCGTTTGCCAAGGGTTTGCCGTTGCGGTTGGTGCTATGGCGTCATGCCCTGAAAGGCGCATTGCTGCCGCTGGTGTCCTGGTTGGGGCCTGCAACCGCTGCGATTGTGACCGGCTCGGTGGTGATCGAGCAGATTTTCGGGATTCCGGGCATCGGGCGGCATTTTGTGCAAGGTGCATTGAACCGCGATTACACCCTGGTGATGGGGGTGGTGGTGTTTTACGGGGCGCTGATCATTGCCATGAATCTGCTGGTGGATGTGGTGTACGGCTTGCTCGACCCGAGGGTGCGTTATGGATAGGGCGTGGAAACGTTTGCGGCGTAACCGTCTGGCACTGGCCAGTATGCTGGTATTGGCGCTGATTACCCTGGTGTGTGTGCTGGGGCCGTTATTCAGCCCGCACCCTTACGACGAGATTTACTGGGATAACATGGGCACTGCGCCGGATATTGCCAGCGGCTTTTATTTCGGGACGGATGCCAATGGGCGTGATTTACTGGTGCGTACCTTGGTCGGCGGGCGCATTTCCCTGATGGTGGGGCTGGCGGCAACGGCGGTGAGCCTGCTGATTGGGGTGTTGTACGGGGCAGTTGCGGGCTATCTGGGCGGGCGTACCGATACACTGATGATGCGTTTCGTGGACGTATTGTATGCACTGCCATTCATGTTTTTCGTGATCCTGCTGATGGTGTATTTCGGGCGCAGCATTTTCCTGATTTTCATTGCCATTGGCGCGGTGGAATGGCTGACCATGGCGCGGATTGTGCGCGGTCAGGCGCTTTCCCTCAAAGGCCGGGTATTTGTGGAAGCGGCACGGGTCAGCGGGGCAGGGCACTTCAGTATTATCCGCCGTCATATCGTGCCGAATACCCTGGGGGCAGTGATCGTGTATGCAACATTGACCGTGCCGCAGGTGATCCTGTTTGAATCATTCCTGAGCTTTCTTGGTCTGGGAGTGCAGGAGCCTTTGACCAGTTGGGGGGTGCTGATTGCGGAAGGGGCGGCGCAAATGGAAACCGCGCCGTGGATGCTGTTGTTTCCGGCAAGCTTCCTCGCCGTCACCCTGTTATGCCTGAACTTTCTGGGTGACGGCCTGCGGGATGCGCTGGATCCGCGCTGAGTCAGTGCGGGTCGCTGGATGGCTTGTCGGAAGCTGGTTTGGGGGTGTGTGAGGAGTGGCTGATCTTGTCCATGATGGCATACAGCACGCCGGATACCACGAAGGTCAAGTGGATGCCCATCATCCAGCCCATGTGGCGGTCGCTGTAGTTGTCAACCGACATGAATGCCTTGAGCAATTCCACCCCGGAAATGGCGACGATGGAGCCGATCAGTTTCAGTTTGAGGTCGGTGAAACCGATGTGCCCCATCCAGTCCGGGCGGTCGGCGTGGCCGTGCAGGTCTTCCATTTTCGAGACGAAGTTTTCGTAGCCGCTGAAAATGATGATGATCAGCAGGTTCATGATCAGGGAGGCATCCACGATGGACAGCACGCCCGTGATAATTTCATTGCCATCCGCACTCATCAGGGTGCTTGCCAGTACCCAGAGCTGCTTGATTACCTTGATCAGCAGGATGACCAGGGCAACAACCAGCGCCAGATAGACCGGGGCAATCAACCAGCGGCTGGTGAACAGGAAGTGCTCAAAATGGGTTTCCAGTTTTTTCATGTTGGATGTCTAATGTGGTTCAGTAAGTGGGCAATCATAGGGGTAAGCCGGGGTAACAGCAAGGCTTCCTGTGCAGGCACAAGTTTGGTGAAGTACCCGGCAACGTCAGGTTTTTTGCTGTAATATCGGGGGCCTCTGTCGTTTTGGGAAGGGCACTATCATTATGCTGGCTGGTGCGGGATGCGGGGCATCCCGGTTGTCAAGGTATGCCGGGTTGCTATGGTTATGTTTGCTGCTGATGCCGGTAGCAATGGCTGCGTCTGCGCCACCCCCACTGGAACCTGTCACCCTGCAATTGAAATGGAAACCCCAGTTCCAGTTTGCCGGTTATTACGCTGCCCAGAGCAAAGGCTTTTTCCGCGAAGAAGGGCTGGACGTCACCCTGCAACCCGGTGGGCCAAACATTGCGCCCGTCAAGGAAGTCATGGAAGGACGCGCCCAGTACGGCATTGATGCGGGTGAGCTGGTTTATTACCGTTTGCAGGGGCAGCCCGTGGTGGCGCTGGCCAGTATTTTCCAGCATTCTCCGGCGGTGTTGATGACGCTGGGAAGTTCCGGTTTGCGTACCCCGCATGACCTGGCGCACAAACGGGTGGGGATTCTGGTCGGGGGGCAACCCATCGTCGAAGTGGCAGCGATGTTCGTCAATGAGGGTGTGAAGCTGGATGCCCTGGCGCTGGAACCCAATGCCGTGGGGATGGATGCCTTGCTGTCCGGCAAGCTGGATGCCGATTACGGTTACATGACCAATGAGCCTTTCCTGAACCAGCAGGCCGGGCGTGCCATGAATTACCTGCTGCCAGTGAATTATGGGGTGGATTTTTACGGTGACACCCTGTTTACCTCGCAACGCCAGGTTCAGGGACACCCGCAGCAAGTGGCAGCCCTGCGCCGTGCGGTGATGCGTGGCTGGCAATACGCCCTGGAAAATCCCGACGAAATCATCAGGTTCCTGCTGGATCGTTATCCCGATCTCAACCGTGATGCCCTGCATTTTGAAGCAGAACGTATCCGTGAACTGGTAAAGCCGGACATTGTGGAAATCGGGCATATGAACCCGGAGCGCTGGCGGCGCATGGCGGATACGTTCGTCAAGCTGGGCATGGTGGAAGATACCAGCAGGCTGGACGGTTTCCTGTATGACCCGGATGCCAAACCGGATTTACGCTGGTTGTGGTGGGCAGCCGCCATCCTCGGCGGGGTGGTGTTGCTGGGTTTCCTGTTCAGTGCCTTGCTGGCCTGGTTCAATGGGCGGTTGCAGGAAAAGAATACCTTGCTGGCAGAGGCGATCCATACCCGGCAAAAGACCGATGACCTGTTGCGGGAAAGCCAGCGTTCCCTGCAAAGCCTGATTGGCAATCTGCCGGGCATGGCTTACCGCTGCCACTATGACCGCCGCTGGACAACCGTTTTTGCCAGTGACGGCTGCGAACCGTTGACCGGGTACCCGGCAAGCCATTTTACCTGGCCGGAAGGTGCCAGTTTTAATGTCCTGATCCACCCGGATGACCGTGAACGGGTGTGGGACGAGGTGGCGGAAGCGCTCAGGACGAATGTTGATGGCACATTCCAGTTGACCTACCGCCTCCGCCGCAAGGATGGCTTCTGGCTATGGGTTTGGGAACAGGGGCATTGCGTCATGCATGATGGGCAGGGTAATCCGCTCTATCTGGAAGGCTTGATCATGGACATCAGTACCCAGGTCGATACCCAGCAAAAATTGCGGCAGGCCAAGGATCAGGCGGATGCGGCAACCCGCGCCAAATCCATCTTTCTGGCCAATATCAGCCATGAAATCCGCACCCCGCTGGCGGCGGTCACGGGTCTGGCGGAGCTGTTGCATCAGGCCACGCTGGGCGATAAACAGCGGGAATATGCTGAAAAGCTCTACGATTCTTCGCGCCTGCTGCTGGGCATCGTGGAGGATGTCATGGATTTTTCCCGGATAGAGGCAGGGGAAGTGGTGTTGCGCCCAGCCCCGTTTGCGTTGCGGGGAATCCTGACCAGTGTGGAACACATAGTCCGCCCGCAAGTGGAAGCCAAGGGTTTAGGGTTCCGTATCGAAATTCAGGGTGATGTTCCGCGTGTCCTGTCGGGTGATCCGCTGCGCTTGAGTCAAGTGCTCACTGCTGCTGAATGCGGTGAAATTTACCCATAAGGGCGAAGTTTCCCTGCATGTGGCCGTTCAGGCGCAACAGGCCGGGAATATCCGTCTGTTGTTTTGCGTGCGCGACACCGGCGTGGGTATTCCGGCGGAACAACGTGAGCGCCTGTTTGAGCCGTTTGTACGTATTGAGGCTGAAGATGGCAAGGCAATCCGTGGTGCTGGTCTTGGCTTGTCGATTAGCCGCCATCTGGTCGAATTGATGGGGGGAACCATCCGGGTGGAAAGCATTCCGGGGATCGGCAGCGAATTTTCCTTCCAGGCAGATTTTGCCCTTGTTGACGAAACATCCGTCCCGCAAACGGAGGAAACACCCACTGACACCACGATACTGGCAGGTGCACCGTTATTGCTGGTGGATGATGACCCACTGAACCTGATGATCGGTACGGAAATCCTGCAAAAGTTCGGTTGTGCAGTTGTGACAGCCGAGGATGCCACGCAGGCGCTGGCTGCATTGGAAAAGCAAACGCCTGCCCTGGTGTTGCTGGATATTGAAATGCCGGGCATGAAAGGCGATGAACTGACCCGTCACCTGCGTCAGGATGAACGCTGGAAGAGCCTGCCCATCATTGCCCTGACTGCACATGCGGGCAGCGATATTCGTGAACGGTGTCTGGACAGTGGCATGAACGATTATCTGGCCAAGCCCTTCGATGTTGCGCATTTACAGGCATTGCTGCTGCGCTGGCTGAAACCCTGAGAACACAGCTCCCCGCGTATGGGTAGGGGGAGCCGTGTGGTGAGGTTGGCCTTAATCCAGCATGTAGGAAACTACGCCATCCGCCAGTTTCGGTTCAAACCAGGTGGATTTCGGTGGCATGACATCGTTGTTGTCAGCAACTGCCATCAGGTCGGCCATACTGGTGGGGTAGAGCGAGAAAGCCACCGCCATTTCACCGCTGTTAACACGTTTTTCCAGCCCGGCGAGGCCACGGATACCGCCCACAAAATCAATGCGATCGTCGCGGCGCGGGTCACTGATGCCAAGTACCGGCTCAATCAGGTAACGTGCCAGACGGCTGACATCCAGACGTGCCACCGGGTCGTCATTGGGCATCAGTTCCGGGTTCAGGGTCAGCTTGAACCATTGCTTGTCCATGTACATGCCAAACGTGCCCGGTTCTGTTGGTTTGACCGGAGTGGCAGAAGGTTCGACGGCGAAGTTTTGCTCGACAGCCGCCAGAAACTGGGCATAGTCCATGTCATGCAGGTCGCGGACGACGCGGTTGTAGTCGAAAATTTTCATCTGGTGATGCGGGAAAATGACTGACAGGAAATAATCCCACGGTGCATTTTCCGCATTGCCAGCCTGCTCATGGCGCATCTTGGCAATGCGGGAAGCCGCCGCAGATCGGTGATGGCCATCCGCAATGTAAATGGCGTGCATGGCGTTGAAGGCTTCCGTCAACTGTGCAATGTCAGCCGCATCGTCAATCAGCCACAGGGTATGCTGGATGCCATCATCCGCCGTTGCATCCAGTACCGGTGCGTTTTGCGACGATTTAGCCAGAATCTGGTCAACCGTGGGCGCATCAGGATAGGCCAGCAGTACCGGGCCGGTTTGCGCATTGACCGCATCAATCTGGCGCACACGGTCATCTTCCTTCACGGGGCGGGTGAATTCGTGTTTGCGGATGCGGTTGGTGTCGTAATCGGCGACGGATGCACCAGCCACCAGGCCGGTTTGTTCGTGGCCGTCCATGATCAGGCGGTAAGCGTAATAGCAAGGTGCTGCATCGCGGATCAGCAACCCGGCTGCGATGGTACGTTGCAGGTTTTCGGCAGCCTTGGCATACACTTCCGGGCTGTACGGGTCGGTATTTTCCGGCAAATCAATTTCCGGCTTGGAAATGTGCAGGAAGCTCCATGGTTTACCCTCGGCACGTTCGCGGGCTTCCTCAGAGTTCAGTACATCGTAAGGTGGGGCAATGACTTCAGCCGCACGGCCCGGAGCAGGGCGCAAACCCTTGAATGGTGCAATCAGATTCATGTTGGATTATCCGTCGAAACCTAGAAATGGCGGCATTATAACGGCCAACTGTCCGTACTGCCATTTGTGCGGCATAACTATCCTGAAAGGATTGGATGAAAAGTAACCGTTTATCGCGTATCCGATTGAATTATGCATACAATTGGTGCATATTGCGCAGAAAGGAAAGACATGTAAGCGCGAGCCGTTCTTGTTGTTATTGTTGCTCGACACTTACATGGCGAAAAGCATCTTATTGTTATTATTCGCATCCACCTCAGGTCTGCTCACCTGAAGGATTGTCAACCCCTTAACAATCCTGTGCGGATGGTTATCCAGTCAATCCGGCCTCTTGCGTCAAACATCGGGGCCGGGTGCTTCCCCATGACATTTCCCTGTTGTCGGGCTTGTTGTTGATGTTGTCCGCCCTGCTTCCATGAGCGCTATCTTACGGGTTTGTGCTGAATCAATACTTAATTAACTAAATTTATTGTAATCTGTAGTTAACTGATTTTTCAGGGGTATTGCTTCATTCTGGGTTCAGTTTCAGGGCTTGCTCAGGCGAATTCATCAAATCCGGCAAGCTTGTAAAGGCGTTTGGCCTCGGCTTCATCCTGCGGTACACCGTTACCTTGCTGGTACATCATCGCCAGGGTGGTCAGTGAGCCTTGCAGCCCCTGCTCCCCGGCTTTGCGGAACCATTTGGCGGCTTCTTCACCGTTTTTTGCCACGCATTCACCTTCGAGGTACATGAAACCCAGGCCATGCTGGGCGATACCGTAACCCTGTGCGGCAGATGCCTGCATATACTGGAAGGCTTTGGCATCATTACGCACCACACCGAGGCCGTTCTGGCACATGATGGCGCACAAATGCTGGGCGATCATGTCGCCTTGTTCGGCGAACGGGGAGAGCAACTGCATGGCGCGGGAAAAGTGTTTCGCCTCAAACGCGGCCATCCCGCTGGCGAAATCCATGGATTCATTATCAGATTGTGACATGTCCGTCTCCTTGACTGTAGAATTGCCCGCATCTTACCCCAGTCAGGCTGAATTTCCGAAATAGCCCGCCAGGATTTGCGTGTTACCCCGATAGGGATATTCAGAAACCGGGGTGTCATTCTTAAACTTCCGCGACATGGAAAATGCCACGATGACCGATTTGTCTACCGATATTAACCTGAAACTGCACATGCGCCAGTGCATCCAGAAAGTTGCGACAGGCCCTGAATACAGCAAGGACTTGAGCTACCAGGATGCTTACCACGCCATGCGGCATATTCTCAGCGGGGAAGCTGACCCGGTGCAGGTTGCGGTGTACTTCATCGCCTTGCGGATGAAACGGGAAACTGATGAGGAAAACCGTGGCACATTGCAGGCACTGATTGATGGCTCCCATATCCATACGGCGGATGTTGATGAGGTTGTTGACGTTTCCGACCCGTATGATGGTTATGCACGGGGCGTGCCTGCTTCAACGTTTGTGCCTGCGGTACTGGCAACCATGGGTGTGCCGACGGTGTTGCATGGCCTGGAACAGGTTGGCCCGAAATACGGTGCGACACACCACAAGGTTTTGAAGGCTGCCGGTTTCAATGTCAATCTGACCCCGGCGGAAGCGGTTGCGCAACTGGAAAAAATTGGCTGGGTATACCTTGACCAGCGTCAGTTTGCACCCGGTTTGCATGACTTGCTTCCGATCCGCCAGCGCATGATCAAGCGTCAGGTGCTGACCACGGTGGAAACCCTGTTGGGGCCAATCCGTGGCAGGCTGAAAACCCATTGCATGGGCGGTTACGTACATAAGGCGTATCCGTCCATTTATGCGTCCCTGGCGCGGCAGTCCGGTTTCGATAGCGCCATGTTTGTGCGCGGTATGGAGGGTGGTATCATCCCCTCCCTGCAACAGGGCGGCAAGCTGTTCTATTACCATGACAAGGGTGAGGAGCAGCAGCGTGACCTGGAGCCAAAGGATTTTGGTGTCCAGGCGGATGTGCGTTCCATCCCGTTGCCGGAAGACCTGCCCGCAGCGCCTGTGATCGGTGATAATATTGCCACATTGGTGGACAGTGATGCCTTGGCAGCGGCGGCAGCACGGATGGGGATGGCGGCACTGGTAGGTGAAAAATTGATCACCTACGACAGTCTGGTATACTCCGCTTCGATCTGTCTGACGCATCTGGGCCGTTACGGTTCGGTTCAGGAGTCCGCTGATGCGGTACGTGCCACGCTTGACAGTGGCAAGGCACTGGAAACACTGCGTGCTGCGGCATAAGCACCACGTTTATTTTCGTTTTGATTAGAGAGGACATGGCAAATGAATATGCAGTACTACAACGCGGTAGTAGAAATGGAAACAGCAGGTGTTGATCCTGAATTCCTGCAAGGCTGGCAAGGTGGCTACCTGCTGAACCCTATGCGTGAAGAGCAGCGCTTGACTGAAGCCTATGAAGCAGGTTATGCCGCTGGCCAGGAAAAAGACATGGAAGCTTATAAAGAGTGGGTCAAGGGCTGATTCAGCCCCCCAGCTTTGTGCATGGCGGATGAAAAAGCGGGCTTAAACAAGCCCGTTTTTTTATTGTCGTGGTTTTATGTGCACTCATCCGGTAAACCTGAAGCGATTGGCCTCATTGCAGGACAATGGCGATAAGCTTCCTTCACAAGAATAATGCCGGGTGTAGCGCTTTGAACGTAGAACTTGTCACTTCCCCAACACAGTTGCGTGATGTCGTCCCGGCGTGGGATGTACTGGCACGTAACAGCCTTGAGCCAAATCCTTTTTACGAGAGTTGGGTATTGTTACCGGCTCTGGAACATCTGGCAGATAGCGATGTTGCCGTGTTGCTGGTTTGGCAGGATGCTTCGCACGCCTGTTTGATTGGCCTGTTTCCCTTGGTGCGGGAATATGCCTACCGCAAGTTTCCGGTTTGCCACTGGTCCAACTGGCTGCATCCGCATTGCCCGCTGGGCACACCTCTATTGCATCGGGAATATGCCCGGCAGGCATTGGCAGGTCTGTTTGCGTGGCTGCACGGGCATTCCGGTGCGACGGTTTTTTCCTTCAACAAGGTTGCCACGGATGGGGCGTTCTTTGCCGGTTTGCAGGAGCTATTGCAGGAGCAGGGGCGCTTTCTTGATACCAGTGACGCCTGGGAACGGGCTTTGTTGAATACATCCCTGGGGGCGGAAGATTACCTGCGTACCCACCAGCGCAAGAAAAAGTTCAAGGATTTTGCCCGCTTGCGGCGGCGCCTGGGGGAGACGGGTACGCTGGCATTCGATGCCCTGTTGCCGGGCGAGTTACATGATCTTGACCACTGGATACGTGATTTCCTGCGCCTTGAAGAGTCCGGTTGGAAAGGGCGTCAGCAAAGCGCCATGTCCTGCCATCAGGATGAGCGCCGGTTTGCCGAGGAGATGATCCGCAAGGCGGCTGCCTACGGGCAACTGATGATGCTGCGCATCCGTCTGGATGGGGAAGCCATTGCCATCAAGTTGAACCTGACAGGTGCGGTGCAGGGTATTTTCACCTTCAAGATTGCTTATGACGAACGCTATGCCCAGTATTCACCGGGAGTGTTGCTGGAGGTGGAAAACATGTACCGGGTGCTGGACGATTTACGTCTTGGCTGGATAGATTCCTGCACAACGCCGCAACACCCACTGTTTGATCATTTGTGGGTGGAACGCCGCAAAATGGCCAGCCTGCATATCAGTACCGATCATGTGTTCAGCAAGCCGCTGATGCATACCATGCGCATGGTCACATCAGTCTATCGGTATTGCCGGACGCCCCGCCCGTAACGGTTCGGGGCGATTTTGGTGTCGTGCTAACGGTAAGCTGTGCCCCCGCAAACCCATTCCAGATCACCCAGGCTGTTGGCTTTGCCGAATGCCTGATAATCCCTGCTGTGCGCTTGGTCTGCGCGGCGCAGGCTGTTGCCCTGCTGGTTGCTGAACCATTCAATGCCCGAGGAATAGTAATCGAAGGGGTTCATGGCCGTGGTGACGACTTCGCCACGTTGCGGCAATTGCAGCAAAGCACCCATGGCTGTCTGGTGGTGGCCGCGAGTACCGCCGCCTGCGCCAGTGCCGCCCGGCCCCTGGTCATTCCAGTAATATTCGCCACCTTGCGGGCCTTGGGCATTGTTTTCCCCGCTGGTACGTTGGCCGCCGCAACTGCCATTGCTTTCCAGCGTCCAGCCTGAGCCGTTGCTACAGGCACGCAGGATGTCGCCCATGCCATTGCCTTGCTGGATGCCCATGCTGCCTGCCTTGCAGGCCGGGTTGGCGGCGGTGGGGTTCTCGCTGGTATCCGGTGAACCCTTGCAATAACCGGTGCGGTCGCCATTCAGGTCACGCAAGCCGATCAGCATGTCGCCCCGGTCAAATTCCACATCGCTGACCCACGGTTGCGGGTATTCCAGGTTGAAATTGGTCTGTTGGGCATTGCCAGGGGCAATCCGCCCGTAAACGACCCGCCAGTCCGGTTGCCAGGGACGCCAGTTGGCGCTGAAACAATCGGTTTCCGGTGCGGCCATGACGTCGGTGGAAAATACGCAGCCGCGCGGATAGTTGAGTGGGAAGGACAAGACCGGGCTTCCGGCAAACTGGCCGGTCGCAGGGTCAAAGCGGTAAACGGCTGCTTTCAACTGGTTGGTGTCACCGATGGAGCCGCTGCTGACGGTGGATTGCGCGGTACAGGTGACGCCCACATAGATATGGCCGTCGTTGACGCCAATCCCCATGGGGCGTGCATCATTGGGGTTGCTGCATACATTGGTGGGGATGGCGGCAGGTGTGGCCTTGAACTGGGTAACAGGCAGGCTGCCTTTGCCGTCCAGTGCGCTGGTGTCAAGCTGGTACAGCTTGCGGTCGCCAAGGCTGACGACGTACAGGGTTTGCTGGTCTTCGGACAGGTCAATGTCGCCCAAGCCAACGAAGCCAACACTGTCGAAACTGCTGGCGTCATGGAACCAGTCACTGTTGCCGCCGCGTGGGTCAACTCCGGCAACGGCTGCCCCGGCAATACGGTTGATGTCCGCAAACAGGGTGGTTTGCCCGGTCTGGCGGTTGGTCGCGTAGATTGCCCCTGTGCCGTAAGGCCCCAGTGCCGCGAAGCGTTTCAGGAAAGCACCGGACAGGAGTGTGTTGCTGGCTGCATGATAGGCCAGCCCGTAGACCGAGCCGGTCTGGGGCAGGGCCGCTTCCCCCCGGAAATTGCGGGCATGGTGGGGAGCCATGTAGGGGATGCTGATGATGGAATCCTTGCCATTCCCCCCTGCCTGTGTCAGGGAGGTGGTAACGACGCTGGTTTGTTCGATAGGGCAGCCTGCCCCTGCCTGGGTGTTGGCATAAACCACGACGGCAGGCAGGCAGGTAAGGCTGATGGTGGTGGCGACATGGCGCCAGGAACGTATCGGCACGGGGATCCCTCCATTGGAATAGTTGTCCATAGGGGAAGTGTAGACAACTATTCCAGGATTGGCGGGTTATTCCTCGGCTGTTTTACCCATTTATCGGCTGGTATGTTTCAATAATCTGAACAGGTCGCTATCGGTGGACATGATAAGGGTTGAATCCGGCGAAATGACGGATTTATAGGTTTCCAGCGTGCGGGTGAATTCGTAGAACTGTGCCGCATCCGGGCTTTGGTTGTAGGCATTGGCATAGACTTCTGCGGCCTTGGCGTCACCCTCACCGCGTATTTCTTCAACCTTGCGGTAGGCTTCGGATTGTATGCGGTTGAGGTCGCGGGTCATGTTGCCACGGATACGTGCAGCTTCACCGTTCCCTTCCGAACGGAAGCGCTCGGCAATCTGGCGGCGTTCACTGATCATGCGGTCGTAGATTTTGGGTTCGACACTGGCATTGTAGTTGATGCGCTTGAAACGGATGTCGAGCAGTTCGATGCCGAATACTTTGACCTTTTCCGCAGCAGACTTGTAGATTTCTTCTTCTACCTGCATACGCCCCTTGTGGATGGGCAGCAATGTGCCGATGGCGTCTTCAGCGCCATTATCGGCATTTTCCGTGAGGGTAGGGTCTTTGATGGGAATGCGGTCTTTGCTGGTGCGGATGATTTCAATCAGCTCATGTTTGGCAACGGCATTGCGGGTTTCGCTGCCCAGGATGTCATCCAGCCGGGAGAGGGCGCTACGCTCGTCACGCAGGCGCAGGAAATACTGTAATGGCTCAACAATCCGCCAGCGGGCAAACATATCGACGGAGATGTACAGTTTGTCCTTGGTCGGCATGTCGGAAGAGGGGCCGTCCCATTCCAGGATGCGCTTGTCGATGTAATTGACATCCTGGATGAAAGGCGTTTTCAGTTTCAGACCCGCTTCGGTGATGGGGTCGCCTACCGGCTTGCCAAACTGGGTCAGGATCACCTGCTGGGCTTCACCCACGGTATAAAAGGCGTTGTACAACACAAACCCGAGGAGGCCGAGCAGAATCAGGATCAGGCGTTTCATTGTTGTGGTTCCTCCGCAGGTTGTTGTGTTGCTTGTGGTGCGGCGGCAGGAGCGGCGGGTGCAGCAGTGGCTTTCTGCCCCAGGTTTAGTAGCGGCAGGAGGCTTTTCATGCTTTCATCGACCAGAACCTTGTTCTGGACGGCTGGCATCACCTCCTGCATGGTTTCCAGATACAGGCGGCGGCGGGTAACGTCAGGGGACTTCTGGTATTGGGTAAATACGGCGTTGAAACGCGCCACGTCACCTTCAGCTTCGTTGGTGCGTTTGAGGCGGTAGCCTTCCGCTTCACGGATGCGCTGATCCTTTTCACCTTCGGCCAGCGGGATAACCCGGTTGTAATCACGGCGGGCTTCGTTGATGAGTTTTTCTTTTTCCTGTTGTGCCTGATTGACCTCGTTGAAAGAGTCCTGCACAGGTGGTGGCGGGTTGACGTTTTTCAGTTGCACCTGGTCGATGCTGACGCCCATGGAGTAGCGTGCTGCCAGTTGCTGCATTTTGAGTAGTGCCTCGGATTCGATATCCTGGCGGCCAATGGTCAGGACTTCATCTACTGTGCGGTCGCCGACCACTTCACGCATGACGGATTCTGATACGTCGCGCAGGGTTGCCCCCGGTTCCCGCACGGCAAACAGGTATTTGGTGGGTTCGGCAATCCGGTACTGCACGACCCATTCCACAATGCTGACATTCAGGTCGCCCGTGACCATGGGGGACTCTTCGTCCGGCGTGTCGGAATACTGGTCGGGGTTGGTCGCGCCTTCGGTGTAAAAGCCGAATTCCTGTTTCAACTGGCGTTTGACCGGCAGGATGGTCACGCTATCAACGCCCCATGGAATCTTGAAATGGAGTCCGGGCGGGATTTCGGCCTGAAGTTTGCCAAAGCGTTGCAGGATGGCTTCCGAATCACTGGGGACGGTAAACCACGATGACCAGGCGGTAATGGCAATGAGGATGACGACAACCGGGGTCAGGCCGAGTCCCAGCAGTTTTTGGGTCAAGGGGATAGATGCCGGTTTGGGTACTGATAGTTTCACGGGAAGCACTCCGCTAATAATCGTTATTATAGGAAGACTGTACGTGATTCAATGGTGAAGCGCCAGTCGAAGTTGACTGGCGCCGTGGTGTTTCAGTGGTGAACCATGCTCATGGATTCTTCAATAAACGCAGGCAGTTTGTCAGGGATCATCGCCTTGACCGTCGTTGCCCAGTTCTCAAACCATGGCATCAGATGTGAGTCCATCCACCAGGATTGCTTGGAATAAGCCGTTACCGAGCCGATCACCATGACCAGCAGGGTAATGATCAGGGCACCCCGTACTACACCAAAGATACCGCCCAGCACATGGTCGATTTTACCCAGACCAATGGATGACACTGCCGAGCTGATGAAGTGGTTGATAATGGCACCAATGACCAGTGTTCCGAAGAACAGGATGGCAATGGCAATGCCCAAGCGCATCACTTCACTCTGTGTCCCGAATGGCAGGTCGGCTGCCAGCGGTTTCATGTAAAGCAGGGTGACAGCAAAGGCTGCCACCCACGTCACCAGGGAAAGGGCTTCCTTGATGAAGCCCCTCATCAGGCCAATGAAGGCTGACAGTGCAATCAGTATGAGGATACCAAGATCAAGAATTCCTGCTGTCATGGGTATAATTATTTACTTGCTGGTTACAAAGCTATTCTGGACACCGGCATTTTGGGCATACCGTGTCTTCATTTTAGCTTGTGCAGCAGAAGCAGCAACCTTATTGGCATAACTGCCTACAACTACCCGATAAACTGTCTTGCCATCCACCTTGGCGGCGTTCACGGCAACCTGATAGCCGTCAGCACGCAAAGGCGCAGCGGCTGCATTGGCCTTGCCTTTGTCGGAGGTTGCCAGAACCTGTACTGCATAGGAACCCGCAGCAGCACTGCTGGACGTGGTGGTGCTGACTGCTTTGGCGGCATTTTGCTTGGCCAGTTCGCGGGATTTGGCTTCGGCGGCCTTTTCGGCAGCGGCTTTGGCTTTGCTTTCGGCAGAGGTAGGGTTTGGTACGCGCTTTTCGTTTACCAGTACCGGACGTGGGGCTGGTTTGGTGTCCGCAGATTGGGCGGACTGGTTTGAGTTGCCAGCAACATCCCTGCTTGAGGCAGACGTGTCAGCAGCAGCGGCCTGTTGTTGTGCGGTGCTGCCGCCTGATTTGCCGGTGTCTTTGCCCTGACCACTGGCATTGCCAGAGCCGATGCTGCCGGTTGTGTTGACGGCGGTTCCGTCCTTGTCAACCGATTTGCGGGTTTCGCCTGGAGAAGCCGGGCGCAGGTCAAAACCGGTCGTGTTGCTGACGGTGTTGACGCCGACGCTGGAAATGGCGTTTCCGGCGGCATCCTTGATATTGCCTGCTGCATCCTTGACGGCGGTGGTGGCCTGATCCACGATACCACCTTGATTTTGTGCATCATTTTGCTGGGAAGGGTTCTGGTTTTCATCGACCACGCTGGGTTTCTGGCCTTGATCGGCCATATCCGGGAAGCCGAGGATCGGTTTGCTTTCACTGGCCTGATTGAGGGCCATTTCAGCCTGACCGTCGTGGTTTTTGCCTTTCAGCAACCACGCCAATAACAGTGCGGCGACCAATACCAGCACTACTGCTCCAATCATGCGTTTGGTTGTAGCCTTGTTGTCCATCTGTTTACTGCTCCTTGATAATGATGACACTTGAAATAAGGGATTAATGACTGACCCAGGATCGACAGGAGTATTGCTAGTCGCACGCTTTCGGGGTAACAAGCATATCCAGCATGGCTGATACTACCAGAAAAGAGCCGAATGCAACTACCCTGTCACACTTTTCTGCCCGTAAACTGGCAGCATCCCATGCCGCCTGAAAATTATCGTGAAAATGGACAGGTTGCGTGATACCTGTGGTATGCATCCGCTCTTTGAGTCCTGCAAGGCTGATGCCCCGATAACCTGAAAGGGGAACCAGATGCCACTCGTCCATGTGTTTTGCCATAATTTCCACAACACCAGCGATGTCCTTGTCCGCTAGTATAGAAAAAATTGCGGAGGTTTTGCCAGCCGCAGGATTTTTTTTCAACCAGTCGGCCAATTGCAGGGCTGCATGGGGGTTATGCGCCACATCCACCAGGGTTTCGGGATGGGTATGGATAAGCTGCATACGTCCGGGAAGATGGGTGGTTTGCAAGCCCCGGCTGATCGCTTGCGCTGTAACGGGCAAACGCCCGGCAAGTTGTTGTAAGGCTGTTACTGCACAGGCGGCATTTTGCACTTGCACCATTCCCTTGAGGGAAGGCTGCGGAATATCGGCAGCCGAAAAATCGCGTCCATATTGCAGCAGTTCCGCCCCGGTCAGGGCAGCCTGGATGGCAATGATGGCAGGCGGCTGCGGGTCGCCACAAATGACAGGCTTGCCGGAACGCATAATGCCGGACTTCTCGTAGCCGATGACCTCGCGGGTATTGCCCAGCCAGTCCACGTGGTCGATGCCGATACTGGTGATAATGGCGACATCGGCATCCCACAGGTTGCAGGCGTCCAGCCGCCCGCCGAGGCCGACTTCCAACACCATGACATCAACCCCGGCTTGCAGGAAACACCACACGGCAGCCAGCGTACCGAACTCGAAATAGGTCAGGTCGATGTCATCGCGGGCATGGTCAATGGCTTCGAAGGCTGCGCATATCTGCCGGTCAGTGGCGGGGATGCCATTGACCGCAATCCGTTCGTTGTAATGCAGTAGGTGCGGGGAAGTGTACGTGCCGACCGTGTAGCCCTGAACTTGCAGGATGCGGGTCAACATGGCACAGGTGGAACCCTTGCCATTGGTTCCGGCGACGGTAATGACGGGAACCGGAAGCTGGAGTAAACCCATCCGCCCAGCTACGGTGCGGATGCGCTCCAGCCCCAGTTTGATCGCTGACTGGAACTGGTTTTCCTGCCAGCGTAGCCAGTCATCCAGGGTGTTCAAGCAGCGGCCTGCACGCCTGTCTGGATGGGGCTGTCCTTGTGTTGCAGGATGGAGACTATATCGGCAATGGTTTCGCGCAAGTCACGGCGGTGCACGATCATGTCGATGGCGCCTTTTTCTTGCAGGAACTCACTGCGCTGGAAACCTTCCGGCAGCTTTTCACGCACCGTCTGTTCGATAACGCGCGGTCCGGCGAAGCCGATCAGGGCTTTGGGTTCAGCGATATGCAAATCACCCAGCATGGCGAAACTGGCGGAAACGCCGCCCATGGTAGGGTCAGTCAACACCGAAATGAACGGCACGCCTTTTTCGCTCATGCGGGTCAATACTGCGCTGGTCTTGGACATCTGCATCAGCGAGAACAATGCTTCCTGCATCCGTGCGCCGCCACTGGCCGAAAAGCAGATGTAGGGAATGTTCTGCGCCATGGCTGCTTCCGCACCCCGTACAAAGCGCTCACCAACCACTGAGCCCATGGAGCCGCCCATGAAACGGAAGTCGAAGGCTGCTGCAACCAGTGGTACGCCCAGCACCGCACCTTTCATCACGATCAGTGAATCTTTTTCATCGGTGCTTTTTTGGGCTGCCAGCAAACGATCCTTGTATTTCTTGGTGTCCTTGAATTTGAGGATGTCGGTCGGGGAAACGTTAGCGCCGATTTCCTCGCGGTCATCGGCATCCAGGAACAGTTCCAGGCGTTTGCGGCCGGAAAGGCGCATGTGGTGGTTACACTTGGGGCAAACTTCCAGATTGCGTTCCAGTTCCGCACGATACAGAACAGCCTGACAGGCGGGGCATTGATGCCACAAACCTTCCGGGATGGACTTTTTGTCAGTCGTCGAAGTATCGGTGCGGATGCGCGATGGCAGCAGTTTTTCAAACCAGCTCATGTAGTGTTATCCCCAAAGTCAGGCATCCATCGCGGTGCGCATGGAGGCCAATAAATCACTGATGTTGTTCATGATAGCAGCATGATCATCGGGTGTCGCTTCGATCTGCTTGATCACTGCACTGCCTACCACTACAGCGTCCGCCACCTTGGAAACGGCGGTGGCAGATTCCGCATCCTTGATGCCGAAACCAACACCTAGCGGCAGGTCGGTATGCTCACGAATTTGCGCAATACGCTCGGCAACAGCGCCAACATCCAACGTGCTTGCGCCAGTCACGCCTTTCAGCGAGACGTAATAAATGAAGCCACCGCCAGCTTCCGCCACGCTTTTCATGCGCGTAGTCGGCGTGGTTGGTGACAGCAGGAAAATCGGATCAATACCGTGCTCCTTGAACATTGGCAACACGCCCATGCCTTCTTCCGGTGGCAGGTCAACGGTGAGTGCGCCATCCACGCCTGCTTCCTCGGCAGCTTTGGCGAATGCCTCGTAACCCATGATTTCGATCGGGTTGAGGTAGCCCATCAGCACCACCGGCGTGGATTGGTTGGTCTGACGGAATTCTTTCACCATGTTGAGGATGTCGTGCAGGCTGGTGTCATGTACAAGTGCGCGTTCGTGCGCCTGCTGAATGGTGGGGCCATCCGCCATTGGGTCGGAAAACGGCACGCCTAGCTCAATGATGTTGGCTCCGGCCTCCACCATGCGGTGCATCAACGGTACGGTGATGGAGGGGTGCGGGTCGCCAGCGGTGACGTAAGGAATCAGCGCGGTCTTGCCCTGCGCTTTCAGGTCGGCGAAACAGGCGGCGATGCGGCTCATAGGGTGATGCCCTCCAGACGCGCGATGGTGTTGATGTCCTTGTCGCCACGCCCGGAAAGGTTGACGATGATGATCTGGTCTTTGTCCATGGTAGGAGCCAGTTTCATGGCGTAGGCCAGCGCATGGCTGCTTTCCAGTGCCGGGATGATGCCTTCCTTGCGGGTCAGCGCGTGGAAACCTTGCATTGCTTCCTTGTCGGTCACGGCCACGTAGTTGGCGCGACCAATGTCTTTCAGCCAGGCGTGTTCCGGGCCGACGCCGGGGTAGTCCAGCCCGGCGGAAATGGAATGCGTTTCAATGATTTGTCCGTTGGTGTCTTCCATCAGATAGGTGCGGTTGCCGTGCAGTACGCCCGGCTTGCCTGCACACAGAGGCGCGGCGTGCTTGCCGGTTTCGATGCCGTCACCCGCCGCTTCCACGCCGTAGATTTTGACCGATTCATCTTGCAGGAACGGGTGGAACAGGCCGATGGCGTTGGAACCGCCGCCGACACAGGCGACCAGCGCATCCGGCAGGCAGCCTTCCAGTTCCTGAATCTGCTCACGGGCTTCACGGCCAATCACGCACTGGAAGTCGCGCACCATCGCAGGGTAGGGATGCGGGCCAGCCACCGTACCGATGATGTAGAAAGTGTCGTCGACATTCGTTACCCAGTCGCGCATGGCTTCGTTGAGCGCATCCTTGAGGGTTTTGGAACCGGACGTGACCGGCACAACCTTTGCCCCCAGCAATTTCATACGGAATACGTTGGGGGCCTGACGCTGTACGTCTTCCGCGCCCATATACACCACGCATTCGAGGCCGAGACGGGCTGCAATGGTGGCGGAGGCAACACCGTGCTGGCCTGCACCGGTTTCAGCAATGATGCGTTTTTTGCCCATGTATTTAGCAAGCAGCGCCTGGCCGATGGTGTTGTTAATCTTGTGCGCACCAGTGTGGTTCAGGTCTTCGCGCTTGAGGTAAATCTTTGCGCCGCCCAGTTCGCGCGTCCAGCGTTCCGCCAGATACAACGGGCTGGGGCGACCGACGTAATATTGCAGGTCACGGTCAAACTCGGCCTGGAATGCCGGGTCGTTCTTGAGCTTTTCGTAGGCTTGTTCCAGTTCGTAGATCGGCTCCATCAGCGTTTCCGCGACGAAACGCCCGCCGTAAACGCCAAAATGCCCGGCTTTGTCCGGCATGGCGTTCCAGTTGAATTCGCTGAATTTCACAGACCTGCTTCTCCTGCGTGTCGGTCGTAAAAACGGGGTAAGTTACCATAAGCAGGAAAAGCTATCCATGCTGCGTTTGGGGTGGTGTGCGCAGGTTATATACCCATCCCGTCCATAGCTGTTGAATAACGAAAGGTTCTCAAGCAAATTACGGGAGCTGTTGACCACCGGTA
>JBBIHI010000017.1:0-20516 GCA_037447095.1 Thiotrichaceae bacterium
ACCAAGGTAACATCACCCTGCTGGGTAGGTACCATAGAAACAAAAGCACCACCATTCCTGGCGTGTGCCAACTTGACGACATAACCGTCACTGTCAGATGCATCAGCTGTTTTTGTGTTTTCAGAGCATCCAGTCAGCACTGCCATTGCAAGCCCCGCAACCAACAGTATCGACGGCTTCAAACTAACACTACTCATTTAAATATGACCTTTCTTCACGGTATCCCAAAACCTCTGAAAGTCCATTTCAGGAAAGCACCGTCTTCCCGACGTGGGAGCAACATTAGCAGACTCATCAGGTGAAGTTCAATTCGATTAACTATGTTTTTGTATGGTTTTTCTATTAAATGTTTCAATTGTTTTAAATACGCAACTTTGTTGCAGAAATACAACCATTTTAAATAACCGATAATAACACTCAAGTTACAAGCAAGAAATCCAGAATATTAATATATATTAATATTCTGGATTTATAAGAGCTTGCCATTACAAACTTCCAGTATTACGCCCGTAAAATATTTCTTTCATTTCCTTGCGCAACTGCGCCTCAATCTGTTTCAGGTCACGCTCGAAATAGTCATTTTTACCCAAACCAAACAGATAGTTATCCAATTCGAATTCTTTCAGCATCATTTTGGTATGAAAGATATTTTCCTGATAGACATTCACATCCAGCATGGAATAGGCACGCTTGGTCTCAGGCGACAGGAAATTCTGGATCGAGTTTATTTTATGATCAATGAAATGCTTCTTCCCTTTCACATCACGGGTGAAACCGCGCACACGGTAGTCCATGATCACGATATCGGACTCGAAACTATGTATTAAATAATTCAATGCCTTCAGTGGTGAAATACGCCCACAGGTTGACACATCAATGTCTGCGCGAAACGTACTGATGCCATTGTCCGGGTGGCTTTCCGGGTAGGTGTGCACCGTCAGGTGGCTCTTGTCCAAGTGCGCCACCACATCCTCCGGGTAAGGGCCAGGACGCGCGGTATTGGAAAGTTTTTCCTCAGGGATGATCTGCTCCTCGGATACCAGGATGGTCACACTGGCACCTTGTGGGTCGTAATCCTGACGTGCGACGTTCAGGATATTGGCGCCAATGATGTCTGCCACGTTAGTGAGGATATTGGTCAGGCGGTCTGCGTTGTACTCTTCATCAATATACGCAAGGTACTCTTCGCGGTGTGCTGGACTTCGGGCGTAGCAGATGTCGTAGATATTGAAGCTCAGGGTCTTGGTAAGGTTATTGAAACCATGCAGGCGAATCTGCTTTTGATGACGTTCAACCAACTCTCATAATCCTCTCAGGACAGAACCGGGAAAAGGCCGCGCGGCAACACGCGACCCCCATTCATGCCGGGGCAACAGCATGGGTGCGAACTATGCAAAACAACGCCCCGGCACGCAAGTGAAATAATATGTCAATCAGCGGGCTGCAACTCAAAATCATGGGTCACTTCGGCAGTCTTGGCCAGCATGATGGATGCGGAGCAATACTTCTCGGCAGACAACTTGATGGCACGTTCCACTTTATCAGTCGCCAGGTCATGGCCTTTCACAATGAAATGCAGATGGATACGGGTAAAGACCTTGGGTTCCTTGTCAGCCCGCTCGGCAGTAATCTCCACTTCGCAATCCGTCACTTGCTGCTTGGATCTTTGCAGGATCAGCACCACATCAAACGATGAACACCCCCCCAACCCCAGCAACAACATTTCCATCGGACGGACACCCAGGTTACGCCCACCCAGTTCAGATGGGCCATCCATCACCACGGAGTGGCCACTGCCAGATTCGCCGACAAAGCTCATGTTGTCCAGCCATTTGACCCGTGCTTTCACCGCTTGCTCCTGAATCTTGAACGAAACAGGATTCTAGCAGATAACTGTTTACAGAAAATGTTCATGCCACACAAAAGCGCTTGATATTCCTCAAAACGCACCGTCCGTCGCCGTGCTAGTCTGGAGCTTGGTTAAACAAAAGGAGTAACGAATGTTTGGTGAATCACACGATCTGGGGACTGAATTCCCTGAGCTGAAGGAGCGCATCCATCACCTGAAGATGGAAAATCACCACTTTGCCCGCCTGTTCGATGAACACGATGAAGTTGATGCCCAACTGCACCGTATTGAGCAGGGGATAGAAGCCCATGCCGATGATTTTGTCGAAAGCCTGAAACTGCGCCGCCTGCACCTGAAAGATGAAATGTACGCCATCCTGCAACAGGAAGCGGCATCCTGATATAGCGGGCTAGCTTCCCGCCAGCCTGTTGTCGATGGCATCAAACAGCAGGCTGGCGATGTTGGCAGAATAAATGTAATCAAGTTCACGGATGCAGGTCGGGCTGGTGACATTGATTTCCGTCACGTAATCGCCAATCACGTCCAACCCCACAAATACCAAACCCATTTCCCGCAATACCGGGGCAATTCCCGCGCAAATCTCAAATTCACGCTCAGTCAGGGCAACACCCACGCCAGTTCCACCTGCCGCAAGGTTTGCCCGTCCTTCACCTTCCGCTGGAATCCTCGCCAACGCATACGGAAAGGGTTCTCCATCAATCAACAGAATACGCTTGTCGCCCTGTTTGAATTCGGGCAGGAAACGTTGTGCCATGACCGTGCGCTGGCCATGCGCCGTGATGGTTTCCAGAATAACATTACGGTTGGGGTCATCCTGACGAACCTGGAAAATCATTGAACCGCCCATACCATCCAGCGGCTTGACCACGACATGTTGCTGTTCGGCGAGAAACTCACGGATCAGCCGCATGTCACGGGTCACGCGGGTTGGCGGGCAATACTGCGGAAACCACGCCGTAAACAGCTTTTCATTGGCAGTGCGGATACTTTCCGGGCGGTTAACCACCAATGTGCCACGCTGCTGGGCAAGTTCCAGCAGGTAAGTGCTGTAAATATATTCCATGTCGAATGGCGGGTCTTTGCGCATCAATATCACTGGCAATTCATGCAAAGGGCGCACCTCCGCCTCACCCATTTCATACCAGCCGGAAGCATCGTCACGCACCGTTACCGGATTCATCCGCGCATAAACCACACCATCATCCGCAAACAGATCACCTTGCAGGATATGGAATAACGGATGACCGCGACGCTGCGCTTCCAGCATCATCGCAAAGGTGCTGTCTTTCTTGATATTGATGGTGCTGATCGTATCCATGACGACACCGACCGCATAAGCCTGTTTTGCACTCATGGAATCACCTGCACCAGAATGGTTGCCTTAAAACTCGGATTTGAGGTCGCGGGAAATCAATTCCTGCACAGCATCACGGGGAGCCAGTTGCTCATACAGGATACGGTAAACCTGCTGGCAAATCGGCATTTCCACCCCAGCGGAAGCCGCCAGTTTGCCGATGGATGAGGCCGATTTTGCACCTTCAACAGCCTGCCCGATTTCGGCAATGGCGGAATCCATATCCTTGCCCTGACCCAGTGCCAACCCCAGACGCCGGTTACGTGACTGGTTGTCAGTGCAGGTCAGCACAAGGTCGCCCATCCCGGCCAGACCCATCAGGGTTTCCTGATACGCACCGAGCGCAACGCCCAGGCGCATCATTTCCGCCAGCCCACGGGTCACGATCGCAACACGCGCATTGGCACCAAAACCAAGCCCGTCTGAAATACCTGCCGCAATGGCCAGTACGTTTTTAACCGCACCACCCAGCTCGACACCGACAATATCCTGACTGAAATACACCCGATAATTGGATGCTTGGAAAGCTTCCGCAATGGACTGCGCCAAGCCTGTTTGGGTAGCCGCAACTGTCATGGCTGTTGGCAAACCACGTGCCACTTCCATGGCAAAGGTTGGCCCCGACACCACACCGTATGCACTGCACTGTGGCAAAGTTTCTTCCAGCACCTGATGCAGCAGCTTGCCGGTATCCAGCTCCAGCCCTTTGGTTGCCCAGATAACCGCATCCTGCGCGTTCAAATGCGGGGCAAGCAACGCCAACAGCGAACGGAAACCATGGCTGGGAACCACCACCAGATGGTAATCGGAAAAAGCCACCAGCTCGGCAAGCCTGTCTGAGCAGCGCAGGTTATCCGGGAAAGGGATTCCCGGCAGGTAACGGCTGTTTTGCCGGCTGCTTTCGAGCAGCGCAACATGCCCGGGGCTGATGTCCCATAACAGTACATCCAGGCCATTACGCGCCAGTTGCAAAGCCAGCGCGGTTCCCCACGAGCCTGCACCATAAACCGCTATTGACTGGATGTTACCTGTTGCCATGCATTAAACGCTTGCCGTTTCCGTTGCCCCTTTTGCCTGCTGCTCTTCCTGCAAGCGGCTGGCGTACAGCGCATCAAAATTAATCGGGGAAAGGTGCAACTCAGGGAAGCTGCCCTTGGAAACCATGCTGGCAATCACTTCGCGGGCATACGGGAACAGGATGTTGGGGCAATAGGCCGCCAGCAGGTGGTTAAGCTGTTCCTGGCCGTAGCCTGTCACGAAAAATACCCCTGCCTGCGTCACATCCACCAGAAAGGCGGTCTTGCCCGAGCTTTTTACCGTAATGGTGATCGACAGCTCAACTTCAAAATTATCACTGGCCAGTGGGTTAACGCGGGTATTCAGGTCAAGGTTGGTATCCGGGCTCCATTCCTGGGTAAACACCGCAGGCGAGTTGGGAGCCTCGAAAGAGACATCCTTGACATAAATCCGCTGGATAATAAATTGCTGTTCTTGTTGTTCTTTACTCATGGGTAATCCTCAGGATGGTATTGGTTAAATAACAGGGCATCAAGCTTCCCTGCCCGGTCAAGCGCCGCTGTGTCGTCGTAACCACCAACATGCACGTCGCCAATAAAAATTTGTGGGACGGTATCACGCCTGCTCAGTTTTTCCATCTCCTGCCACAACGCAGGATCTGAACCGACATTGATTTCCTCCCATTCCACACCCTTGCTTTTCAACAACGACCGCGCCCGCAGGCAATAGGGGCAAAAGCGGGTTGCATACATTTTGATAGGTGCGTGTTTCATCGCTTGCTGACGGGCAGGTTGGCTGATTCCCAGGCCATGATTCCACCGGCAAGATTGCTGACATCATGGAAACCCGCCTTGGTCATGACATGGCAGGCATGCGCTGAACGGTTGCCGCTGCGGCAATACACCAGCACTGGCTTTTCCTTGAAGGATTCGAGTTCCAGCAGACGGTTTTTCAACTGCCCCAGAGGAATGTGCCGCGCCCCCTTGAGCTTGCCGGAACGCACTTCAGCATCTTCACGGACATCCACGATTACCGAACCATCATGGTTCATCACCTGCACCGCCAGAGCCGGGCCAATCTGTTTGTATTTGCGGGTCAGGCGGCCAAATTCAGTCCAAATGATAAGGCCAAGGATGGCAACAAACCCCATGACCAGCATGGAATGGTTGCGGGCAAAAACAAGATACTCTTCCACACGAAGCCCTTTAGCTAATAACAGCCGCTAAAGATATACACCCTGACGGATGGCGTAAACCCCCATCCCCCGAATTTTATGTATGCAGAAAGGGGTATCAGTGCGGTGTCGAACAGAATACTTCCTGCATCATGCCGATCAGGCGCAGGGTGCGGTAATCCCCCACCCGGTAGTAAACACGGTTGGCATCCTTGCGCGAAGCCAGTATCCCTTTGTCACGCAAGATGGCCAAGTGCTGGGAGATATTGCTTTGGGAAGTGCCGACATTATCCACAATGTCCTGCACGCTCACTTCCTTGTCGCCCAGGACACACAGGATTTTAAGACGTAACGGGTGGGAAATGGCCTTCAATGAACGGGAAGCTCGATCAATATCCTCTTCCTTGACCAACATGTTTTCAACCGTGAAATCGCAGGTACTACCAGCAATACTTCCCATCTTATCCTCATTCAGCGTTACAAGTTATTTAAAAAGCGCCTCTCCAACGCCCGCTGCCCTAACCAAGCATATTAGTATAAACCAATACGATAATATACCCTGATAACCACCCATAGTCATCCTTGCATCTGATTTTTACAGGTTTTCAGGGCAAAACCCTCTGTATTCCATCCCTGATGCAACCTATACAACAGCTTGCAAGTCTTATGTTAGACTTCAACCACCCTAAATACCCGGAGTTTCGACAAACGGTGAAAGCCTATCAATACCTGCCCACCCTGTTGATTCTGATATTGGCAAGCGCCAATGCAGCCGACCGGCATAGCCAGATACAGCTCGAAATTCACCAGCTTTCCGGCAACCTGGACAAACAGCAAAATGCTTCGGATGATCTTCAGGCAGAAATCACCCAACTGGAAAAGAAGCTCGGCACACTGGAACGGCAGCTATACCAGAACGAAAAGGCCATTGAAGGCAGCCAAACCAACCTGCAAAAAAACAATGAGAAAAAAGCCCAACTGGACAGCGCCCTGGGTTTACAGAAAGCAGGCTTGGCGCAGCAGCTTCAAGCCTTGTATACGGCTGGCGAACAATCTTACCTGCGTATGCTGATGAAACAGGACAACCCTGCCGAAATCAGCCGCAACATGCACTATTTCGACTACATGAATGCCAGCCGTATCCGCAGGATACAATCCATCAGCAAAACCCTTGGCGACCTTGGTGATGTGCAAAAAAAGATCAACGATGAGCAAGACAGGCTTCAGGCACTCATTAAAAAACAGTCCGCTGACCGGTCAGAAATGCAGGCCACGCTGGATACCCGCGCCAGCAAGCTGAATATCCTTAAAAGCGATATAAGCAGCAAACAAAAACAACTCGGCAAGCTGCAAGCTGAAGATGCAAAATTCCAGGAAACCGTCACCCAGATTGCCAGTGCCAGCAGCAACGATACAGCGGCAGACCCCACACCAGTCAAGGCACAGGCAGCCAAACCGGAACCCAAAGGAATTCCCGTCAGCCCCCGCCAAACCGCCAACCAGACGTTTTCCACCCTGAAAGGCGGGCTGTCGTGGCCAGTCAAAGGCAAGATTATCTATGGTTATGGCTCCAGGCGTAACGAGAAGCAAAGCTGGCGGGGTGTGGTCATTGCGGCCCCCGGTGGCAGCAAAGTCCGGGCGATTGCCCGTGGCAAAGTCGCTTTTTCCGGCTGGATGGATGGCTACGGGCACCTTATCATCCTTCAGCACGACAACGGCTACCTGAGCCTGTATGGCTACAACCGTGCGGTTTACAAAGGCAAAGGCACCGTGGTAAATGCCAACGAAACCATTGCTGCCGTCGGCAACTCCGGCGGTCAGGACAGGGATGCGCTTTATTTTGAAATCCGCCAGGGAACCAGCCCGCAAAATCCCGCCCGTTGGTGCCGTTGAGCCACGATACATTACATCTGATACATTTTTACAACAGGCCAAGTGCATTTCCACGACAGAATGGTACACTTACGCCAGCACGCTGGCACAGACCGCGACAAGCAAGAATGAACCTGCCTGCACGGATGGGGGCAGCCCGGATACTGGAGAATGATTTTTTATGCATACACGTTACCGCGTTTTGGCTGGCACACTGGCTGGCGTCCTGATTGGTGTTACGACCAGCATCAGCCTGAATGTTTTCGCATTCAAGCAAACCATTGAAGCTTCCTCGCCACCGCTCGACGAATTGCAGCAATTCTCCGAAGTCTATTCCCGCATCAAGGAAAACTATGTTGAGGAGGTCAAGGACAAAGACCTGATGACCAACGCCATCCGTGGCATGTTGTCCGGCCTTGACCCGCATTCCGCCTACCTCGACGAAGATGAGTTCAAGGAGCTTCAGGTTGGCACTACCGGCGAATTCGGCGGGCTGGGCATTGAAGTCGGCATGGAAGATGGCTTCGTCAAGGTCATTTCCCCGATTGATGACACCCCCGCACAAAAAGCAGGCTTGCAGGCTGGCGACCTGATCATCCGCCTGGATGAAACCCCGGTCAAGGGCATGACCCTCGATGATGCGGTCAAGCGTATGCGCGGCAAACCCGGCACCAGCATCGACCTGTTGGTGGTGCGTGAAGGCAAGGACAAGCCTTTCAAGGTCACACTCAAGCGTGACATCATCCAGGTCAAAAGCGTCAAAAGCCGCATGTTGGAACCGGGCTACGGTTATATCCGCATCACCAGTTTCCAGGCCAAAACAACCGAAGCCCTGATGGAAGCCCTCGACAGCCTGAAAAAGGAAAACAAGGGTAAACTGCGCGGTCTGGTGCTGGATCTGCGTAATAACCCGGGTGGTGTGCTGAATGCTGCGGTCGGTGTTTCTGACGCCTTCATCGACTCTGGCAAAATTGTTTATACCGAAGGCCGGGTTCCAGACGCCAAAATGGAATACAGCGCCACCAAGGGGGATGCCCTTGATGGTGCACCGATCATCGTCCTGGTCAATCGCGGTTCGGCGTCAGCATCAGAAATCGTTGCCGGTGCATTGCAAGACCACAAACGCGCCCTGATCGCTGGCCAGAAAACCTTCGGCAAAGGCTCCGTGCAAACTGTCCTGCAACTGGATGAAAAAACAGCGGTCAAACTGACCACCGCCCGCTATTTCACCCCATCAGGCCGCTCCATCCAGGCAGAAGGCATCAAGCCAGACATTGAGCTGAAATCACTGACGGTAAAAGATGGCGGCGCTGAAAACCCGGCAGATGCAATTGACTCGCTGTCCGAGGCAGACCTGACCAAACACCTTTCCAACCCTAACGAACCCGACAAGGGACAGGACAAAAAGCCGGACACCACGGATACCCCGCCTGCCCCAGCCGACGCACCCAAAACGGATGACAAGGCGGCACCAACTGACACACCTGATACTTCCGGCAAAGCGGATGGCAAGGACAAGAAAAAAGGCGATCTGGCGGAAGATGACTATCAATTGTTTGAAGCCCTGAATATCCTCAAGGGTATGGATATGGCCATAAAAGACCAGGGCAAGCCGGAAACCGACACCAGCAGCAAACCCGACAAGGGCATGTAATGGCGGGCGTCCTGATCCCCCTGGCTGATGGGTGTGAAGAGCTGGAAGCTGTCACACTCATCGACCTGTTGCGGCGTGCCCGGATACATGTCACGACCGCCAGCCTGAAAGATGCCCCGGTGCATTGTTCGCGCGGGACGGTTCTGCTGGCAGATCGCCTGCTGGACGAGGTTATGCAGGAAAACTTTGACCTGATGGTCTTACCCGGTGGCCTACCGGGTGCTGACAACCTCAATAACGACCCGCGCATCAGCCAGTTACTCAAACGCCTGCAAGCCGCTGGCAGCCATATTGGCGCCATTTGCGCCGCCCCCAAAATTCTGGTGACTCACGGGCTTGCCAATGGCCACCGGCTGACAGCTTACCCTGGCTCGCTGTCCGCACTGGATACCAGTGCCGTCACCCTCACCGGCAACCCGGTGGAAACAGATGGCAAACTGATCACCTCCCGAGGCCCCGGCACCGCCATGGACTTTGCCCTGCACCTGATTGAAACCCTGGCGGGAAAATCCATGCGCAATGAAGTGGAGGCCGGGTTGCAACGCACATGAGCGGGCTAACCCACTTCAATGCTGCCGGGCAGGCACACATGGTCGATGTTGGCGACAAGCAAATTACCCGCCGCGTTGCCATCGCGGAAGGGCACATCACCATGCAGCCGGAGACCCTGGAGAAAATCCGTCAGGGGAGCCATAAAAAAGGCGATGTCCTCGGTATCGCCCGTATTGCCGGAATCATGGCTACCAAGAAAACGGCTGACCTCATCCCCCTCTGCCATCCATTGGCACTGACCCATGTCGATATAACTCTAGATACACATCCCGACAGCAATAGCGTATCCTGCCGCGCCACCGTGGAAACCCATGGGCAAACCGGCGTTGAAATGGAAGCGCTGACTGCCGTGCAAATCTCCCTGTTGACGATTTACGACATGTGCAAAGCTGTCGACAAAGGCATGGTCATGGGCAATATCCGTTTGCTGCACAAATCCGGGGGCAAATCAGGCGAGTGGAATCATGCCTGATTTCCTGCTGTACTTCTTCCTGAATTCATGCTTAACTCTTAGGCAAACCAAACCGGAAATCCACAACAGCGCCCGTTTCTCAGGCTGATAGAGAGCGTCAGGCAACAATAAAGGCAAGGAGGGATAGCATGAGGCTGCGTTATTCCCGTCTATTGATATTCTTGGGGCTATTTTTCCTAAGTACCGCCCACGCGACAATAGAAAATACCGGACTGCTGAGCAAAGTCAAACTGGTAGCGACATTGAATGGCCAACCCGCCATGCAGGAGGCCGTGTGGAGAATTTATTCTCCCAATGATCCAGTGACCCCCGTTGCCATCTTGCCACGGCACAGCGGCATGATATTCCTTGCACCCGGCATATACCGTGCTGTTGTCACACTAAAATGGGGTGGCGTGTATGCACTGCAATTCCGGGTGGAAACCGACGCAGACAATCTGGTCAAGGTGGCGGTGCATTGAAACTCAGCCCGCCGTATTCCGTTCAACCCAGCGGGAAGAACCATCAATAAGCGTTTCACGCTTCCAGAATGGCGCATTGTGTTTCAGCGTTTCCATGATATGGCGGCAAGCTGTGAACGCTTCGGCACGATGTGCCGACCAGACAGCAACCAGCACAATACTCTCGGCAGGCAAAATTTCCCCAACCCGATGAACAATCAGTGCATCATCCAAATGCCATTCGCGGATAGCATCCTGCATGATTTGTTCCAGTTGCCGCTCAGTCATGCCCGGATAATGCTCCAGATACATCCCGGTAACGGCATCACCTTCATTGAAATCGCGCATCGTTCCGACAAACACGGCTGTTGCCCCGTAACGGCTAGCGCCTTGCTGGGCAGCCGTCCATTCTGCCAGTAACTGCCAAGGATCGAAGGAAGTTTCCCGCAGTTCGCAGTGCGCCATGCTATTAACCCCCTGTGACCGGCGGGAAAAATGCCACCTCATCCCCGTCCGCTACCGATGCTGATAGTTCGGCGTAAACCTGATTGATGGATACCAGCACATTCGCAGGCAACGTTTCCCCGCCTGTAGCCTGTTGCCACACTTCCAGAACCGTCGCCGTACCCGGCAGTTCCAAGGCAACATCCGCTTTCCCCAGACGCTCCCGCAAACCCGCAAAGAACAATACCTTTACCTGCATGGCCTTACTCCACCGTGACGGATTTGGCGAGGTTGCGCGGCTTGTCCACATCGGTCCCTTTCTGGATTGCCACGTGATAGGAAAGCAACTGTAACGGCAAGGTATATACAACCGGTACCAGCGATTCCGGCACATGCGGCATTTCCAGTACATGCAGGTTAGCAGCCGGTTCGATGTGTGCGTTGCGGTCAGCAAACACGTAAAGCTCGCCGCCGCGTGAGCGTACTTCTTCCAGGTTCGACTTCAGCTTTTCCAGCAAGGCAGTATTCGGCGCTACCGTGACAATCGGCATTTCACTGTCCACCAGCGCCAAAGGGCCATGCTTCAACTCACCTGCCGGATAAGCTTCGGCATGGATGTAGGAAATTTCCTTGAGCTTGAGCGCCCCTTCCATGGCAATCGGATACAGTTCGCCGCGACCGAGGAACAGGGCGTGCTGCTTTTCGATGAAATGCTCCGACAATGCCTCGATCTGTGGGTGTAAATCCAGCACCTGCTCAATCAACGCCGGAAGCTTGCGCAAGTCTTCCACCAATTGCGCCACTTTTGCCACATCCGCACCTTTGGCCTGCATCAGCAAAGCCATCAGTAATTGCAGTGCAACCAATTGGGTGGTAAATGCCTTGGTCGAAGCAACCCCGATTTCCGGCCCCGCCACTGTCATCAGGGACATGTCCGATTCGCGGGTCAGGGAACTTTCCGGCACATTGCAAATGGTCAGGGTGGCAAGGCAGGCATTAGTAGCCTTAACCTTTTCCAGTGCGGCAAGGGTATCCGCTGTCTCGCCGGACTGGGAAATCGTGACCAGCAGCATGTTCTTGCGCGGTGGCTGGCGGCGGTAGCGGTATTCACTGGCCACTTCCACATGACACGGAATATCGGTGTTGGCCTCGATCCAGTAACGCCCGACCAGACCGGCGTGGTAACTGGTTCCGCAGGCAATGATCTGGATTTCCTCCACCTGCGCCAGTTTTTCCATAGCATCAGGGATACCGTGCAGACATGGCAACACATGATCCGCCGCCAGACGGCCTTCCAGCGTTGCGGCAACCGATTGTGGCTGCTCGAAGATTTCCTTGAGCATGAAATGGCGGTATTCGCCCAACTCGGCGGAAAACAGGCAGGAGCCGGATTCCTTCACCGGACGATCCACCCGCTGGCCAGCCACATCAAAGACTTCGACACGGTTGCGGGTAATCCGCGCCACGTCACCGTTTTTCAGATAGATGAAACGGCTGGTCACAGGCAACAGCGCCTGGATGTCGGAACCAATAAAGTTTTCACCGATTCCCAAACCAATGACCAACGGGCTGCCTTGCCGCGCAACAATCAGGGTATCCGGCTCATTTGGGGAAATGACTGCCAGCGCATACGCCCCTTGCAATTCACAACGCGCCGCCAGCACGCAATCCAGCAGGCTCAAACCCTGACGGCGGAACACTTCAATCAGGTGAGCCACCACTTCGGTATCCGTGTCAGATTCAAACTGAAAGCCGGTGTCCCGCAAACGCTGGCGCAATTCAACATGGTTTTCGATGATGCCATTATGGACAATACCAACCCACTCACCGCTGAAATGTGGATGGGCATTACGCTCAACCGGTATACCATGGGTTGCCCAACGGGTATGGGCAATGCCTAGTTTTCCATCAATCGGCTCGTTAGCCAGGCGCTCAGTCAGCGCAGACACTTTGCCAACCGCACGGCTACGTACCAGACCACCGCCATCCCGCACCACCGCCACGCCAGACGAGTCATAGCCCCGGTATTCCAGACGGCGCAAGCCTTCCAGCAGAATTTCCACGACCGGACGTTGTGCAATCGCCCCTACGATTCCGCACATTATTTTTTCTCCTTGACCGGGCGCTGCCAGCCTTTCAATGTCATCTGTTTGGCACGTGAAAGCGTCAGTTCGCCTGCCGGAGCAGCCTTGGTAATGGTGGAACCCGCACCGATGGTTGCACCTTCACCCACGTCAACGGGCGCTACCAGTTGCGTGCAGGAGCCAACAAACACCCGGTCGCCGATCACCGTTTTATGCTTGTTTGCACCATCGTAATTGCAAGTAATGGTTCCCGCGCCGATATTCACATCCGCCCCCATCTCGGTGTCACCGATGTAACTGAGGTGGTTGACCTTGCTGCCCTTGCCAATGCGGGCTTTTTTGGTTTCGACGAAATTGCCGATTTTGGCCTTTTCCGCCAGCACGGTTCCGGGGCGCAGGCGGGCAAACGGGCCAATGTCGCAATTCGCCGCAATCACCGCATCCTCAATCACGCTGTGTGACTTGATGTGGACGTTATCGCCAATTTCCGCATCCTGAATCACGCAATGGGCTTCAATGGTGACATTGGAACCGAGTTTAACCTTGCCTTGCAGAATCACGCCGATGTCAATGAAAACATCCTGGCCGGTTTCCACCGTACCGCGAATATCCAGGCGTGCCAGGTCAGCCACTGTAACCCCCGCCAGCATCAGTGCTTCCACCTGACGGCGTTGGCAGGCACGTTCGAGGTTGGCCAGTTGCACGCGATTATTCGCACCTTCCACTTCCACAGCGTCAGCGCAGGCAACGGTGTTGACCTTGCCACCTTCGCCCACCGCCAGACCGACGCAATCTGTCAGGTAATACTCGCCTTGCGCATTTTGCGGGGTCAGTTGTTGCAACCAGCGTTTCATATCGGCACCGCGTGCGGCAATGAAACCGGTGTTCACTTCGGTAATGCTGCGCTGTTCCGCACTGGCGTCCTTTTCTTCCACAATCGCCTGCACCTGTCCGGCAGCGTTACGCACGATACGCCCATAGCCGGTCGGGTTTGCCAGTTGCGTGGTGAGGACGCATAGCACGGCATCTTGCAAACCGTCCGCCAGTGCCTGCAAAGTTTCGGTACGGATCAACGGCACATCACCGTAAGCCACCAGCACCACATCCGTATCCGCAGCTAAGTCAATGGCTTGCGCTACTGCGTGGCCAGTGCCCTTCTGCTCGGCCTGTAATGCCCAGTGCAGGTTTTCACCCGCAATACGTTCGCGCACCAGCTCACCGCCATGCCCGTACACCACAGCCAGACGGGTAGCACCCAAACAAGTGCAGGCATCGACAACGTGCTGCAACATCGGTTTGCCTGCAATGGGATGTAAAACCTTGGGCAGCGCCGAACGCATCCGCGTACCTTGGCCTGCTGCCAAAATAATGGGGAAAATAGTCATGATGGATGAACTTTTGTATTTCACATTAAAAATCGTGGATGGCAATCTGGTCAAAATCCATAACCCACGGATGTTGCAAATCAGCAGTTGGCTGATTTTCACGTACCAGACAGCAGGTTTTCAAACCGGCCTGCCGGGCGGCATCCAGCTCTTCCCGGATGTCGGACAGGAACAGGATGCTATCTGCGGGCAAACCAACCGATTGCACAATCCGCTGGTAGGCTTCCGCCTCACGCTTGTGGCCGATTTGCGTGTCAAAGTAGCCACTGAACAACGGCGTCAGATCACCGGCATCCGAATAACCGAACAGCAGTTTCTGCGCATGGACGGAACCGGAGGAATACACATACAGTTGCAAACCCGCCTCATGCCACTGGCGCAAATGACGCACCGCATCCTCATACACATGCCCGGTGAAATCGCCTTTACGGTAGCCCTCCTCCCACATCAGACCCTGGATGGCCTTGAGCAGGGTAATCTTTTTATCCTCGGCAATCCACTGGCGCAACTGGGCAATGCAGTCAAGCAAAGACAGATTGGCCTTGCCCACTTCCATCCGCACATCATCCACCAGTTTGGCAACTGTCGGATCAGTGCGGTGCGCCACCACAAAATCGTGCATGTGCTGGTCGGCGTAAGGAAATAACACGTCCTTGACGAACGACAGGCTGGTAGTCGTCCCCTCAATATCGGTCAGTATGGCCTTGATACCCATCAGTTCTCCAGGGTCGGGAAACGGCTGGCAATATCGCTGCCGGTAAAATTCGCCACCCAGCCTTCCGGGTTGGTAAACAGGCGGATGCATTTGAAATTCGGGTTAGGCCCCATATCGAACCAATGGCTTGCCCCCGCCGGAACACTGATCAGGTCGCCCTTTTCACACAACACGGTATACACCTTGTCGCCCAAATGTAGGTAAAACATCCCCTTCCCGCCGACAAAGAAGCGCACTTCGTATTCAGAATGGGTGTGCTCGTTCAGGAATTTCTGCCGGAAGGCCACTTTGTCCGGGTGACTTGGCGTCAGGCTGACCACATCCACGCTCTGGAAGCCGTTTTCCGCCATCAACCGATCCACATCCGCACGGTAGGCTGTAATGACTTCATCCTGGCTTGCATCATCAGCCAACGGCACATTGGCCTGCCAGCGCTCAAAGCGGATACCGTATGGCTGCAACGCACCACTAATACGGGCGTAATCGGTGTGCGTTTCCAGCGCCTGCGGGTTGTTATCCGCGTAAATGTTCAATTCGCTCATCACATCCTCACCTGTCCAGCAATTGATGCCGGTAAACACATTCCAGCAAAAATTCCAGGGCTTCCACATGCCGGAGCGTATCCTCCACCGTTTCACCCCAGGTATACAAGCCATGTCCCCGGATAAGATAGCCTACTGTTACCGGATGCGCATCCAGATAAGTACCCACTTCCTGCGCCAGTGCCGGAATATCCTGATTGTTGTCAAATACCGGGATCACTACCTGCCCTTCGTGGCTGCGGATACCCGGAAAGGCTTTCTGCACTTCATACCCCTCAAACACCACCGCATCCTGACGCATCGACAGCACCGTGGCATTCACCGAATGTGTATGCAACACGCAGCCAACCGCCGGATTACGCTGGTACATCAATGCATGTAAACCTGTTTCAGCCGACGGGCGTTTGCCTTCCTCCAGCGATTCCCCCAGCAGGTTTGCCCGCAGGAAACCATCCTCATCCAGCCGCCCCTTATGCTGCCCGGAACGGGTAACAAGAATTTCTTCCGCCCCCAAACGGGCTGAAAAATTACTGCTGGTAGCCGGAACCCAGCCATGCTGGTGGAAAAACTGCCCCACGGCAATCAGGTCAGCCCGCAAATAGGGTAACAGATCAGGCATGGCCATCTCCTGCACGAAAAGGAGCTGTATTTTCGCAATATTCCAACGATTTGTCAGATGTTTATGGCATTAATCCGCCACCATGAAAAAGGGGCGCCCAATGCACCCCTGAATATTCAATTGGAATCAGGCAACGGTGGGACATAGGAAGGTTGCAGACTGGGTTCTGGCGGGTCATATTGTTTAAGGTCACCCGGGTCGACCACACACGGATCACAATTCAAATACACGGGCGGCGTTGCTTCACTGCCTGCCGTATCGAAACCTGCGCCAGCGGTAGCGCGTGCATCCTCATCATCCCCGGAATTGGCATACCCGACCGCCTCTTCCCCGCTCTGCGCGGTGGAAGCTGCTTGATCATAGGCACTGTCATCATCTGCCCAAGCGCTGCCTGCGCTTACTGTGAACGCCATCAGTACATTGAAAAATACTGTAGAAACAGACACCTTCATTGGAAAATCTCCTTTATTGATTGCATCTCGCAATTCCATGCTACGCCGAAACATTTCCATTATCATGATTTATATCAATATAAGCGCTCAATTGATGACTGTCACAACACACCCTGACCCTCACTTGCTTTTCCGTTACAATCCCCGCATGAATACAACATCCCCGATCCTTGACCCGCTCAATCCGCAACAGCGCCACGCTGTTTCCGCGCCCCCGCAATCCATCCTGGTACTGGCGGGTGCGGGCAGTGGCAAAACCCGCGTACTGGTACACCGCATTGCCTGGCTGATTGAGGTGGAAAACGCTTCGCCATTCAGCATTCTGGCGGTGACGTTTACCAACAAGGCAGCCAATGAAATGCGTGGGCGGATTCAGGAGTTGTTGCAAATCCCGGCGGGCGGCATGTGGGTCGGGACTTTCCATGGCATTGCCCACCGTCTGTTGCGTTTGCACTGGCAAGCGGCGAAATTGCCGCAGACTTTCCAGATACTCGACTCCGAGGATCAGATACGCATGGTCAAGCGCGTGCTGAAATCATTGGATATGGATGAAACCCGTTACCCGCCGCGCCAGATGGCCGGTTTCATCAATGCCCGTAAGGATGAAGGTTCGCGCCCACAGCATATCGACGACCGGGGTGATTTCGCGCAACGTCAACTGGTGCGGGTTTACACGGCTTACGAGGAAGCCTGCCAGCGTAATGGCGTGGTTGATTTCGCCGAATTGCTGCTGCGTTCGTTGGAACTGCTGCGTGACAACCCCGACCTGCAACAGCATTACCGCAACCGTTTCCGGCACATTCTGGTGGATGAATTTCAGGATACCAATGCGCTGCAATATGCGTGGTTGCGTTTGATTGCCGGGGATAAAAATCCGGTGTTTGCGGTGGGTGATGACGACCAGTCGATCTATGGCTGGCGTGGGGCGAAAATTGAGAATATCCGCAATTTCACCAAGCATTTCCCCAACTGTGAAACGATCCGTCTGGAACAGAACTACCGTTCCACCGCGAATATCCTCAATGCTGCCAATACCCTGATCAGCAATAACCGGGGGCGTTTGGGTAAAAACTTGTGGACGGATGGCAAGGAAGGTGAACGCCTGCACCTTTACGCCGCCTTCAACGAGCTGGACGAGGCGCGGTTCGTTGTCGGGCGCATCCAGACCTGGGTTGATCAGGGAGGAATGCGCAATGACGTGGCCGTGCTGTACCGTTCCAACGCCCAATCGCGGGTGTTTGAAACTACCTTCAACGAAAACCGTATCCCGTATCGCGTGTACGGCGGCCTGCGCTTCTTCGAGCGGGCGGAAATCAAGGATGCGCTTGCTTACTTGCGCCTGACGGCCAACCGTAAAGATGACGCTTCCTTCGAGCGTATCGTCAACCACCCACCGCGTGGGATCGGTGAACGCACGGTCGACATTCTGCGCATCCATGCCCGCACCGCCAATATGTCCTTGTGGGAAGCGGCCAGCCAGGCTGCTGACATCGGCGATTTCACTCCACGCGCAGCCAACAGCGTGATGGCTTTCGTGCATTTGGTTAACCGCATGGCCAGCGACATCAACACCTTGCTGCTAGGGGAACAGGTCGATGTGGTGATTGAGCTAGCCGGGCTGAAACCGCATTTCCTCGCCAAGGAAAAAGGTGAAGCCGGGCAGGCGCGGGTTGATAACCTGAGCGAACTGGTGACGGCTGCCCGCACGTATACCTATGTCAAAACCGATGACATGCCGGACATGGACGAGCTGTCCGCTTTCCTTTCCCATGCTGCATTGGAAGCGGGCGAAGGTCAAGGCGAAGCCGGGGAAGATTGCGTGCAAATGATGACCCTGCATTCGGCCAAGGGGCTGGAATTCCCGCTGGTATTCCTGTGCGGGTTGGAGGAAGGCTTGTTTCCGCACCAGATGTCCGCCGATGACCCGGCACGCATGGAGGAGGAACGCCGCCTGTGTTACGTCGGCATTACCCGTGCCGAGCAGGAGCTGGTGATGAGCTACGCCGAACAGCGCCAGTTGCACGGGCGTACCCAGTTCAACCCGCCATCGCGTTTCCTGCGTGAATTGCCGGAAGAACTGGTGCAGGAAATCCGTCCGAAACTGAAAACCTTCCAGACCAGCCGCTATACCGGAGGTGGCGATTACCGCCCATCTGCACCCCTGCCACTTTTGGCGCACACCAACAAATACGCGGAAACAGAAACCGGCTACCGTATCGGTCAACGGGTACGCCATGCCAAATTCGGTGAAGGCATGATTACTGACTCGGAAGGTTCTGGTGCGCATTCGCGGGTACAGGTGAATTTCAAAACCGCAGGCGTCAAATGGCTGGTGCTGGGTTACGCTAATTTGGAAAAAATCTGACGTTCAGTGCCGGGAAGCGTTCCCGGCTTCCGCTGCGAAAATCTCGTCGTAATGCGCCCATGCGGTCTGGGCGTCTTCGGCAGTGACTTTCTGCATCACTTGCCCGAGACTGATCATGACGTAATCGCCGACTGCAATTTCTTCACCCAGCATCATTAGCAAACCTGCCTCGCGCTCAACACCTCGCGCTTCGCAGCGTACACTCAGGCCGCTTTCACTGACTTCAACCACCTGCATGGGAATGGCAAGGCACATAGTTTTCTCCTAACCAATGTCAAGGTTTCTCCATCTTGTACCGCTGATGTGCACCAGATTTGATTAATATCAAACTGGTCGGCTGCAAAACGATGACAATAGCCCCGATAATACATTAAAGGAAGCAGTCATGTTGGTGTTAGGCATAGGCAATATTCTGCTGCAAGATGAGGGCATAGGTATTCATTTGTTGCGCTTTATGCAACGGTTTTTCCCGGCATTCCCGGATGTCACGTATCTTGATGGGGGCACGCTGAGCTTTACCCTGGCAGGCGAAATTGAAGAGCATGACCACCTGTTGGTACTGGATGCGGTGGAATTGCACGCGCCCCCTGGGACGGTGTGCTGCTACGAGGATGAGGCAATGGATCATTTCCTCGGCAATGCCAAGCGCAGTGCCCATGAGGTCGGCCTGCTGGATTTGATGGATATTGCCCGCCTTTCAGGTCATCTGCCCAGGCATCGTGCCTTGATTGGTATCCAGTACGGGACGTTCGATTGGGGTGAAGAGCCGACCCCTGACGTAAAACAAAATATTCCACTGGCAGGCCGTGTAGCTGCTACCCTGTTACAAAAGTGGGAAGTGGAACAACATCCCCCATGCCAGCAACGCAAAGCACCCAAGTTGGAGATAGCCAAATGACCCTGAATGATATTCCTGTCCAGTCTGAAACCGTGGCAACCGGCAACCTGCGCCCGGTCATGCATGAAATCCATCATGCCCTAGGTGAGTTTGTTAGCAGTGGGGCGCACGGCATGATCGACCTGCACAGCCTGCCGTTTTCCGCGCAGGAACTGGCGCAACTGGATGAATTCCTGGGTGAAGGCGAGATCAATATTACCCTGAATGTATTGGGCAAGACCCGCTTGCGTGAAAGCAGTTACCCAGGTGTCTGGCATGTTGAGCACTTTGGCGATAACGGCAAGCGGATAGGTTATTTCATCGAAATTGGCCATGTCCCGGAAATCCTGCGCTCGCAATGCGACGACATCAAGGAAGGGCTGGCGGCCATGACCACAATCCTTGCGATGGAGGAAGAAGATGAGGACGAAACCACATGATGAGGTTCACCACCCACAAACGGTAGGTGAACACCTGCGCTCACAAGGAATCTCGCGGCGCGGTTTCCTGAAATTCTGCACCCTGCTGGCATCGAGCATGGCGCTTGCCCCGTCGCTGGTTCCGAAAATCGCGGCGGCGCTGGAGCAGGCCAGACGTCCGTCGGTGATCTGGCTTTCCTTCCAGGAAT
>JBBIHI010000018.1:0-20418 GCA_037447095.1 Thiotrichaceae bacterium
GGATCAAAACAAGGGCTGATCAAAGCCCATTCCGCTTCACTCAAGTCACTGGGGTAGCCCATCGCCTGCTCCGAAAAATAGCTTGATTTTACCGACAAGTGATTTGCCAGACAGCTTCTTATGCATCGGGCGAGTCCTTTACAGCTGCTCTGCGAGGATGGCTAGCTGCTTTATTTTTAGAGATTTATACGGCGGATAGATAACATTATGAACATGAATTGATACTGAATTGGTAACTGCGTGGCTTGCTCTCCGAGTGTTTGCCCGGCGACCTGACTGCTAGAACAGATGCCACAACCCCAGTGAACTGATGATCACTAATCCGCCCCCCATCCATCGCTTGAACAGCGTGTCATTGCGCATGATCATATCGTGGGTTTTCAAACCGAGTACATGGCCAATGGCGGCGAAAGGCAGCAGCAGGATGGCCATCCAGAAATGCAGGTTGACTCCCAGGGTAATGAAGGTTGCCATTTTCAGGCTGACCAGCACAAACCACAGCACAAACAGGGTATCGCGTAATTTTTCACGGCTCACATTACGCATGTAGACCGCCACCATCAGTGGTGCGCCCGTCAGCGAGGTGCCCGCCACATAACCGCCCACCATCAACAGTAGTTTATCAACCCAGCGGTGACGGCTTTCAATGGCTCGGTTGGTCAGCCAGATCAGGCCATAAAACAGGGTAATGGAATAGATGAATATGTTCAGCCACAAGGTAGGCAGATTGACTAGCCCGAATACCCCGACAATAGCTGGTGGGATGATATAGAGCGTTGAATAACGCAGGTATTTCCAGTCCACATTATGCAAACGGGTGCGCAGGGTCAGGCCGGAAAAGAACAATAAATGGACACTGATAACCGGCAACCACAACAACGGGTCACGGTTGAGGAACAACATCAGCGGCAAGCCCAACGCTGCCCCGCCGAAGCCAAGGCCAGTGCGCACGAACCCTGCCCAGATAAACAGCAGGACAGTCAGGATGATTTGATAGGTACTGAAGTCAGGTAACATAAAATAGGTTACAAATTGTTACAATTAACTGGATTTATTGAAATGCTTGACTATAATTTGTTCGTCATCTAATCCTTGTGAGGGGATGAGGACGACCGGGTATGGCAATTTCATCGTCATGGTTGGCCATACTGTTTGGCGCGGCTGGATGCCGCGCTTTTTTTACCTGTAGTGGCGGATATAGGCTTGGGCAAAGCGTAACCCCAATTCCATTTGCCCGGCAGCGTTGTAGTGTATCCCATCTGCCAGTTTACCCAATCCATTGGTTGATACGAGCAAGGTATCGGGCAATTGGCGTTGGAGCTGTAGCTGTTGTTGCTGGACGCTGGCCGTCATGCGGAATGCCGGATGTTCCGGGTTGATTTCCCCGATCAATAGCAAGCTGTGTGGAGCACCAATATCCCGGCGGAGTGTGTTGATTAGCCTGCCAAGCTGGGTTCCATACTGTAAGGCTTGTGACATCTGGCTGCGGGCATCACTTTCTCCCTGCATCCAGACGACGGCATCAGCCGTGGCCGGAAATTGTTTGGACGCAAAACCAATTTGACGTAACAAGCCACGATACAGTGTACCGCCAGGCTGCCACTGATGTATGCAGCTACCGGTTGCTGCCTGTTTCACCAGGATGATGTGGTCGCGGGGAAAAGCACGGGACAGTTCGTGGGCGAAGGTGACTTCCGGGCCAAAAAATCCGAATTCAGCTAGGCGATGGGGGCGTCCCTGATAGAAAAAGCTGACATTGGCGGGTGTGGTGCGGTAGGCGGCGGGTAATTGGGCGGTTTTGCCGCGCCCCATCATATTGGATTGTCCGGCCATGATAATCAGGTGGTCTTTTGCCCAGATGTCTGGTGTTTGGAACAACAGTACAACGGCCAGTAGCCAATGAAGCCCAGATAAGCGCATCAGTTTCCCCATCACGATTACGAACCGGAACTGTAGCATATTTGTAGAAAAAGCCGCTGACTATTGCTTTTCACGGGAACCATTTGTTGGTGTTATACTCGAAAGTCAGGGTTTTTTCGTGTTGCGTTCCGAACAGGGGTTGGGCTTTAGGCGCATACACGGAGTTTGGGGAATTGACAAGGCAGTCTCATAGCCATTCATTATTGATCCTTTCGGTATGCAGCACATGACTTGCAGCAGGGGGCTGTCATGGCTACAACACACTACGTCATTCCAGGGGCGGCATTTGCCTGGAACAAGGTCAAGGCGGGCGATGTGGTTTTCCTCAAGGCGGGGGATCACGGCGACCTGATCATCAACAATGTCGGCGACCACACCGCGTTGGTCAATGTCATGCCGGAAAATGGGGCGGATGTTTTCCTCAACCGTCTGGTGGTGAATACCTGCACCAATCTGGTGTTTAACGGCAAAAGCAAAACCAGTATCCGCAGCAAAGGGCAGACACCGGCCAATGTACCGCTGGTTTCCATCCTGGGTGGGCAAGGGAATGTCGTGCAATGGTGCTATATCCATTCGGCGGTCAGCCGTACCGGATGGCAGGCGGCACAATGGTTGAAAACGCGGGATGGCGTATTTGTTACCGGCAGTGATTGCAAGGTCAGTAACAATGTTATCCAGAATGTGCAGACCGGCATTACCTTACGGGGTTGGGGGAGTGATGCCCTGGCGAATACCATTGACGGTTTTTGCGTGGATGGTATCCGTATGCTGGCTGATTACACGACCGCTTCCGACAACCGGATCATGTATTCCTATACCGGCAACCCCAATAACCACAATGATGCCATCCAGCTATGGAGTGCTGCTGCGGCCAATCCGCAGGAGGGCGTTATCAGCGGGGTCATTATCCAGCGTAACCGCATTTACAACCGCTCCAGTGATCCGGGTGGTATGCGTGACATGCAGGGCATTGGCTGCTTTGACGGGGTAATCCGGCGGGCGCTGATCCGCGACAATGTGGTGCAGGTTGACCATTACCATGGCATCACCCTGGGTGTGGCAGAGTACTGCACGATCAGCGGCAATACTGTCATTGGCAGCGACCCGAACAGCGTCAGCCAGCCGTGGATCATGATTGGCACCAACAAATCGACCCGGCTGAGCTGGATGAATACCGTCACCAATAACAAGGCGATGGATTTCAAACTGAGCGGCTCCTATACTGCCAGTGGCAACCAGGATTTGGAACCAACCCAGGTGGCCAGTTTGGCACAGGCCGATATAACGGGTGTGGCAATGCCTGCGGTGGCCTGACGGAGTGCATCATTATAGAATGCTGCATTCCTGGGGTTGAATGGTTTCCCTGTGCCTGCCATTAACAGGGAAGAGAGTGCGATGAACTATGAAGCATTACTCGACCGCTTGAGCACCGCAGAGCTATCTGCGGTAATCGGTCTGGTCGTTGGTCTGGCTTTCGGCATTTTTGCCCAGCAAAGCCGTTTCTGTTTGCGGGCAGCCTGCGTTGAATTCTGGCGCGGCCAGACGGGCAAGAAATTTGCGGTCTGGCTGCTGGCGTTTGGTGCGGCTTTGTTGGGTACACAGTATTTCATTGAAACCGGCGCGATTGATACCGGGCAAATCCGTCAGTTGAACAATGCCGGTTCCATGTCCGGGGCGATTATCGGTGGCCTGCTGTTCGGCTCGGGGATGGTGTTGGCCGGGGGGTGTGCAAGCCGCCTGTTGATCTTGTCCGCGACCGGCAATATGCGCACGATGGTTGCCGGGCTGGTTGTCACCATTGTTGCCCAGGCATCCTTGCGTGGTGGTTTGTCGCCGTTACGTGAGGAAATCTCCTCATGGTGGATTGTCGATGGCAATTCCCGCAGTTTTGCCAACTGGTTGCCAGCCCACGGAGGGCTGATGCTGGGTGCACTGTTCCTGATCCTCGCGTTATGGATGGCCAAACATCACAAGTTGAATAAATGGTGGGGAATGGCCGCCATTGTGACCGGTTTTACCGTTGCCTTGGGTTGGATGCTGACCAGTTGGCAGGCCGCCAATTCCTTCGATATTGTGCCGGTCAAGAGTATCAGTTTCACCGGGCCTTCCGCCGATACCCTGATGGGTTTGATCAACCAGCCCAAATTGCCGCTCAGTTTTGATGTCGGGCTGGTGCCGGGTGTTTTTATCGGCTCCTTGCTGGCGGCCTTGGTCAGCCGTGAATTCCAGTGGCAACAGTTTACCCAGGACAGTGGCTTTACCCGGTTCTTTGTCGGGGCGGCGCTGATGGGTTTTGGCGGCATGTTGGCCGGTGGTTGTGCGGTTGGTGCGGGCGTCACTGGCGGGGCAATCCTGGTGATTACTGCATGGGTTGCCCTGTTTTGCATGTGGCTGGGGGCTGGCATTACCGACTGGCTGGTTGACCGCAAGGCCGATGAAGCCAGATACTCGCTGCTTTCCCCAACAGCCTGAGTAGCCATGCGCGTTCTTGGAATTGAAACATCCTGCGACGAAACCGGCGTCGCCATTTACGATACGCAACAATGTCTGCTGGCACATCGGCTGTTCAGCCAGATTGCCATGCACGCTGAATACGGCGGGGTTGTGCCGGAGCTGGCTTCGCGTGACCATATCCGGCGGGTATTGCCCCTGTTGCGGGAAGCGCTGGCGGAAGCTGGCTTGCAGATGGGCGACATCGACGGTATTGCCTATACCGCTGGCCCTGGCCTGATCGGGGCATTGATGACGGGGGCGTCGATTGCGCGTTCCATGGCCTGGGGGCTGGGCATCCCGGCAGTGGGTGTGCATCACATGGAAGGCCATTTGCTGGCGCCGATGCTGGAAGACAACCCGCCTGGGCTGCCATTTGTCGCCTTGCTGGTCTCCGGTGGACATACCTTGCTGGTGGATGTGCCGCGCATTGGTGAATACCACATTCTGGGGGAAAGTGTTGACGATGCCGCCGGGGAAGCCTTCGACAAGACCGCCAAACTGATGGGGCTGGATTATCCCGGCGGCCCCTTGCTGGCAAAGCTGGCAGAACAGGGCAGGCCGGGGATATACAAATTCCCGCGCCCAATGGTTGACCGCCCTGGCTGCGATTTCAGTTTCAGCGGCCTGAAAACCTTTTCCCTCACCACTTGGCAGGCATCCGCCCAAACCGCACAGGACAAGGCGGATATTGCCCTGGCGTTTGAGGAAGCCGTGACTGATACCCTGTTCATCAAATGCCGCCGGGCGCTGGAGCAGACTGGGCGCCAACGGTTGGTGGTGGCTGGCGGGGTCGGGGCAAACCGGCGTTTACGGGCACGGCTGGCGGAACTGGATGCACAAGTCTACTTCCCGCGTCTGGCCTTCTGTACGGACAACGGGGCAATGATCGCCTATGCCGGGGCGCTACGTTTACAGGCGGGGGCAAGCGAAGCGCCGGTCATTTCCGCCCGCCCGCGCTGGCCACTGACCGAATTGCAGGCGGTGTAGGGCTTACAGCTCCCGCACCACGCGGAAACCAAGGTTGGTATCCATTTCATCCAGATAGCGTTTCTTGCGTGCCGCACTCCGCGCCAGGATGGCCGGGTCAAACCACGAGCCGCCCTTGGTGACATACCAGTAAGGGTCGGCGGAAACAGAGGGGCTGCCGTCGCGGTTGGCGTTCAGGTGTGAGCTTGTCCAGTGGTTGGAGGTGAATTCCCACACATTGCCGTGCATGTCATGCAAGCCCCAGGCGTTGGGGATGCGGATGCCGGTTTCGCTGGCCTTGGGTGAGGGGAAACAGCGTGGCAGATACCAGCGGCGTTTTTCCTGCGCTTCCTTGTACGGGAACAGCGGGTTGAAATGCACTTCGCGGCAGGAAACGAATTCCCCGTGGTAAAACGGTGTGGTGGTTCCGGCACGCGCGGCGTATTCCCACTCGACTTCGGTGGGCAGTCGGTAACGTTGTCCGGTTTGCGTGCTCAGCCATTCGAGGTAAAGCTGGATGTCCTGCATCCGCACATTGATCACCGGGTAACGCCCCTCGTGCCAGATCAGTTCGGGGCGCAGGAACCATTCGGTATCTGTGCGGAATGCCTCAAACTCGTCTGCCGTGACCGGGTAAACGCCAATGGCGAATGCCTGGTTCAGGGTGGTCAGGTGACGCGGGGCTTCCTCTTTCTGATGGCCGAATTCATCGCTGTCGGAACCCATTTCAAAGCGTCCGGGTGGAATGACGGCCAGCTCCGGCCCCTGGCTGCCGGATTGCAGGGTATCCCGGAAAAAGGGTTTGATCCCTGCGCTATGTGCGATATTTTGTTGCAACTGCCTGACTTCGTTAACCGTCAGTTCATCAATACAGTGCAGACTGGGCGAAGGAGTAGGCATGTTTTGGGTTGTTACCTGCATAAGTCAGTGCTAATAAACCGAAAGGGCTTAATTATGGCCAATTCGGTAGTGAAGACAACGCAGAATATCAAACTTTGCACTATATATTTGGGGTAGGGTTCATCGACAGAGTTTGTCAAAGGGGATTGTCATGAAGCAAACAGAACGCATACGGGGAGAGATGCGTCCGCGTCACAAAGCGCAAATCTTGCTGGACGGGATGATCATATACGGACATGAGCTGGGGGAATTGGGCAAGCAACTGGAACGCCTGTTACGCCAGCGCGGGGTTCGTTCAAGCCTTGATCCTGCGTTTGTTGCCCGATACCATTGATGGGTGTGGTAAATGGTTTGAATGGATGAACTTTTTTGTTGGGAGTCGCGTCAGAAAGCTGACGCAGTAGCGCCGAGAGTCATTGAGTTGGTTAAACCCCGGTTTTGATACCGGGGTTTTTTTATGGGGGAAAGTGGCCGTTTGGCGGGAAACCGTTGGTAGGCTGGAAGATACAGCTTATCGGCCAGATTTGTGATTTTTATCCTGACAAGACGCTTTATCGTTATACTTGAGGCAACTGAAGTATCGCCCCAATCATAATACTAACTGGTGGACTTATGCCGATGAGACTTAGCCCCCCCATTTTCCGGCGGCAAGCGGGGTTCAGCTTGCTTGAGGTGCTGATTGCAGCGCTGGTGCTTTCTGTTGGCCTGCTGGGTCTGGCGGGGTTGCAGATTGCCGGAATGAAAACGACCCATAACTCCTATCAGGTTCAGCAAGGTACCTGGATTGTCCAGGATTTGCTGGAAAGGATGCGTGCCAACCGTCCCGGTGTGGTTGCCGGAAATTACACGGTTTCCAGTTACGGTGCGTGTGGGACAGCGCCAACCTGTACCAATGTAGCAAATTGCACAGCCTCAGAAACGGCAGCCATTGACCTTTACCAGGTGCATTGCGGCACAGGCGGCAATAGTAACGGTATCCGTAATCAGCTTGTCAATGGTGCGCTGACAGTGGGCTGCTCAGCCGTCGGCTGTGCCAATGGCGGGGTGCAGATACGCTTGCAGTGGGATGAGCGTAACGCTTCCCGCAATGCCGGAACCAATACGGAACCATTTAACATCCAGCTCAATGCGATCCTTTGAGGTGAAGCATGAATAATCATAAAAATAGAAACCGGGAGCGCGGTGTAACCCTCATTGAAATGATGATCGCCATGCTTCTGAGCCTTATTCTGGTGGCGGGGGTGGGGACGGTTTACGTCAGCAGCAAACGTAACTATGCCGCCCGCGACGAGCTTGCCACCATGAATGACAATGCCCGTGTGGCCTTGGAAACCCTGCGCCACAGCCTGGAACATGCTGGTTATGCAACCCCTGCCCGTTTGCCAATAGGACGTTATTTCTATGTGTCGGGAGATGCTGACCCGCAGGCTGGTAACTGCCGGACATTGGGGGCGACGGCGATCAATGCAATGAAAAACATGGCAACCAGTAATGGTGGTGCAAATGCCAGCGATACCATTAGTGTGCGTTTTATCGGCGATGACACGCTGAATGTGGATGTCCTGAATAAGGCATTGCCTGCGGGCTGTTGGGGCGGGCTGCCTTCGATAACCGATTCCCTGATTTACAACGGGTTCAGGATAGCCACAAGTGGGGGGTATCCGAGTTTGATGGCCGCAGGTCTGAACACCAATATGGCCAACCAGCCTGTTGTGAACGGTATTGAAAACATGCAGTTCCTGTACGGCATTGATGTCAATGATGATGGTACGGCAGACCGTTTCGTCAATGCGGCCAATGTCGGGGCGAATTGGGAGAAAGTGGTCAGTATCAAGGTTGCCTTGCTGGCACGTTCCCTCAACCCCGTGTCGGATACTGCTTCCCAGCCTACGTTCAATTTGCTGGATACCACGTATAAACCCGCCTCGGCTGACCGTTATCAGCGTGCCGTTTATACGGAGGTGATCCGTTTGCGTAATGTTGTTGCCGACTAGGAATCTACTGATGAAAAAAACAATGCATTCCAGAAGCCAGCGAGGTTCAGCCCTGATGTGGGGGCTGGTGATATTGTTGGTCATGACCGTCATCGGTGTTGCGGCATCACGCATGGCGGCAACCGATACCCGGATTGCGGGCAACCAGATGATGTATATGCTCTCCTTCCAGGGGGCGGATTCCCTGTTGCGCCGTTCGGCCAGCTTGTGGGAAGTGCTCCAGACTGCCAGTTGCACGAATAGCGCCACCGAACTGGCGGCCAATCCCCAGCTTCGGAAATGTGCCACCCTGACAGGTGATGATGCAGGTATTGTCCGGGCGCGTACCCTGGGGGTGAATGGCAGCCATGATGACAGCTATACAGATACTGCCGATGCCACCAATAAGGGAAGCGGGGTCGTGGCAACCGGGCGTTCTGCGATGGGTATGGCAGGTAGCTGCCCACCGTTTGAGGGTATTGCCATGAGTACGGAAATGACCGCAGATACGGGTGGTTTTACCTGCCGGTTATTCATCAACGATTCCAACGCGGCCTTGTCCGGGACAGGGGCGCGTACCACTCTTGCGGAAGGGGTCGTCAAGCCGGTTCCCCCGACGCCTTGAGAAACTACCGGGCAGGTGGCAAGCTGCCGCTACAGGACAAACAACAGGATAATCACAACAATGAAACGCATGGTCCAACAAGGTTTTACCCTGACTGAACTGCTGATTGTGATGGCGATAACGGCCATCATTGCGGCGGTTGCATACCCCAGCTATGTCAAGCAAATCCAGAAAACCAAACGGGCGGATGCCCGTATCGCGCTGAATGATGTAGCCCAACGCCAGGAACGCTATTTCCTGCTGAACCGTTCTTATGCCAGTACCTTTACTGACCTGGGTTATGCCAACAATACCCCGGCCAGCCCTGATGGTGAGTATTCGCTGACCTTGAGCAATACCACAGCCAGCACATATACCGTGAATGCGACGGGTGCAACGGGCAAGGGGCAGGCCAAGGACACCCAGTGCAAAACGCTTTCCCTGGATCAGCGGGGAGCGCGGTCGGCAGTGGACAGTAGTGGAAACAGCACCACCAGCAGTTGTTGGTAAGCTCACACAATATCAATGGAAGGGAACATAATCATGAAAAAGACATCCCGCCTCTTCAACACCCTGCTAATGCTGGTTACGTTGTTGTTTGCCGCCAGCCTGATGGCCGATGAAACGGACATCTATTTTGCGCAGACTACCGCTGCCAACCCCAACGTACTGTTTATTATGGACAACTCCGGCAGTATGAATTGTACAGACCCTAATACGGGCAATGTTATTGCAAGCTGCCTGTCAGGTGGCAAGACCCGCATGGAAGTCCTCAAGGACGTATTTGGGACGTTGATGGACAGTGTGCCTTCCAACCTGAATATCGGGCTAATGCGTTACGGTGGGCATAAGGATTACCGCGCTAACGGGGTAAGCTTTCCTGCCAAACCTGTTGATCTGGACAAGGATGGCAATGGCAGTGCCTGGGATATTATTACAGCAAGGATTGCTCCTGGGCTGGATAACTTGCCGAACCCAACGGGCGCAAAACAACCTGTCCGGGAGTTCCTCAAGGATGTGGTGAATGACTGGTCTGCCGAGGGGTATACCCCGATCGTGGATTCCTTGTATGAAGCTGCCCTGTATTACCGTGGGGAAGATGTCCTTTGGGGTAAGCGTCCGCCTGAGATGGTGCAGGCGGCGCACCCCGCATCGTACACGGGAACGGCGGGCTGGGATCGTGCGGGAGGTTATTGCACTGACCCCTGGCCATGCATGAAGGCTTATTGCTACCCAGATGATTATGTGGTATCCGATTGCAAAATCCAAAGTTATCCCGTTTGTACAAAATGGCAGGACGTACCGACCGGTGGGTGCTGTGTCTACGAGGAACATTATGATGAAGCCGGGAATTTCACCGGGGCAACCTGCAAAGATAATAATTATACCTGCCCAACTTCAGAATGTGCACAAACGGAAAATCAGGACACTGAAATTTGTCAGGCCAAGTCATGTGAAGGGGCGGGTACTGGTGATGCCAAATATGTTTCACCAATTGAATACGAGTGTCAGTCGAACTACATTGTGCTGATGTCTGATGGTAAGCCAGAATATCCCTCATGGCGTGCCAACCCGTTGTCTGCTGATGCTATTGCAACCCTGACGGGTCAAGATTGTGCCAATAGCACTCCTAATGGTTATGCGCATGGTGCATGTGGGCCGGAACTGACCAACTTCCTGCTGACCCACGATCAGGCTCCGTGGTTATCTGGCAATCAATATATCCAGACCTTCACCATCGGCTTTGGTTTGGATGATAACAATGCAACTGATTACCTGAAGGCATTGGCCAGCACTTCCTCAGGTGCGTTGGCTGCAAACGATGCAGATAGCCTGAAACAGGCGTTCCAGACCGTCATTAAACAGATACGGGCGGGTACATATAGCAAGCAGCAATTGGCAGGTAATGCAGCAACTGAAATATTGGCATCTAGCAGCAGGGTTCCATTGCCTGCACCGGGCGTGCGTAATAAGGGACAGATTCAGGACAGCAATACATTGGCGCTAGGAAACCTGAATGATGATGAGCGGCGTTTGTTGACTGCTTTACTGAACCCAATGAATTACTGGCGTACACTGGCCGCAGATGGTTTCTTCCCAGCGACTGATACTGACAGTTTGCTCAAGGCATTTAACAGCATCATCAACAAAGTGACGGCCTCGGCCTCCTCATTCAGTTCACCGACTTATGAGGTTGACCAGAAAACCCTGCTGTCCAATAACGAGTATGTGTATATCCCGGTGTTTGACCGCAACAACCTGCCGCTATGGCCGGGCAACCTGAAGAAGTTCAAGCGTGACAGTGATGGTAAACTGATCGGCAAGAATGGCAAGGAAGCGGTCAATGAAAAGGGCGTGTTCCAGCCAACCGCACAGGATTTCTGGAGCAATACGGTGGATGGCGTCGATGTCACTGCGGGTGGGGCGGCCAACAAGCTGCCGTTGCCGGACAACCGCAAGCTGTTTACCCATACCTCGGATGCCACCAGCGCCCCGGCAATGGTGCAGCTCAACACCACCAATGTGACACCGGCAATGCTGGGTTTGGCGGCTACCGATACCACCACCCGTAACGCCTTGGTGAATTTCATCCGGGGCAAAAAGGCGGACGGTACACCGCGCTACCACATGGGTGACATGCTCAACGGCAAGCCACAGATCGTTTCCTACGGTTCAGGGAGCTACATCCTGGCCGCCAGCAACGAGGGCTACCTGCACGCCATCGACACGGAAACAGGCATCGAGCAATGGGCCTTCATGCCCAAATCCCTGCTGAAAAACGCCAAGACCTTCTACGACAACAACCTGCCCAAAACCCATGTCTCCGGGATTGACGGCGGGATGAACATCTGGCGCTTCCAGTACGACAGCGACGGTGACGGCAAGCTGACCGCCACCGACCTGTACAAGACCTATGTCTACTTCGGGCTGCGCCAGGGTGGCAGCGAATACTACATGCTCGACATCACCAATATCCTGAGCCCCAGCATTGTCTGGCACATCAGCAATGCCACCACGGGCTTCGGCGAGCTGGGGCAGGCATGGTCGAAACCGGCGCTGGCCAAAATGCGCCTGCCGGTGGATGCCTCGGGCAACATCAGCACCACCGAAAACACCACGACACACAAAAGTGATTTGTTTGACGTGCTGGTGTTTGGCGGCGGTTACGACCCGGCCAAGAACAATGAAAACACCGCCAGCCCGGCCTACACCCGCCCGGCGGACAGCAAGGGGCGTGATGTGTTCATCGTCGAGGCCAGGACCGGCAAGCTGCTCTGGTCGTTGCGCACCAACGTGTCGGGTGCGGCAGCCCTGCTGAATGACAGCATCCCGGGTGACATCCGGGTGCTGGACATGGACCGTAACGGTGCGCTTGACCGGCTGTATTTCACCGATACCGGGGGCAATGTGTGGCGGGTCGATATGGACGTGGATGTCAAGGACGGCTTACCCAGCACGAATGACACTTGGTATGACTACAGCAAGGCGCGTCTGAGCCAGTTTGCCCAGTTGGGTGGTAGTGGCACCAACAAACGCATGTTCTTCTACGAGCCGGATGTGGCGCTGTTTGAGGCCAACGGCAAAACCATCATGACCCTGGCGGTTGGCAGCGGCTACCGCACCCGCCCGTTGAACCAGGGAGCTGACCGCTTCTATGTGCTGGTTGACCGCAACCCCTACAACGACCCGGACACCAGCATCTTCCCGATCAAGGAAGACAGCAAGCTGGTCAGCCTCACCAAGGCTGACGGTTCGGACAACACCACCCAGATTGGTGGCGGCAAGACCCTGTTGACCGAAACCAGCCTGAATGGCTGGTATTACAGCCTGCCCAGCAAGGGGGAGAAAGTGCTGGCACCCGCCGTGACCGTACTGGGCAAGGTGGTCTTCACCACCTTCTCATCCGAGGCCGGGACAAGCACTGACCCTTGTGAGGCTCCGCCCAACAGCGCCTATGCCTACGTGGTTGACCTGCTTTCCGGTGCGGCGGTGGCCGACCTCAACCGCAGTGGTGACGGTGTGAACGAACGCTCGGTGGTGGCTGGTGTGAATGAAATCCTCGATTCAGCCCAGGTGGTGTTCCGTTCCCCCAGTGATGCCAGTGGCAATGCCTGTACCGGCCCCAGCAACTGCAACAGCCAGTTCGTGGAAATCCGCATCGGCAAGATGAGCCTGCCGCTGGTGGACAAGACCAACACTGCCAATGCGAATGTGAATATCGGCGATGTCATGCCAAGGACATTCTGGCGGGAATTGTTGCCGGATGGCCAGTAGTGCTGACCGGGTGATTGGTAAAGTGGCTAATCACCCGGAAGGTATTGGCCGAAGCTGATGCGCCCGTTGCCTGCCAGATCCGGCAGGCAACACGCATGACGGAAGCCTGCTGCCCGCAATATGCCCACGACCCTATCACCCTGGTTGTAGCCATGTTCCAGCAGCAGCCAGCCACCTGCTTCCAGCCATTGCGGCGCATGGAGGGCAATGTGGCGGATGTCTTCCAGCCCGTCTGCGCCGGATACCAGTGCGGTCAATGGCTCGAAACGCACGTCGCCCTGCTGCAAATGCGGGTCTTGCGCTTCGATGTACGGCGGGTTGGATACAATCACATCGAAACGCTGGGTAGGCAAAGCGCTGAACCAATCGGATTGCAGGTATTGCACATTGCCGATGCCATGCTGCCGGGCATTTTCCTGGGCGACCGCGAGGGCTTGCGGGGAAATATCCGTTGCTGTCACCTGTATGTCAGGCCGTTCACTGGCAAGCGCGAGGGCAATGGCACCTGTGCCGGTTCCCAGATCAAGCAGGGTGTGTTTACCGCGCAGTTTTTCCAGCGCCGTTTCCACCAGTAATTCAGTTTCCGGGCGTGGAATCAGGGTGTCTGGCGTAACTTTGAGGTTCAGTGTCCAGAATTCGCGCTGACCGGTCAGGTAGGCAACCGGCATTCCTTGCAGGCGTTTTTCCAGCAGATGACGGAAGTTTGCAGCAGTGCCTGGGTCAACCGGGTTATCTGGCCAGGTAAATAGCCAGACACGGTTTTTTCGTAGACAGTGTGCCAACAGGATTTCAGCATCGGCACGGGCAGATTCGGAATGTGTGACAAGCTGGGCGGTGGCTTCTGCCAGCAAGTCACGTACTGAGGTAACGCGTTTACTCATCCGCCAGTGCAGCCAACTGATCGGCCTGATATTCATTGATCAGGGGTTCGATAATCTGGTCCACGCTGCCTGCCATGAATTCGTCCAGCTTGTAGAGGGTCAGGTTGATGCGATGGTCGGTGACACGGCCTTGCGGGAAATTGTAGGTACGAATGCGTTCGGAACGGTCGCCGGAACCGACCAGCAGGCGCCGGGTTGCGGCCTGTTCGCTGGCTTGTTTCTGTTGCTCAATCTCGAAAATGCGTGATTGCAGCAAGCCCATCGCCTTGGCGCGGTTCTTGTGCTGGGAACGTTCATCCTGACATTCGACCACGATGCCGGTAGGCAGATGGGTGATGCGGATGGCGGATTCCGTCTTGTTGACGTGCTGGCCACCCGCCCCGGAGGCGCGGTAGGTGTCAACTTTCAAATCCGCCGGATTGATGTCAACCGCTTCGACCTCATCAATTTCCGGGAGGATGGCAACCGTGGCGGCAGAGGTGTGGATGCGCCCCTGTGATTCGGTGGTGGGGACACGCTGTACGCGGTGCGCACCGGATTCAAATTTCAGCCGGGAATACGCGCCCTGGCCAATGACGCGGGTAATGATTTCCTTGAAACCACCGTGCTCGCCCTCGTTCTGGCTGATGATTTCAACCTGCCAACGGCGGTTTTCAGCGTAGCGCGAATACATGCGGAACAAATCACCGGCGAAAATGGCTGCCTCGTCGCCGCCGGTTCCGGCGCGGATTTCGAGGAACACGTTGCTGCTGTCGTGCGGGTCTTTGGGCAGCAACAGCTTTTGCAGTTCGATGGCCAGTTCGGTGCGGCGGGTTTTGGCGTCGGCAATTTCTTCTTCCGCCATTTCGCGCATTTCAGGGTCGTTGAGCATTTCCTGCGCGGTTTCGATGTCCTCAGAGGTTTGCTGGTAGGCGTGGAAACCCTGCGCAACCGGCTCCAGTTGGCTGTATTCAATCGACAGCTTGCGGAATTGTTCCTGATTGCCGATGACATCCGGCTCGCCCAGCAGGGCGGCGATTTCGGCATAGCGTTCGCTCAGGGCTTCCAGTTTATGCAGGATGGATGCTTTCACAATAGGTTAACCGTGGTTGTCAGTGTCGGACAGGTTGAACAGGGTTTGGGCGCTGGCCAGCAATACGTGGTCGCCGTGGCGGGCGGCTTGGTGCATGGCCTGGGTGGCGTCGTGTGACAGCTTGTTGCTAAGGGTGTGGGCGAGGAATTGCAGTGCTTCTTCAGCAGTTTTGCCGTTATGGAGCATGACTTTGGCCTTGTCGAGCACTTCCTGGCGGATGGCTTCGGTGCGGGCGCGGTATTGGCGGATGGTGCCCATGTGATCCTGCGCCCGTAACCAGGCCATGAAACTGGCGGTTTCTTCCAGCACCATTTCTTCAGCCTGTTCGGCGGCGGCGCGGCGGGATTGCAGGTTTTCCTCGATGACGGATTGCAGGTCGTCGACGGTATACAGGTAAACGTCGTCGAGTTCCGCCACTTCCTGTTCGATGTCGCGTGGGACAGCGATGTCCACCATGAACATCGGGCGATGCTTGCGGATTTTCAGGGCGCGTTCCACGGTTCCCTTGCCGAGGATCGGTACTGGCGAGGCGGTGGAGGAAATCACGATGTCGGCCTGCGGCAGATGGTCGGCGAGCTCCTGCAAGCTGATACCTTTGCCGCCGTATTCCGAGGCCAGTTTTTGCGCCTTGTCGACGCTGCGGTTGGCGACCAGTACATGGCCAATCTTGTTGGCCGCGAGGTGTTTGCCGACCAGCTCAATGGTTTCACCCGCGCCGATCAGCAGGGCGGTCTGTTTTTCCAGTTGGCTGAAAATCTGTTTGGCGAGGCTGACTGCGGCAAACGCGACCGAAATCGGGTTGGCGCCGATGCTGGTCTGGGTACGCACTTTTTTGGCTGTGGAAAAGGCGTGTTGCATCAGCCGGTTCAGCAGGTTGCCGGTGGTGGCCTGTTCGGTGGCATTTTGCAGGGCGGATTTGAGCTGCCCAAGGATTTGCGGTTCACCCAGCACCAGTGAATCCAGCCCGCAGGCAACACGCAGGGTATGGCGCACGGCTTCATCCTGCTGGTGGATATACAGGTAGGGGCGTAACTGGCCGACCGGCAGTTTGTGCCAGTCGGCCAGCCAGTTTACCAGGGTTTCCAGTGGGTGTTGCTGATCGTTGGCGGCGTAAATTTCCGTGCGGTTGCAGGTGGAAAGGATGATGTTTTCCTGCACGACGTGGTGCGCAGCCTCAAGCGCTTGCGGCATCTCGGCGGGTGAAAAGGAAACCTTTTCCCGGATCGCAACAGGGGCCGTTTTGTGGTTGACGCCGACAATCAGGATAGACATTCAGTCACTTATACCAACGATATAATTTTCAGAACCGCGAATTTTCTGCTACGTTATGCATGATTACAAGGTGATTTGGGGAATCCACCCGAAAATCTCCCAGAACTCCAACATTATCAGGCATCCAGCGGTGCCGGAGAAAGACATGCGAAGCTTCCGTTTACCACGCCAGTTTACCCATGCCATCAGGCTTGTCCTCACGGGGATGTGTGCTGCCGGTGGGGTTGCACTGGCTGACCAACCACCCAGGGCGGAGCCGGTTGCAACCTTCAGCAGTCCACTCAGTTATCAGGTTTACAATATCCTGGCCGCAGAAATGTATGCCCGTCAGGGCAACACCGGGCAGGCTGCCTTGCATTACATGGCCGCAGCCCAGCAGGCACAAGACCCCAGGCTGGCACAGCGGGCGTCTGAGCTGGCGGTAACGTCCGGGGACACCGTGTTGTCAGGCCGGGCACTGGCGCTGTGGGTACAAATGGATCCGCACTCGGCGGAAGCCCGCCAGTACAGTGTCCTGACCAATCTGCGTGCCAAGCGTTACGACGAGGCGTTGAAAGACCTGGTGGCGGTGCGGGATGACGTGGAAAAGCGTGAGGGGCATGGGTTTGAGTTCATCGTTTCCCTGCTGTCATTGGAGCCGGGCGATAATGGTGCCTATGAAACCTTCAAGCGTTACGTTGAAACGGTTGATGGTTCTGCCCGTGCGCAACTGGCGCTGGCTTCCCTGGCGCTGAATGCCGGGCATTTTGATGCGGCGCTCAAGGCGGGCGAGGCTGCCAAGAAGGCAGGCGACAAACAGCAACAGGAGCAGGCGTCACGCACAATTGCCGACGCTTTCATGGGCTTGAAAGAGGTCGGTAAGGCCGTTGATGAGCTGGAGCCTGTTGTCAAACACTCCAATGACGTGGGCTTGAAGCTCGATTTTGGCCGTATGCTGATCCTGAGTGACCGGCGCAGTGAGGCGACCCCGCTGTACAAGCAGTTATACGCCAGCCAGCCGGAGAACAGCGACATTCTGTATACCCTTGGCCTGCTGTATCTGGAGCAGAAGCAATATGCCTATGCAGAGCCGTTGATCAGGAAATTGCAACAGATTCCTGAACGGGCTGCTGACGCCAGCTATTTCCTCGGGCAAATTTACGAAGGCCAGAAGCATCCCGAGGAAGCGATCGAAGCCTACCAGCAAGCCGTTCAGGGTAATTTCTCCGCAGAATCGGTCGGTCACATTGCCAGTTTGCTGGAAACCACCAAAAATGCTGATGCGGCACTGAACTGGCTGCATGGGCAGGAAAAACAGGCTGGCGATGATGCCTACAAGCGTCGTTTGCTGGTCGTGGAAGGTAAATTGCGCTATGACCAGGGCAAGTACCCGGATGCCCTTGCCTGTTTCGATCGGGTTTTACAACTGAAGTCAGATGACCCGGATGCCCTGTATAACCGGGGGTTGGCGAATGAAAAACTGGGGCATGTTGATGCGGCGGAGGCCGACTTGCGTGCCCTGTTGAAACAGCAGCCGGAGAATCCTACTGTCCTGAATGCTCTGGGTTATATGCTGATCGTGAATACCCGTCGCTATGCCGATGCTGAAACCCTGATCCGCAAGGCGCTGGACATCAGCCCGGATGATGCGGCGATCATGGACAGTATGGGCTGGGTGTTGTTCCGTTCCGGTAAAACGGCTGATGCGGAAAAATGGCTGCGTAAGGCATACGCCGGGTTGCATGATCCAGAGGTCGCCGGGCATCTGGTCGAAGTATTGTCGGCTGGCGGCAAGTCTGCCGAAGCCAAGGGTATTTTGCAGGACATGCTGGGCAAGTTTCCCGATGACGAGACACTCATGAGCCTCAAAGACAAACTGGTCAATTTATAAACCTAATTTTCAGGAAGAATGTCATGAAACAATGGATGCTGGCAGCCTCGCTGTGCCTGTTGATGCTCGGTGGTTGTGCGACCCAGGGCAAAATGCCGACCCCAGGTGCGGGGGGCACCTCAACACCATCCGACCCGCAGGCAGCGTGGCAGCAGCGTCAGGCGGCTTTCGCCAGAATGGGTTCCTGGCGGATGCAGGGGCGGGTTGGCGTGCAATTCCGTGACCAGAGTGCATCGTTTGGCCTTTCCTGGCTTCAGCAAGGCAAAGACCAGTATGAAATGAATATCAAAAATCCGCTGACGGGTGCGGTCATGGCTTACATGAAAGGTTCAGCAAACAATGTGACGCTGGAAACCAATGGCAAAACCTATCAGGACGCCAGTGCCGAGCGTTTGTTGCAAGGCCAGATGGGCGTTTCCCTGCCGCTTTCCGGGATGAAATACTGGGTGCGCGGCATACCTTCCCCGGATGCGCCAGTGGATGCTGTCAAACTTGACAATATGGGGCGCCCACAGATGCTGCAACAATCCGGTTGGCAAATGGAATATACCGGTTGGCAGGGTAATGGCGCACAGGCGTTGCCTGAAAAGGTCAATCTGAGCCGAGCCGCTGAAAATACCCGCGTCAAGGTAATCGCCAAGGATTGGCAAACCCGCTACTAAGGCCAGACATGCTTTCCCTGACCTTGCCCGCGCCTGCCAAGCTGAACCTGTTTCTGCACATTACTGGCAGGCGTACCGATGGCTATCATTTGCTGCAAACCCTGTTTGTGTTCCTCGACTTTGGGGATGAAATTACCCTGGGTGTGCGGGAGGGTGGTGAAATCCATCGGCCTGATGGGGCAGCGGGGGTAGCGGAAGCAGATGACCTGACAGTGCGTGCTGCCCGCTTGTTGCAGGCGGAAACCGGATGCAGGCTGGGTGCGGATATTCAGGTGAGCAAACGCATCCCCATGGGGGGCGGTCTGGGTGGTGGCAGTTCGGATGCCGCGACCGTGCTGCGAGGGCTTAACCATCTGTGGCAATGCGGCATGGATGATGATGCATTGGCGGCATTGGGCTTGCACCTGGGGGCTGATGTGCCGGTGTTTGTCCGTGGGCACGCAGCCTGGGCGGAGGGGGTAGGTGAGCAGTTGGTTCCGGTAAATCTGCCGTCCGTCTGGTATATGGTTATACACCCCCATGTACACGTCCCAACTGCTAAACTTTTTGCAGACCCGGACTTGACACGTGATTGCCCGGCAATTAAATTAGCGGCCTTCCTTGACGGGAGCTGTATTAACGTTTTTCAGCCTGTTGTGGAAAAGCGTTATCCTGAAGTCGCTGAAGCTATTGCCTGGTTGTCCAGGTTCTCGCAGGCGAGATTAACCGGGTCAGGCAGTTGCCTGTTTGCAGAGGTCGGAAGCAAGCAGGAAGGGGAAGATATTCTCCGGCAATTACCGGGTAAATGGTCTGGTTTCGTTGCTAAAAGTGTTCAGGTTTCGCCATTGAGACAAAAACTGATGTCCTTGTCTTGATGTTAAAGTGGTTTTTCAGAAGGGCTGTCGCCAAGCGGTAAGGCACTGGATTTTGATTCCAGCATACCCAGGTTCGAATCCTGGCAGCCCTGCCATTCTGATGACCAACATACAGTTATTCCGGCTTCATAGGATTAAATCGTGTTTCAACAGGGCTGTCGCCAAGCGGTAAGGCACCGGATTTTGATTCCGGCATTCGTTGGTTCGAATCCAGCCAGCCCTGCCAATCTTCTTATCCCCCAGCATATCTGAAGCGGATCAAGCATGTCTGACGATAGAATGATGGTGTTTACGGGTAATGCAAACCCGCAACTGGCCCATAAGGTCGTTGATCACCTGGGCATTCCTTTGGGTAAAATCAAGGCAGAGCGTTTCAGCGATGGTGAAGTGCATGTCGAGATTCTGGAAAACGTGCGTGGCCGTGACGTTTTCATTGTGCAGTCCACCTGTGCGCCCACCAATGACAACCTGATGGAAATGCTGATCATGGCGGATGCCTTGTACCGCGCTTCTGCCGGGCGGATTACAGCCGTGATCCCGTATTACGGCTATGCGCGTCAGGATCGTCGGGTGCGCTCACGGCGTGTACCAATTTCGGCCAAACTGGTGGCCGACATGATTTCCACCGGCCACGTTGACCGGGTGCTGACCATTGATTTGCACTCCGATCAGGTGC
>JBBIHI010000019.1:0-20289 GCA_037447095.1 Thiotrichaceae bacterium
CGGGTGATTCCTGCAGCCTGCATGGCTTCTGCCAGTTTAGGGCCGATGCCACCCAGTTTGGTCAGGTCATCCGGTTCCAGGGTTTCTGCATCACTGACGGGTTCTGGCTCTACTTCGGAAGTTTCGGCAGGTTCAGCAGCCACTTCAGTTTGTGGTTCGGCTTCGGGTGTGGCAACGTCCCCGGTTTCGATTTCGGAGGCAGCTTCTGCAACAGGTTCGGCAGGTACTTCTGCTACTTGGGATTCATTGCTCCCGGATGTTGCAGCAGGTTTTGTTTCCAGTTCGCGTATACGGGATTGCAGTCTGGCAATTTCCTGACGGCTGGTTTCCAGTGTTTTTTCAAGGCGCTGTTTGGGGTTGGGTATAAACAGCAAAACAATCAGCCATTCCAGTATCCAGCCCGCCAGTACACCGAGAATAAAGACTCCCAACATGAGTGACATTGTTATCTCCCTTCATTTTAAAATATGGATCCACACTAGCATTTGCCGGTACATCCTAACCCAGATACAGCCATGGGGATAATACACCAAAAGGTAGGGATAAGCAGATGAAGCAACTCCCTTAGCCGGTATGGCAATGGGATAATAGGGTTATGTAACCCCATGATTAGAAATTAATTTTGATTATGCGACCTATTGTTGTTGGTGTGGCCTGTTGCTTGCTGTTATTGGCAGGTTGCGGGGCAAAAGAAGCACAGGAGCGTAGCCATACACCGCCCAATGGCATAGCTCCTGTCTTGCGCTCGCAAACTGATGTGGATTTGTATGCGCTGATCCAGAAACACGCTTTGACGGGGAATCCAGTCCATACCGCCATGCCGGATATTGCATCCCCCAAGGCACAGTTGGGTATGAAGCTGTTTTTCAGCAAGGCGTTATCCGGCAATCTCGATGTTGCCTGTGCGACCTGCCATCATCCGTTACTGGGTGGAGGGGATAACCTGTCGTTGTCGGTCGGTGTGGATGCGGCGGAGCCGGATGTGCTGGGTCATACCCGCATGTTGGCAGGCAACCAGTCGCCGGGCGTGCCACGCAATGCGCCGACTACGCTCAATATCGGTTTGTGGCAACACTTCCTGTTTCATGATGGCCGGGTTGGAACGGTGTCCGGCGGGATCAATACCCCGGATGTGAAATACCCGCAAGCTGACCCGAAGGCCGGTGCGAATCTGGTATGGGCACAGGCACGTTTCCCTGTAACGTCTGATGCGGAAATGCGCGGCAAGCTGTTTGATCAGGGCGGGAATCCCCAGTCCTGCCGTGAGTTGCTGGCTGGTCGTCTGGGTGGCTACAAGCAGGTTCCCAAGCCATTGGGCAAAGCTGAAACACGCTACTGGCTTGGGCAATTCCGCAAGGCTTATCCTGATGCAGGAAACACCTCTGCGTCATTGGTGACGGAGCAGCATATTGCGGAAGCGCTTGGTGAGTATCAGCGGTCCCAGATATTTATCAACAGTCCCTGGCATGACTATGTGAAGGGTGATCTGGAAGCGCTCAGTGAGACGGCCAAGCAGGGGGCCTTGCTGTTTTTCAGGAGTCGGGAAGAGGGTGGTTTTGCCTGTGCTTCCTGCCATCGCGGGGACTTTTTTACCGATGAAGGCTTTTACAATGTGCTGATGCCCGCTATCGGGCCGGGCAAGCCATCCAGTGATGATGCGGCTTCCGAGTTGCTGGATAAGGGGAGGGAGTTGGTAACAGGGCGTGAAGAAGACCGGTTCCGTTTTCGCACGCCTTCGCTGTTGAATGTCGCAGTCACCGGGCCATGGGGGCATGATGGTTCATATACCTCGCTAGGCGCAGTCGTCCGGCATATGCTCAATCCGTTTGATGCCGCCTTGAATTATGATACGGCGCAGTTACGCCAGCCGAATATCCAGACCAGGGTGTGGCAGGCCAATCTGCATGAAATGTTACGCGGTGACAGCGACCTTGCCGGGCAAAACTTTACCGACAAGGATGTCCGGCAACTGGTGGCATTCCTGGAAAGCCTGACCGACCCTTGTGTGACCAAGCCGGAATGTATGGCGAAGTGGCTCCCCCCAGCGGGTGAGAAAGACCCGATGGGCTTGCAGCTCAATGCCCGTCTGGAATGATCAGATGCCGTATTGGTTGCGGTAGGCTTGTACCTTGTCCAGCAGTGCCGGGTCGTGCAGGTTGCTGCCAACGTGGCTGATGACTTCTTTGAGGCCGACAATGCTGATGACGGAAATGCCATACAGGCTTTCGACTTCCTGTACTGCGGATTGTTCGCCCTTGCCGCGTTCCTGACGGTCAAGGGAAATGGCCACCCCGGCCAGGGTTGCACCTTGCGCGGCGACAATATCCGCAGATTCGCGGATGGCTGTCCCGGCAGTGATCACATCATCCACCACCAGCACCCGGCCTTGCAGTTTGGCGCCGACAATCGTGCCGCCTTCGCCGTGAGCCTTGGCTTCCTTGCGGTTGAAGGCGTAGGGATAATCCTTGCCATGATGCCCGTATAAGGCAATGGCGGTAGCGGCTGCCAGCGGGATGCCCTTGTAGGCTGGGCCAAACAGCATATCGAATTCCAACCCTGACTCGACAATGGCTTGCGCATAGAATTTGCCAAGGCGTGACAGTGCGGAACCGGTCTGGAACAAACCGGCATTGAAAAAATACGGGCTGATACGGCCTGATTTCAGGGTAAATTCGCCAAAGCGCAATACGCCCTGTTCGATGGCAAATGCCAGAAATTCCTGTTGGTATGTTTTCATCGCTTCACCTTATGCCTGTAAATCTGCCAAAGCCTGCCCCATGCGCAGGACGCTTTCTGCGCTGAGTCCTTTATCCCATGCAAGATGTGCATTTTCCAGCAGCAGGATGACGGTGGAACCCATGTTGAAACGCCCCATTTCCGTACCTTTTGCCAATGAGACGTCCGGGAAAACCTGGCGTTTGATGCCCCAGCCTTGCGGTGGTGTCACCAAGCCATCCCACACGGTTTCAATCGCCGCGACATTGATCGCACCAACCAGCACCATTGCCAGTTTGCCGTAATCGGTGTCAAACAACGCGACAACCCGTTCGTTGCGGGCGAACAGGCGCGGGATGGTGCGGGCGGTATGCCCGGCAACGCTGAATAGCCTGCCCGGTACGTAGACCTGTTCCAGCAGTTTGCCGGATAAGGGCATGTGGATGCGGTGGTAATCACGCGGTGACAGGTAAATCGTCATGAATTGCCCGTTCATAAACGGTGCGGCGCGGTTTTCACCACCACCCAGCAGTTCCAGTGCGGAATAGTAGTGGCCTTTGGCCTGGAAAATGCGCCCTTCCTCGATTTTGCCCATTTGGCTGATACAGCCATCCACCGGGCTGGTAAGGGTGTTTTCCCCCTCGGCAAGCGGGCGTAATTCCGGTTTTAGCGGGCGGGTAAAGAATTCGTTGAAGGTTTTGTAACTGGCCGGGTCAGGATTGCACGCCTCATCCAGATTAACCTTGAAAATGCCGCTGAACAGGCGGATCGCGCCCGGCACGATGCTGGGGCATTGTATCCGTGTCAGGCGGAAAACCAGTCGGGAAATGAAATGGTGTGGCAGTATATACAGCGGCCAGGATTTGAGGATGTCGGCAATATTCATGCGGGTTGATGTTCGGATTGTAAATGCGGGATGATACGGCAATTTTTGCAGACTGATAACCCGTGAGCGCTACCATGAATGCCGACTATGCCGAACTGTTGACTATCAAGGATTTCATCCGCTGGGGCGCAAGCCGTTTTGCCGAAGCGCAACTGAGCTTTACCCATGGCATGGCATCGGCGATTGATGAGGCTGCCTATCTGGTATTGCATACCCTGCATTTGCCGGTGGATACGCCGGATTTGTATTTTGACAGCCGTTTGACCAGTGCCGAGCGGGAGGCGGTTGCCAGTATCCTGCAACAGCGGGTGGCAACGCGCAAACCGGCGGCTTACCTGACCCATGAGGGCTGGTTCCTGGGTTTGCCGTTTTACGTGGATGGGCGGGTGCTGGTTCCGCGCTCGCCGATTGCGGAATACATCGAGAAGGGTTTTGCACCGTGGATTGAGCCGCAGGATGTGCATTCCATCCTGGATATGTGTACCGGCAGTGGCTGTATCGGCATTGCCTGTGCTTATGCTTTCCCCCATGCGCAGGTTGATCTGGTGGATATTTCCGAAGATGCATTGGAGGTGGCGCAGATCAATATTGAGCGGCATAACCTGGCGGGGCAGGTGGAAGCCATCCAGTCTGACCTGTTCGGCAAGCTGCAAGGTCGCCAGTACGACATTATCGTCAGCAATCCGCCGTATGTGGATGCTGATGACATGGCGGCCTTAACCCCGGAATTCCTGTATGAGCCTGCCGATCTGGCTTTGGCTTCGGGGGCGGATGGGCTGGATCATGTGCGGCGTATCCTGGCCGATGCTGCCGAACATCTGACTGGGCACGGTATTCTGGTGGTGGAAGTGGGTAACAGCCAGTATGCACTACAGGCTGCCTACCCGGATGTGTTGTTCCATTGGCTGGAATTTGAGCGCGGCGGTGAGGGGGTATTCCTGCTCACCGCCGATCAGGTACGCGAACTGGCGGGTTAGTGGTACGAGTAGTACGAGGTATCGCCCGGGCCGCCATTACCTGGGTAGGGTTCCGTCGCTGCCGGGACAAAGGTACCGCCTGATGTCGGGCGTGATGGTGATGGTGATGGTGGTGGCGGGGGCGGGTTATTGTTGCCCGGCACGCAGGCGGTGCGTTGTGCGCCTGACAGGTCACTGATCAGCAAGAAACCGTATGAGCGTGCTGCATTGGCTGCATCCGCCGGGATGGTATAGATATTGATCCTGCCATCTGCGCCACCACAGAACGACGGGTACATGCGCCCATCCCGTCCGCAACTGCTGTTAATGACCGGAATCCGCGCGGTATCCAGTTCACGGCGCATGACCTGCAATGGTATGCCATTGTTTCCACACTGCCGCGAACCCTGATATTTGTAGACATCGACGTAAGAGGCGGGAGCCGGTGCAGGCATGGGTGCCGGGGCTGGCGGGTATGGTGCTGCCCAAGGGTTTACGAAGCCGCCATTGACCATATTGGGCGGCACACAGGCGCTCAGGCACAGGCTGGAAAGCAGGGCGATTCCCCCAATACGCATGAATGACATAAAACGGCTCCCGTATGGTCGTAACAGTCGCGGATTTGACTGAAATCCAAGGGGTTCGGTTCCTGATAAATGTCTGGCCCATCAGAAACTTGTCAGGATCATAACATTTTCTGCATTCTTGTGCGGTGAGTGTTTGGGTGCTTATACTGCTGGCTTATCCTTCAATACTGGTAAGCACCATGACTGATATACGCCCACCACTGCAAACTATCCGTGAGCTTGTGCCCAATTCGTTTATTTTCGAGAAAAAGGACGCAATCCCCGGTTTCCTGTGTGACAACATGGTGCAACGTTTTGAACAGAACATGGCTGACCAGTATGCCGGACGTTTGGGGCAGGATGTAGGTTTCAACCAGAATGTGAAAAAGACCACCGATATTTTTGTCAGTGGTGACGACAAGCCGCACTGGAAAGATGTGGACAATAACCTGCACCGCTCACTGGCACTGGCCTTGCGTGAATTCCGTGAAACCTACCCGTATTTCAAGGGGCCGTTCAAGGATATGGGATATAACCTGCAACGTTACCAGGCAGGTGAGTACTACCATTGGCACATTGACGGCGGCAGCCACCAGTTTGCCGATCGCCAATTGGTGGCCTTGTGGTATCTGAATGATGTGCCTGAAGCGGCAGGTGGGGCAACCGAGTTCCTGTTCCAGAACCTCAAGGTTCAGCCCGGCAAGGGTACGCTGGTATTGTTCCCGCCGTTCTGGACGCACGAACACCGTGCCGGTGTGGTGAAAGCAGGTGCGAAATACATTGCCACCACCTGGGTGGTGTTTGGTTGAGCGGGATGCCTTTCAGATCAGCTCATGCCCGGTCATGTCCCCTTCGGTATTCATGTGTATTTCGCGTACCCGGGGCATACGTTTGAGGATGTAAGCGGCCATCAAGGTGCTGCTTTTTTGGTTGCCATTACTCAGGGCGGTAAGGATTTTATCGGCTACAATCTGGCAACGTTGTTCTTGTGTCGGCCTGTCCACCCATACGCGGCTCATTTGGTAGCCCTTGTCCAGGTCATGGTCAATGACAGAGAAAAAATCTTCCGCTTCATCCAGCATAAGTTGAGGTACATCAATATCGCGTGTGGTGTCGTTGATTTGTATCCGTAATTGCATCACTCTCTGGCCTATGATGAGTCTGTCGTCCGGGCAGATTACCCGATTCCACTGCTGAAAGGAAATGCCATGCTGTTACTGATTAAAAACGTGCTTGATCCGCAACGTGTCAAGGAAGTGCGCGAGCTGCTCGCTACCGGTGAGTTTATTGACGGGCGTTTTTCTGCCGGGTCGGAAGCGGCCAAGGTGAAAAACAATCTGGAACTGGCACCGGAAAGCCCGTTGCACCGTCGCTTGAATGCCATGGTCATGGGGCCGCTGGTGCAACATCCCGAATATCAGGCTGCCGTATTGCCGTTGCGGGTTGCGACCGCATTTTACGCCCGTTACGAGCCGGGCATGACCTATGGGTTCCATGTTGATGACCCGATCATGGGGCCAATGTCCGGGCGTTACCGCACCGATGTTTCCTCGACGGTATTCCTTAACGATGATTACGAAGGTGGGGAGATCGTCATTCGTACAACTTATGGGGAAGAAAAAATTCGAGGGAACGCTGGTGATGCTGTCGTCTATGATTCTGGGAGTTGGCACAAGGTTGCGGAAGTGACCAAAGGTGTTCGGCTGGTGGCTGTTACCTGGGCACAGAGTCTGGTGAAAAACCCTCATCAGCGCGAGCTGTTGTACCAACTGGCGAAAGCACGTGAGGGGGTTATGGGCAAGCTGCCGCTTTCCGACGAGGCAGCGAGTATCAGCACTGTCCACATCAACCTGCTGCGTATGTGGAGTGAGGTATAGGCTTGTTAACCACTTGGCAGCTAAACGTATTTTTCTGTCAATAATTGTGTTGTAAACAAGGCGGCCAAGCGCGAGAACTGACAATGGATTATCAGTTTATATTTGGTTAAGGAGTTTGGTAATGGCTCGGTTGGTGGTTAAACGCACACCGTGGTGGGTGGCGCACAAAAAGTGGGTGATGGTTGTGCTGCCACTGGCGACCTTGCAAGCGGCGACGCTGGCTGGATTTGGTTATTTCTACCATCGTCTGGACAGTCTGGAACAGCACTCTGAAAATACTGCTGTTCTTCCGCCATTGCCGCCACCGCAAGTGCCGGTAGAGCCATTGGCTACTACCCAGCAGGATGTTCCCGAAGTCAGCAAGGTTCCGGCACTTCACCAGGACAAGCTTGTATTGGTTTCCGAGCCTCTGGTGCAGGAGCCTGCCAAGCTCGGGCTGAAGCCTGTCAGAGACCCACAGCCGGAGGAAAAACCACCGGCAGAGGTTGCCAAGGAAGATATTGCTAACCCGCCCGCCCCCAAAGCAGTAGAAAAACACAGCAAGGGAAAGGCGGAAGATGGCAAGGGTAAAGCAGTTGCCCCCGCTGTTGAGAAGAAACAGGTGGATTTGACCGCACAAGCCAACCGTTCCGGTTTGCAACGTCCAGAGCCTGTGCGTGCTGTTCCGGCGGCCAGGCCGGGGGTGTGGGTTTACCTTGGGGAGTTGCGTGATTATGGCTGGTACGGGCAAATGCTGCATATTTCGCCTACCAGCGGCTTGCCGGAAACAGGGCGTTCCTATCAGACCCAATACATCCAGCGCGTTTATGCCTCACCTTACGGCAAGGTCATTGACGGGGAGTTTCATCTGGGGGAATGGATATACCTGCATGAAGTGGTGCGTGGGCGTAAAAACGATGTGTGGGGTAGGGTGTCACCACGTTAACAGGCAATAAAAAAGCCGCTATTTAGCGGCTTTTTTGCACAAGCGGAGGCATGCATTATTTCCAGAAGTTGGCTTCCTGGGAAGCAATCTCACGGACTTCAGCGGCCAGCTCCTGGTAACGCTCACGGTAAGCTTTCCACTCACCTACGTAGTATTCTTCTGCGTCGAATGCGCCAGATTGTTCGTGCGTAATAAATTTCTTTTGCATTTCAAGCATTTCGCTGATCAGCTCTTGCTTTTTGCTCATGTCCGATGCCTCTCTAAAATTACCAAATCCTGCGGTGCAGAATATACGGGATAAGGTGAAAGGGGAAATACCCCTTTCGGATAAGAATCAGTAGCCGCCTTTGCGGTTGGTAGCTGGCAGGCCAGCGACTTTCAGACCTTGCTTGCTGGGGGCGCGTGGGAACAGGTTGTACATGTCTTTACTGCTCAGCTTTTTGTCGCCCCACTTCTCAGCCATGGCTTTCTGGATGATGCGCTCCATCGGCTGGTTGCCGTTGTTGTTGATGTATTCATCACGCAGGTAATGGATAACATCCCAGTGTTTTTCAGTCAGTTCGCCGATGCCTTCTTCGTTGGCAATAACTTGTGCAACTTCTTCATTCCAGTCGCCCAAGTTGACCAGATAGCCTGCATCGGTGGTTTCGATGGTTTGACCATTTACTTCGTAAGCCATTGTTTCCTTCCTCAAAACTTAAATGAACGGGTCATTTCAGTGAAATACTTGACCGCAAAATTATACTGGATGGCCTGCTATCGCCCATTCCTCAAAAGGGATACGTAGCCTCGCTTCCCTCTCCCCTTGAGGGAGAGGGGGGGTGAGGGGTAATCACTCAGTTGGTTTTAGGGTCTTGATGCCTTTGTGTGGCATGAATAACCCGCAGCCCAGTTTGCGCCCTTCACCCAGGCCGTATTGTTGCAGCTTGATTGACGGGTCGTTGTCCAGGTCGGCAATCATCAGATGGCGGGTATGCAAGTCGCCCTCCGGCGTGCGGATGGTGTAGCTTTTGCCGCACATCATTTTTTTGACCTTGAAGTCGGCCACCGCACGGATTTCCCTGGCCATACGTTGCAGAAAATCAGGCTCGGTTTCTTCGGTATCCGACAATACATAACGTGCAAAAACGACGGAAGCATTGATCAGGGGTTTTTCCTTGGCCGTACCTACAGTGAGTGGTGAGCTGCCAATATCCAGCGTTTGCCCGGAAAGTGCTTGTGCGTCCTGCAAACGGTGTTTGGGGATGCGCAAGCTCATGCGGGTGCGGCGCGAAGGCAGCAGGTACTGGTTGGTATGGTCGTCCGGGCGTTCCCAGCCATTGCCGCTTTCGGCAACGTGGATGGTGTGGACGCCAGCCATTTCCTCATCCCGAAACCATGGCAAGGCGGCGAGGATGGCCTGTGACAATGCCCAGGCATGATCCAGCGGCAATTGCTTGCACTGGATAGCGAAACTCAGGTCAAGGACACTATCCGGTGCCTGATAGGGGAGGGTTTTGTCTTCGTCTTCCTGCCAGAACATGGTTCACCTCGCCGAAGAGAATGCAATTTCCAGTTGGTCGTACCAGTCTTCCGGGCGATCCTTGTAGCCGGGTGGCTCGATGTCGATCTGGAAAAAGATCGAGCCGGTTTCCAGTGCACGTTTTTGCACGGTGGCTTTCAGTTCCTCAAAAGAACTGATTTCTTCGCCTTCGGTCATCAGAATCTGGCTCAGGCTCAGCATGTTGTCTCCTCAAAGTATCAGGTCAGTGTTGGCTACCCGGTCATAATAACGCCCGCGATACAACAAGCGCTTCTTTTCCGGCTCATCGCTGTCAGTGAACGCGGTGCGGCAATGCAGGACATTGTTACAAACCAAGCCTTCGCCTGCCTGTAATGTGTACCTTATTTTGTAAGGTGAGTCCTGTTGCCATAAATTCAATAGGAATTCGGCAGCTTCACAGGTTGCCGCGTCATCGCGCCAGATAACATTGCGTTGGCGGGCGGAATAGCGCATGTGCAGGTTGCCAGCGGGTGTGACGCTGAAAACGGGGCCTGATTGTTCCGGGCGGATGGTTTCGCCATTCAGGATATTGGCGGGGATGGTGAATGCCTGCGGATGCATCAGCGCGGTAATCCACTCCGGGTTGGTGTCACGCAGCAGGATGTAGGCAATGTCATGATCCATCAGCCAGCTTTCCCCACCCTCCATTGCTGGCTGGGCGCAATGCAGCACCAGCCCGTGAATCTGCTCTTCCGGCAGGTTGTAGTACCCATCGGTGTGCCAGCTCAGTTTTTTGTCCGTATAGGGGATGTAGTCGTGTTGCCCGCTATGGCTGGTGACTTGCAGCGAGGTCAGGCTGTCTTCGTCGGCGCACAAGTTATTGTCGAGACGGCGTAAACCGAGCGCGGTTCCCAGGCGGTGGACGAAACGTTTGCTGCGCAGGTCGCCCTGCCTGAACCGGTAAAGTGCCATATTGTATTGGTGGCATATCCCCTGGAGATGGGCAAGTTCAGCTTCCGAGGGGGCTTCCGGGTCGGCAAGCGGCACCAGCAGGTCAGTAAGGGTCAAGGGGTAAGCAGATAATTTTTTTTCACGCCATGCCTCATAGGTATCCAGGTCATTGATGTTAAAGGGTGAATGCTTCATGGTGCGGTTCCTGCCTATTCCATGCTGATGGATTGCCTATTTGCAATATTAAAAAATGCGAATATGCTATTGTACCGCTCTGTAATGGTGAGTTTTGATTAAGTTGTTGGGGTATCCCCTAAGGGATACAGCCCTGATTCAGGTAGCACCCCATGGGTGAGATTCTCTGGATCAGGTGCGACGCATACACTTAGCGCACTCGTAACTTGAGCACCAAGTTCTGCAATTTTTCATTCTATTCAGCCTAGCCGATAGGAAAATACTGGTCGGTTAGGGGGAAACGCCATAGATCGTTTACTGAGGAGGCAGGTATGGCAACGAAACATTATCCAACGCCGATGCTGGACGTGCTGGAAGAAGGCCCATGGCCTAGCTTCATCAGCGGTTTCAAGAAGCTGCGTGATGATCATCCTGATGAGCGCATCCGCACTACTATCAACGGCTTGTTGGGTCAGTTGGAACACTCTTATGAAACCCGTATGGGTTACTGGAAGGGTGGTACTATCTCTGTCTTCGGTTACGGCGGCGGCATCATTCCGCGCTTCTCTGAAGTCGGCCACATGTTCCCTGAGTCCAAGGAATTCCACACCCTGCGTGTACAGCCACCTGCCGGTAACTACTACAACACTGCGATGCTGCGCCAACTGGCTGATAGCTGGGAAAAATGGGGTTCCGGCCTGCAAACTTTCCACGGCCAGACCGGTAACATCATGTTTATCGGCGCCAACAGCGTCAACTTCCAACACTTCTTTGACGAAATCAATGAATACGGTTGGGACTTGGGTGGTGCCGGCCCTTGCGTCCGTACCGGTATGTCTTGCGTGGGTGCTGCCCGTTGCGAAATGTCCAACTGCAACGAACACGCCATCCATCGCCGTCTGATGAACAACTTCACTGACGACGTGCATCGCCCGGCGCTGCCTTACAAGTTCAAGTTCAAGGTTTCCGGCTGCCCGAACGACTGCCAGAACGCGATTGAGCGTGCTGACTTCGCCGTTATCGGTACCTGGCGTGATGACATGAAGGTCAACCAGGAAGCGGTCAAGGAAATGATCATGAAGAAAGCCAAGGAAATTGGCAAAGAAGGTGATCGTTCCGCAGGCCGTCAGTACATGTTTGACAACGTTATCAGCCGTTGCCCAACCAACGCCATCAAACTGAACGATGACGACACCCTCACCGTTGATAACCACAACTGTGTGCGTTGTATGCACTGCCTGAACGTCATGCCAAAAGCACTGCAAGTGGGCGATGACAAGGGCGTCACCATCCTGATCGGTGGTAAGCGTACCCTGAAAATCGGCGACCTGATGGGCGTTGTGGTCATCCCGTTCATGAAATTGGATACCGAAGAAGATTACGAGCGCATCGTTGAACTGGCTCAAACCATCATCGACTTCTGGGCGGAAAACGGTCTGGAACACGAGCGTTGCGGTGAGATGATCGAGCGTATCGGTCTGGTGAACTTCCTGGAAGGCATCGACATCGATCCAGATCCAAACATGATCCGCCAGCCACGTAACGTTTCTTACGTGCGTACTGATGGTTGGGATGAGGCTGCTGAAGCTTGGTTCAACCGTAAGCGCGAAGAAAAAGCTGCGTAATGGCAATGTTGGCAGGGTGCTGAGTCACCCTGCCAGCCCGAATTCGACGAAATTTTATAAAGTTATTCTCTGACGGAGGCTTCACAATGGCCGCACCAGAAATGCGCGATCCTATTGAATCTGGATGCCCGGATGGTTTCCAGTACATGCACCCTGTAATGCGCCGTAACTACGGTCTGTGGGCATATCACGAAGACCCACGCCCAGGCGTTCTGGTTCACGTTTCCAAGACTGGCGAAAAAATCTGGACTGTCCGTGCTGGTACCCAGCGTATCCTCGACGTGTTCACCCTGCGCAAGCTGATGGACATCGGTGATACCTACGGTGATGGTTACGTCCACTTCACCATCCGTTCCAACATCGAATTCATGGTCGCTGACGAAGCCAAAGTTGGGCCTCTGGTCAAAGCACTGGAAGATGCTGGTTTCCCTGTTGGTGGTACCCGTAACTCTGTTACTTCCCTGTCCCACACGCAAGGCTGGTTGCACTGCGACATCCCTGGTACTGACGCTTCCGGCGTTGTAAAAGCCATGATGGATGAGCTGCTGCCTGAGTTCAAGGCATGGAACATGCCTAACCGCGTACACATCACCACTTCCTGCTGCCAGATTAACTGCGGCGGCCAGGGTGACATCGCGATCAACGTACAACATACCAAGCCACCAAAAATCAACCACGCGCTGGTTGGTAACGTGTGTGAACGTCCATCCGTTGTTGCACGCTGTCCGGTAGCGGCTATCCGCCCTGCCATGGTTGACGGCAAGCCTTCCCTGGAAGTTGACGAGAAGAAATGTATCTGCTGCGGCGCTTGCTACCCGCCTTGCCCGCCAATGCAGATCAACGACCACGAAGCTACCCAGTTGGCTATCTGGATCGGTGGTAACCACTCCAATGCGCGTGGCAAGCCTACCTTCCAGCGTCTGGTTGCAGCCGGTATCCCTAACAACCCACCTCGCTGGCCTGAAGCGACTGCGGTCGTCAAGAAAATCCTGGCCTGCTACAAGGAAGGTGCGAAAGATTGGGAACGTATCAACGAATGGGTTGAGCGTATCGGTTGGCCACGTTTCTTCGAAGTGACCGGTCTGCCGTTCACCAAGTACCACATTGACAACTGGCGTGGCGCGCGTGCGAACCTGAACTCTTCCACGCACATCCGCTTCTGATCTGACCGGCACGAGGAATAGACAGAATGAAATACACAATTCTGGTCAACGAAGGCCCTTATCAGCACCAATCTGCTGATTCCGCCCTTCAGTTCGTCCGTGCCGCACTGGAGAAGGGACACGAAATCTTTCGCGTCTTCTTCTACCATGATGGCGTAAACAACGGTACTCGTCTGACCGTACCACCGGCTGATGACCGCCTGATCCAGAAAGCCTGGACAGAGCTGGCTGAAAAGCACGGTCTGGATCTGGTTATCTGTATTGCAGCGGCACAACGTCGCGGCATTATGGATGCAGACGAAGCCAAGCGTCAGGGTCTGGACGCCAACAACATTGCTCCCGGTTTCCGTATTTCCGGTCTGGGTCAGTTGGTTGAAGGTGGTATCCAGTCCGACCGTCTGGTTGTGTTTGGCGACTAAGGAGAACCGCGATGTCTACCAAGAATTTTCTGTTCGTAAACCGCAAGGCTCCTTACGGCACCGTTTATGCGCTGGAAGCACTCGAAGTCGTGCTGATTTCCGCTGCATTCGAGCAAAACGTCAGCTTGGCTTTCATTGATGATGGTGTTTACCAGATCACCAAAGGCCAGAACAGCAAGGGTATCGGCATGAAGAACTTCTCGCCGACTTACCGTGCGCTGGGCGACTACGACATCACCAAGTTGTATGTCTCCACCGAGTCTTTGGCAGAGCGTGGCCTGACGGTCGATGACCTGATGGAACTGACTTACGAAGACGCTGACGACGATTACGCTGAAAAGCCTTCCATCATTCTGGTCAACCGCGAGGAAATGGCTGCAATGATGGCTGAGCAAGAAGTAATTCTGAGCTTCTAACGGAGGATTTGAGAAATGGCTATGTTGCATATCGTAAACAAGTCCCCGTTTGAACGTGTGGCTTTTGATTCCTGCCTTGCTCACGCGAGTGCAGGTGATGCGATCCTGATGATTGAAGATGCCGTGGTCGGTGCAGTCGACGGATCAAGCTTTGCCGGTAAGGTCAAAGCGGCTATGGCTGACAAGTCCGTGTATGTGTTGGGTGCAGACCTGGCGGCACGCGGTCTGGAAGGCAAAGCAATGGAAGGTGTAACTGTTGTTGATTACGCAGGCTTTGTTGACCTGACTGCTGACAACGACCGCACCCAAAGCTGGTTGTAAGTTTTAAACATATTTTAGACAGGAGGCCGATCATGGCACTGGAAGTAGGCGGTAAATCCATCGCGTTGGACGAAGAAGGTTATCTGGAAAACCTGAGTGACTGGACTCCAGAAGTTGCTGAAGCACTGGCAACGGCTGAAGACGTTAAACTGACTGACGAACACTGGGAAATTCTGAACTTCCTGCGTGAATACTACGAAGAATACCAAATCGCTCCGGCGGTACGTGTTCTGACCAAAGCGGTTGGCAAGCGTCTGGGTGCTGACAAGGGTAACTCCAAGTACCTGTACAGCCTGTTCCCATATGGCCCTGGCAAGCAAGCATGTAAATATGCCGGTCTGCCTAAGCCAACCGGTTGCGTATAATCCGCATTCCGGCAGGTTGGTCGCAAGACATGAAGACAGCTCCGGTTCGCCGGAGCCTCTTCTCAAGGTTTGTTTTGTCTGCATAAAGGTTAAGACAAATTTTCAGAAGAGAGAATCTGGAAACAGGAGTACACAGTGACATTCGTAAGTATCCTTTACGGACTGTTGTTCTGGGCGGCAACGTTGATTCTGGTTATCGGCGTGGGCATGAAAGTCCGCCAATACTGGAATACACCAGCCCCATTGAAAATCCCGACTACCCCGGCGCCTGTGACCCAGGGCGGTGTGGTATGGCGCATGTTCAAGGAAGTGGTGTTTTTCAACAGCTTGTTCCGTTCCAACAAGTTGTTGTGGCTGTTTGCTTTCCTGTTCCATATGTCCCTGTGGCTGGTGCTGATCCGTCATAGCCGCTACTTTGTGGGCATGAATGAATTGTTGGTATTCATGCAGCCGTTTGGCCGCTATGCAGGTCTGACCATGGTATTGGGTCTGGCTGGCCTGTGGGCACGCCGTTTCCTGATCGACCGTGTACGTTACATTTCGGCGCCGTCTGATCATCTGATGCTGGCGTTGCTGATCGGGATTGGCCTGAGTGGCCTGATGATGAGCTTTGTTACGCACACTGACGTAACCCAGGTAAAAGCTTTCTTCGGTGGCCTGCTGACTTTCGGTTTCTTTGGCGAAGCAGGTGGTTTGCCTGCCGACCCGATTGTGCTGGTACATCTGCTGCTGGTAGCAACGTTGATGATCATTTTCCCGATAAGCAAGTTGTTGCACGCACCGGGTGTATTCTTTAGTCCGACCCGTAACCAGGTGGATAACGCACGCGAAAAGCGTCATGTATCGCCTTGGGCGCTGGAACTGGAACGCCAGGGGAAAACTTTCCTCAGCGAACTGAACAAATGATTACGTGTGCGGATCAGATTTAAGAGGCATCTATCGTGGCTGATTACGAGATTCCAAAACTGACTGGTGAAGGCTTCGTGGAAATCCCTGCGGTGCAGGAAGATACCATGCAGGGCAAAGGCCCGTTCATCGCCAAGCAGGATTTCCAGAAGGCGATGGGTTTCCCAACTGACTTCGAGGCAATCGGTGATCTGGTTCCAAACTGGAAAGAGCGTGCGCTGGAAAAGCTGGTTGACCTGAGAAGCCGCTACCGCTCCCTGCAAGTCTATTTGGACATTTGCGTCAAATGCGGTGCCTGTACTGACAAGTGCCATTATTTTATCGGTACCTTTGATGCGAAAAACATGCCGGTTGCCCGTCAGGATCTGCTGCGCAAGGTTTATCGCCGCTATTACACCTTTGCAGGTAAATATTTTCCGAAACTGGTGGGTGCAGTTGACCTGACGGAAGAAGTCATCCGTGAGTGGTACAACTACTACCATCAGTGCTCACAATGCCGCCGTTGTTCCGTATTCTGCCCTTATGGCATTGATACGGCAGAAATTTCCATGGCTGCCCGTGAAATCCTTGACCACGTTGGCTTGGGTTCCAAGTACAACAACGAGATCATCGGCAAGGTTTTCAGAATTGGTAACAACCTCGGCCTGCCTCAAATGGCGCTGGATGATACCTTGTTGGGCATTGAAGAGGACGTGCTGGACGATACAGGTGTTGCCGTCCGTTATCCGCTGGACATGGAAGGTGCTGAAATTCTGCTGGTTACACCGTCCGCTGACTTTTTCGCCGAGCCGCACATTGATGGCTTGATCGGCTACGGTAAGGTGCTCCACGAAGCAGGGGTCAAGTGGACGTTCAGCTCCTACGCCTCGGAAGCGGCCAACTTCGGTATGTTCGTCGGTTCTTACGAAAACATGCGCCGGGTTTCCCTGCGTATCCGTGAAGCGGCCATCAAACTGAAGGTCAAACGCATCGTATTCGGTGAGTGTGGCCACGCCTGGCGTGTGGCGTACAGCTTCCTGAATACGCTGGCAGGTCCGTTTGATTTCCTGGATCAGCGTTATCCGGTTCCGCAGCATATTCTGGAGTTCACCTTGGGTGAGCTGGAAAAAGGCACGTTGACCATCGACAAAACCGAGAATGACGATAAGGTGCTGACGTTCCACGATTCCTGTAACGTTGCCCGTGGCAGCCGTATGGGTAATTATCCGGGCGGCCAGTTTGAAATTCCACGCAAGGTCATCAAGGCGGTATGCAACCATTATGTCGACATGCCTGCCGATACCATCCATGACGCAACCTTCTGTTGTGGCGGTGGCGGCGGCCTGTTGAGTGATGACCTGATGGAACTGCGTGTAAAAGGCGCACAGCCGCGTGCTGAAGCACTGAAACACGTGACCATGCATCAAGGTGTTACACACATGGCGGCGATTTGCGCCATCTGTAAGTCACAGTTTACGAAGGTGTTGCCGTACTACGGTTTCACCATGGATCAGATTGTCAGCGTCCACCAGTTGGTGAGCAATGCAATCATCCTGCAACGGAAAGAGTCCGTGATTCCGCCACGGCCTCCCGAAGATGATGAGGACGATGACGCATAAAGCGGCATCCTTTCCCGTAACAGGGATGCAAACGAATTAAGGCATTTATTTCCTCCCGGTGAGGCCGGGAGTGGACTGAAATCAACAGGAGATAGGCATGGCAACCGCAGCTCATGACAGCAAGCTTCAAGGTAAGGGTCTGACGTTCCGTCGTTTCAAGGACGGCGACAACGAGTGGGGTAATATGCACGACAAGATTTTCGTGCAGGATACTTCCCACAAGTGCCCGACCTACATTCACAAGACCCCACCTTGCCAGGGTAGCTGCCCGTCCGGTGAAGACATCCGTGGCTGGTTGCAAATCGTGCGCGGTATTGAGAAAGCACCTGCTGGTATGACCATGCAGGAATACGCTTTCCGCCGTTCCACCAACGCCAACCCATTCCCGTCCATGATGGGACGTGTTTGCCCGGCACCTTGCCAAACCGGTTGTAACCGTAACGACGTTGACGACTTCGTGGGCATCAACTCCGTCGAACAATACATCGGTGACAGCGCTATCGCGGGCGGCTTCAAGTTTGAAGCACCAGAAGCGCTGAGCGGCAAGAAAGTCGCCATCATCGGTGGTGGCCCTGCTGGTATGGCGGCTGCTTACCAACTGCGCCGCATGGGTCATGCTTCCACCGTATTTGAACAGCACCCTGAACTGGGCGGCATGATGCGTTACGGCATCCCGGGCTACCGCGTACCACGCGACAAGCTGGCGGCTGAAATGCAACGTATCATCGATATGGGCAACATCGAAATCCGCTGCAACACCAAGATCGGTACTGATGTAACGGTTGAGCAACTGGAAGCTGATTACGACGCTATCCTGTGGACGGTCGGTTGTTGGAATGGCCGTGGCCTGTTCGTCGAAAAATGGGCGGAAACCCCGAACTGCGTATCTGCGGTTGACTTCCTGGAAGCCTTCAACAAAGGCACCATGAAATACACTGCACCTCGCGTGGTGTGCGTAGGTGGTGGTGATACCTCCATCGACGTGGTTTCTGTTTCCCGTCGTATTGGTACGCTGGCCAACTACGCTGAGAATGCTGAAGACGCTGCTACCAGCAAGCTGGTACACGGCGAAGTGGGTGACAAGGCTCCGGCTACCGTTACCCTGACCAGTCTGTTCCCACTGGATCAAATGACTGCGGCAGAGCACGAAGTACAGGACGCGCTGAAAGAGGGCGTCACCATCCTGACTGAAGTCATGCCAACTGAAATCGTATTCGATGCCAATGGCCGCGCAACCGGCCTGAAAGTGGTTGAGTGCGTGATGAAAGGTAACATGCCGCAACCAATAGAAGGCGGCAAGGAAACCATCATCGAAGCTGATCTGATCGTTTCCGCGATCGGCCAGTTCGGTAAGCTGGATGGCATTGAGGGTCTCAACAATGGCCGCAACCAGATTGATGCCGATGCCCTGTACCGTGTAAAAGGTAAAGACAAGCATTTTGCAGCAGGCGACATTATCCGTCCACACCTGCTGACTACGGCTATCGGTCAGGCTTCCATCGCTTCCCAGACCATCGACCAGTTCCTGCGTCATGAAGAGCTGAAGAAGCGCCCGAAAGTTGATAAGCACCAGTTTGATCTGATGCAGAAACTGCACGAAGCAGGTCTGGATCCGAGTGAATATGAAACTAGCAAGGCAGATGACCTGCGCGGTACTTCCGATGCCAGTTTTGCTGTCCACAACTACGATGACCGTTCCAAGAACGTGATCATCCCGTCCCGTGACTTGTTCCTGGGTCACTTCGCTGCCCAGGCACGCCACCTGCGTACTGAGGATGTCCCGACGGCGGAAGAGGTATTGGGTCACTTCGCTGAGCGTATGAACCCTTTGGCTGAGGCGGATGCCGTCAGTGAAGCCAAGCGCTGCATGAGCTGCGGTATGTGCTTTGAGTGTGACAACTGCGTTATTTTCTGCCCACAGGACGCAGTTCACCGCGTACCGAAGAAGCAGGCGACGCTGGGCCGTTACGTTGCTACCGATTACAGCCGCTGCATCGGTTGCCACATCTGTGCAGACGTATGCCCAACTGGCTACATCGAAATGGGTCTGGGTGAGTAATCACCCGTTTCCCTGAGTGCAGACCTGATCAGGAATCAGCATGACTAGCAAGTTCTCAAAAGTATTTCTGACATCAGCGTTGGCTTTGGCTACGCTGCTGGCAGGTTGCAGCAAGGCTCCTACCGAAGCCGACCTGAACCTTGCTCCAGCAAAAGCGAAAGCTGATCAGTGCGTTGAACCGGAAAACGTGATCCGTACCCAGCACATGGATTTCCTCCTGCACCAGCGCGATGAAACCATGATCGAAGGTATCCGTACCAAGCAGCATAGCCTGAAAGAGTGCATTAATTGCCACGTTCCGGCGACCAAGCAGGACGGTTCACCTTTGCATTACGGTGACAAGGAACATTTCTGCACTACCTGTCATGCGGCAGTGGGCGAGAAAATTGATTGTTTCCAGTGCCATGCTGACCATTCGCAAGTTGAGCAAGACCCGAACTATCAACATACCGTTGGTAGTGCTGAAGCCCACCACTTTACTGAAAGTGTCGCGGCAGCATCAGCACCTACAGCGGCTGAAGTCCAGATGGTCGCCCAACCAGCACAAGGAGCTGCACAATGAGCTTGAACCGTGTTGATGAATACCGCCGCAAGTTTGTTGCTACCCTCGGTGGCGCGGCTGCAGTTGTTGCGTCCGGTTTTGTCCTGCGCGAAGCGGGTGCGGCTGGCAGTGTGCCTGTCCGCCCTCTGGATCAGCCTGTTACCAATGCCAGACGCTGGGGCATGTTGATTGATGTCACCAAACTCACCGATGGTGGTGCGGCCATGGTTGCTGCGTGCAAGAAAGAGCATGGCTGGGGTGATGAGGAACATTCCGCTGATACCCAGAAAGGCCATTGGATGCGGGTGGTGAAGGTCACTGACAAGCTGAGCAAAAACAGCTT
>JBBIHI010000020.1:0-20263 GCA_037447095.1 Thiotrichaceae bacterium
TCCTTGACCTGCTGATTGACGAACTCAACGATCGTCTCAACAACATTCTGAAGCCCGGTAGGTTTATCGGCACTCAGATTCTTGCCGACTTTCCATGCCACAAAAGCGATCAAACCTGCGAGTAGCGCACTGAACAGGAACACATCGACATGGAACACGCTAAAATCAACAATTTTGACTTGTTGACCGTGCTCAACGCCAACGCTCCAGTTGGTCAGATGGTGCTGGATGTACTCGACAGGATTTGAGATTGCTGGCGCGTTAGACTCGCTCACAATTCACCCCGTATTACAAAGTTAAAAAATCCTTTGGTGCTGGCATCACCCGATCTGGCGGGTTCCCATCAGCATATAGGCCAGTTGCGCAACCATGAATGTCCCCAACACGGGAACCGGCATCAGTTTCAGGTAGCCAAGACCAAACCCTAACGCAACCAGCACAAAAACAAATCTTTGTATAACGCCGAAGTACAGTGCGTAGACGCTCCGCTCCGGATTCGTTTTGGCCATTTCCCCCGCCTGTGCTACGCGCCGGGAAAGCAGCATGGTATTCGCGAGTGCAATAGCACCACCATAAAGTGCGGGCAGTAATGCTGGTTCACCCTGGTACGACCACGACACTGCAACACCGGCCAGCATCAGGATGAATTGGATTATCAATATGCGTCGCATCTGCTCCTCTGGAAACGGCCAAAACACAACCATTTCCTTACAAAATCCGCATGGAGTATAAATAGATACTAATATACGGTCAACCGCCCTGACTGACCCTTACCCATCCGGCAAGAAGGGCGCATTATATATCCCTTTTGGCATATCCCGCCATAACTAAATGCCCGATATGTTGTCAAAAAACCTGAAAAAAACGGGCATCACCCTGGGAGGCAGACTTGACACAACCATCACGGAAACATTCGGCAGCCTTCCTTGCCGGACTCCTGTTACTGGCATCCCCGTTTGCCCTATCCGCAAACGAACGCAGCGCAACTGAAGCGAACGATTTTCAGGCATTACAGAAAGAAATGCAGGACAGGAAACTCCCCCTACTGCTGGAGTTCCGTGCTGATTATTGCGGCTACTGTCGGCAACTGGAAGAAACCTACCTGAACCACATGGTCGGCAGCGGTGACTACGACAAACGTATATTGATCCGCAGTTTCACACTGGGAAAATCTGACACCATTACCGGTTTCAATGGCGACAAAACGGATGCGGACAGCTTTGCAGCCCAATACCATGCAGCTGTCACGCCGACCCTGGTTTTTCTGGACAGCAACGGCAAGGAAGTGGCCGAAGCCCTGCAAGGCTACAACAGCCCTGACTTTTACGGTGCATATCTGGAAAGTGCCATCAGCGCAGCACAAAAAGCTATCCAAGAAGAAAAAGAAGCAGGGCTGGCACAAACCACAGGGAAATGAGCCAACCCTGCAAACAGGGAAAATTAACGGTTACGGACGAAACGGCGCACTTCCGCCAAATGGCGGCGGCTCACTTCCAGTTGATCCTTGACATTATCCAGGATTACCTGGGTACGCCCGATGGAGGACTTGGACAAACCGGAAATGGCTGTTTTGGCAACCAGCGCATTACGATGGATACGGATGAAACGGTCAGCCAGATCGGTTTCCAGTGACTTCAGTGACTCTTCGATAATGACCTCACCCTTCTTGTGGCGGACAGTGACATATTTCTGGTCTGCCTGGAAGTAAACGACATCTTCAATCGGGATCAACTCAAGGTTCCCACGCATACGCGCACAAATGTGCTTGCGTGACAACAGATTGCGCCCATCACGGTTCTCCAGTGCTTCCAGACGCTGGGCGCGGTTCAATGTACGGGCTTGTTCCAGACTTTGTAATAATTGTTCTTGTCTAATCGGTTTCATAAGATACCCTGTTGCTTTTGTTGAGAAGGCTTCTAATGCATATTCACCATACGCTGTGGTGAATATGACGGCTGGCGGATTGTCCATCACCGACAGGTGACGCGCTGCTTCCAACCCGTCCATGGCTGGCATGGAAATGTCCATCAGCACAATATCCGGTGAATAACGCTCCGCCATCATGACTGCCTCGACCCCGTTTTCGGCCTCGGCACAAACTGCATAATCCTCCTGGCTCGCCAACAACCCCTTGATCCTCTCGCGGGCATAAGCCTCATCGTCAACGACCAAAACCTTTAATGTCATAATTGTTCTACTCCTTGGGGATGGAAAATGAGACCCGGTACTGCTGGGCACTCTTCTGTATCCGCAGGTTGGCACGGTCGCCATAAGCAAGGCGCAGACGGTTAACCATGTTCTCCTGGGCAATGTGATTACCCTTGGAATGGGTACTCACACCGGATGGCGGCAGAGGGTTTGTGACCGACACATCCAGACGCCCACCGGCGTCATACAGGCTAACCGTCAACAGCCCACCGTCCTGGCGTGGCTGGATACCGTGATACACCGCATTCTCAACCAGCGGCTGCAATAAAAACGGGGGAATCTCGAGGTCTACTGGCAAACTGTTACGATCCATATCCAACTTGACATGCAAGCGCCTCTCTCCCAAGCGCAAGCCTTCCATACGCAAATAGGCAAGCGTTAAATCTAGTTCCTCTTTCAACGAGATACGAGACCGCTTATCGAGTGTTAGACGCATTATGTCGGCCAGATCCAATAAGGCGGCTTCTGCCTGGTTTGGATTGATGTGTACCAGATGGGCAATGGTATTCAGGCTGTTGAACAGGAAGTGCGGGCGCATACGTGCCTGCAAGGCATCGTATTTGGCTGCCGAATCCGCCTCGACCGTTTCCTCCCACTGCCCATGGATATAGAAATAGCGCAGGATCACCAGCGTAATTACCAGACCGATGACCAGGTTCTTGAAAATAAACAGTGCACCACCTGACAATGCATCCAGCATCCCAAGCCTGCCGGAAGACACCAGCAACCCGACAAGGGAGGCCAACAGGGTAAAACCGGCCACCGTTACCAGCACCAGCGAGGAAGAGCGCACCACCGTTGGCTTGTTTACCAAGCGGTTGACGATACACAAGGTCAGGGTCGACGCCAGCGCCACCCACTGCACAAACAGGGAATGCAGACCAAGTTTGATAAAGAAATCTGCCATGTCCGAGGCAACTGTCAATGCCAGTACGATAGCCAGAAATTCGGCGGCCAGCACAACACGCAACAACGCTGGCGGAGCGCACAAATTGGGCAGATAGGCCAAGATTTTTCCGTTGGGTGACGACATTTCCTGCTCTCAACAAAGCAAAGCACGCAACGATTGTCGAAGTGTTCGCCTTGACTCAGTTTAAAAGTTATTTTTTTTGTTATTCCCTGACCTGCATCGCAGGCTGAGCATTTCCCTATATAATAGCCGACTCACCGTTGCCCGAAGCAACATTGCGGCTACGTTTTTAATTCTTCCACAATGTGATAATGTCTGGCAACTTTTTTTGGCAACCTGATGAAAAATCAACAGTAACCCATGAGCGAACAACAACCAACCCAGACCAGGGACAAACCTTGGGGTGGGCGTTTCAGCGAATCCACTGACGCCTTCGTCGAAGAGTTCACCGCTTCCATCAACTTTGACAAGCGTCTGTACAGGCACGACATTCAAGGCTCCCGCGCCCATGCCCAGATGCTCGGCAAAGTGGGAATATTAAACACCAGCGAAGTTGAACAAATCCTGAGCGGGCTGGAAGCCATTGAAAGCATGGCAGATAACGGCGAACTGGAGTGGAAAGTCTCGCTGGAAGATGTCCACATGAACGTCGAAGCCCGCCTGACCGACCGTATCGGCATTGCAGGCAAGAAACTGCACACCGGGCGTTCACGCAATGACCAGGTTGCCACCGATGTCCGTCTGTGGTTACGCGAACAGGTTGACGGTATCAGCCACGAATTACGCCGCCTGCAACAGGCACTGGTTGACCTTGCCGAACGTGAGGCTGACACCATCCTGCCCGGCTTCACCCACCTTCAAGTTGCCCAGCCGATCACCTTTGGCCACCACATGCTGGCCTGGTTTGAAATGTTGCAACGCGACCACGAACGCCTTGCCGATTGCCGCAAACGCATTAACGTGATGCCACTGGGTGCTGCCGCACTGGCCGGAACCACCTACCCCATTGACCGTGAATACACCGCGCAACTGCTGGGCTTTGAGCGCCCGGCACGCAATTCACTGGATGCGGTCAGCGACCGCGACTTTGCCATTGAATTCGCCTCGGTTGCCGCCCTGATCATGATGCATCTGTCACGCTTCTCGGAAGAGCTGATCCTGTGGACTTCAGCGCAGTTCGATTTCATCCGTCTGCCTGACCGTTTCTGCACCGGCTCGTCCATCATGCCCCAGAAAAAGAACCCGGATGTACCGGAACTGGTACGTGGCAAAAGCGCCAGGGTATTTGGCCATCTGTTTGCCTTGCTGACCCTGATGAAAAGCCAGCCGCTGGCTTACAACAAGGACAACCAGGAAGACAAGGAACCGCTGTTTGACACCGTGGACACCCTGCTGGGCAGCTTGCGGGCATTTGCCGACATGATGCCGCACATCCAGCCCAAAACCGAAAAGATGCGCCAAGCGGCCATGCAAGGTTTTTCCACCGCAACTGACCTCGCGGACTATCTGGTGCGCAAAGGCTTACCCTTCCGCGATGCGCACGAAGTGGTTGGCAAGGCCGTGGCTTTGGGTGTGGAAACCGGCAGGGATTTAAGTGAAATGCAACTGGAAGAACTCCAGGTATTTTCCGCGATCATCGGCAGTGATGTGTTTGAAGTACTGACATTGGAAGGTTCGGTTGCTGCCCGTAACCACCTCGGTGGCACGGCACCGGAACAGGTGCGCAAACAGATACGGATTGCCCGCCAACTGCTGGCCTGAACAAGTGCAGGGACAGGCATTCCCTGTCCCTGAACGTCGCTATTCCATTATTCCATATCGCCAGGGGAAAACAGGCTCAGGATCACCAGCAAGGCAGCCCCACAACTGATGGCAATATCCGCCACATTGAAGGTGGCAAAGTGGTAGTTTTCCATTACCCACGGAATGTCAAAATACACGTCAATAAAGTCTGTCACCCGGCCATGCATCAGGCGATCGACCAGATTACCAATGGCCCCGCCCAGTACCAGGGTCAGACCCACTGCAGTCCACAGGCGTGATTTGTCCAGACGGCGCAACCAGTTCACGATAAACAGGCTGACCACCACCGCCAGACCGGCGAATATCCAGCGCTGCAAGCCCCCCAGACCTGCCAGGAAACTGAACGCAGCCCCCTCGTTATAGGCCAGCGCCAAGTTCAAATGCGGCAGCAGGGCAAGCGGCTCGTGCAGTTCCAGGCTGCCTTCCGCCATCCATTTGCTCAACTGGTCGAGTGCAATAATCGCACCGGACAGCCATAGCCAGCCCAACATGCCTACTTCATCCGACAGGGAACGGAAACTACGCATACTCACGTACCTCACCAGCGCCGTCCACGTTATCGACGCAACGGCCACACAATTCAGGATGTTGCACACGGCTACCGACATCCTCGCAGTGATGCCAGCAACGCACACACTTGCCATGTTCGGAGCGGCTTACCCGCACATGCACATGGTCAGCCACTTCCACCGCATCCCCCGACAAATCGGCCAGATCGTACAAACGCGCTGCCGAGGTAATCAGCACAAAGCGCAATTCATCACCCAGTTTCGCCAGCGAATCCGTACCCGGTTCGGCGGCTGCCTTGCGGTAGTAAATATCCACCTCAGCATCCAGCGCGGAACCGATCTTGCCTGCCACCCGCGCCTCTTCCAGTTGCTTGCTGACCAATTCGCGCAGGTTGAATACGTAAGCCCATTCGCTGGCTGACAGTTTGTCAGAAGCATCCAGCGCAAACAGACCCTCATACCATTCGCCAAACAATACGAAATCCACCGGCTTCTCACCCGGCATGTGCTGCCAGATTTCTTCGGCGGTAAAACTCAGCACCGGATACAGCCAGCGCACCATCGCATTGAGGATATGCCACGCCGCAGTCTGTGCGGAACGACGCCCGCGACTGTCAGCCTGCATGGTGTACTGGCGGTCTTTGGTAATGTCAAGGAACAGACTGCCCAGTTCCACCGTACAGAAGTTCAACACTTCCTGCGCAATCAGATGGAACTGGAAGCGCTCGTAAGCCGCCAGCACCTTGCCTTGCACTTGCAATGCCTGATCCACAATCCAGCGATCCAGCGCCAGCATGTCGCCCGGCATCAGCATATCCTGCGCCGGGTCGAAATCACTCAGGTTGGCCAGCAGGAAACGCGCCGTATTACGGATACGGCGGTAGGCATCCGCCGTGCGCTTGAGGATTTCATCGGAAACCGACATTTCACGGCTGTAATCAGTCGACGCAACCCACAGGCGCAGGATGTCCGCCCCCAGTGAATCGGTGACTTTCTGCGGCAAGACGACATTGCCCTTGGACTTGGACATCTTTTCGCCCTTGCCATCCACCGTGAAACCGTGGGTCAGCACGGTGCGGTAAGGCGCTTCGCCGCGCGTACCGATAGCAGACAGCAAGGAAGACTGGAACCAGCCACGGTGCTGGTCAGAACCTTCCAGATACACATCCGCCGGGAATTGCAGACCCTCACGACGCTCCAGTACGGAGGCATGGGTAACGCCGGAGTCAAACCAGACATCCAGTGTATCGCCGACCTTGTCGTAGTTGGGCGCATCCTTGCCCAGCAATTCTTCGGATTGCAGGCGGAACCAGGCATCAATACCCTCTTGCTCAATCCGCTGCGCAACCGCTTCGATCAACGCATCAGTCTGCGGATGCAACTCACCCGTTTCCTTGTGCACAAACAACGTAATCGGCACGCCCCAGTTACGCTGCCGAGAAATACACCAGTCCGGGCGGTTCTGCACCATGCCCTCGATACGCGCCTTGCCCCAGTCAGGAACCCATTTCACGCCCTGAATGGCTTCCAGTGCTTTTGCCCGCAAACCGTTCTGGTCGAGGCTGATGAACCATTGCGGTGTCGCGCGGAAAATCAGCGGGGTTTTGTGCCGCCAGCAATGCGGGTAGCTGTGACGCAGTTTGTCGGCTTTCAGCAGTTTGCCGCGTTCGGTCAAAACTTCCAGCACATGTGGATTGGCCTTATGCACGGATTCGCCCGCGAACAGCTCCGTATTCGGCAGGAAACAGCCGTCGCCACCCACTGGATTATCGACCGGCAAACCGTATTTCTGGCCGACCACGAAGTCTTCCTGACCATGCCCCGGCGCGGTGTGGACAGCGCCAGTACCCGCATCGGTAGTAACGTGATCACCCAGAATGACCGGCACAGTACGGGCATAGAACGGATGTTGCAGTTGCAAACCTTCCAGCACATCGCCCATGCAACGGGCAAGGATGCTGTAGCCGCCAATCTCGGTACGTTGCAGCACGGATTCATACAAGGCGTCCGCCAGCACCAGACGTTCGGAAGCCGTTTGCACAACCACATATTCCAGCTCAGGATTCAGCGCGACCGCTTGGTTGGCAGGCAATGTCCACGGGGTAGTTGTCCAAATAACGACGGACAATTCCCCATTACCGGCAGCATCAGGCACACGTTTGAGGAAATCAGCCTCATCAACAACGGTAAAGCGCACGTCGATGGAAAAGGATGTCTTGTCGGCATATTCGACTTCCGCTTCAGCCAGCGCGGAACCGCAATCGGTACACCAGTGCACCGGCTTTGCGCCTTTATGCAAGTGCCCATTGCCAGCGATGCGCCCCAGCGCCCGCACAATGTCAGCTTCCGTCTGGAAATCCATGGTCAGGTAGGGATTTTCCCAGTCACCCAGCACGCCCAGGCGCTTGAAGTCCTTGCGTTGCAACTCAATCTGCTCACGTGCGTACTCACGACAAGCCTTGCGGAAGGCAAACGCATCCACCTTGTCGCCCGCCTTGCCCAGCTTTTCCTCAACCTTGAGTTCAATCGGCAGGCCATGGCAGTCCCAACCCGGCACATAAGGTGCGTCGAAACCGCTCAGGGTTTTGCTCTTGACGATAATGTCTTTAAGAATCTTGTTGACTGCGTGGCCGATGTGGATGGAACCGTTGGCATACGGCGGGCCATCATGCAGGATGAATTTAGGGCGGCCTGCGGCATGTTCACGCAACTTGTGGTAAAGCTGGCGGCTTTCCCATCCTGCCAGCATACCCGGCTCACGCTTGGCAAGATCACCGCGCATGGGGAAGTTGGTTGTCGGCAGATTGAGGGTAGGTTTGTAATCCGTCATCATCTCATCCTGTTATCGTCTATACTGGCCAGTACTCGCCTCAAGCGGCGAAGAATAGCAAGTTTTCCCGTGAAAACCGATAGATTACCGTCAGATTAAAGTATTTTCACTCTGTTGGCGGATACGTTATAGTACCCAGGATTTCGCGTGCTCACACTCGGGCAAAGATTTTTCTAAAAAGAGACACGACAAAATGCGCCAGACAATCATTATTCCAGCAGCATTCCTGTGCCTAGGGCTACTTTCTTCAACTGTATTGGCTGAAATTGACGTTACCCCAGGAACACCGGCTGCACCAACCCAGACACAAACAACACCCCAGCCTACCCCCACCACCACAGCACCAGGCACAGCAGTTGGCAGCACACCTGTGGCAAACGCCGATGCATCTGACGAAATTGACGACACCAAAGACCAGAATGACCCGCGCGAAAAGATCAAGAACGCAGTGGTCAAGGTTTACATTGTCCAGCACATTTACCAGACCCTTACCCCCTGGAACTCGGATGCCCAACGCGCGTCCGGTTCCGGCCTGATCATTGACGGCAACCTGATCCTGACCAATGCCCACGTTGCGGCTGACACGTCATTCCTGGAAGTGCAACGGCACGGTGAAACCGAACGCCATCAGGCCGAAGTGGTGTACATTTCCCACGAATCCGACCTGGCACTGTTACGCACCAAGGATCCCGATGTCTACAAGGATGTCACACCACTACAACTGGGTGATCTGCCCAAAATGCAGCAGCCGGTTGAAGTGTATGGTTTCCCGGTCGGTGGCAACACCCTCAGCGTAACCCGTGGCGTGGTTTCCCGCATCGAGAAACAGAATTACGTGCATACCGGGGAAAACCTCATAGCCGTACAGGTAGATGCGGCAATCAACCCAGGTAACAGCGGCGGCCCGGCCATTTCGGATGGCAAGGTAATCGGCGTTGCCATGCAATCCAGCCTGATGACCGAAAACATCGGCTACATGATCCCTACCCCCATCATCCGCCACTTCCTCGATGACACCAAGGATGGCAAGGTTAATGGTTACGGCTTCCATGGCTTCCTTACCCAGTCGCTGGAAAATCCCAGTATGCGCCACAAATATGGCCTGAGTGACAAACAAACCGGCATGTTGGTGCACAAGGTCTACAAGGACTCGCCTGCTGACGGCAAGGTTGAAGTGGGCGACATCATTACCGACATTGATGGCCACAAAATCGAAAACAATGGTACGGTCGAATTCCGCCCTGGCGAATTCATCGACCACACCCATTACATCGACCTGCACCAGATTGGCGAAGACGTAAAATTCAAGCTCATCCGCAAAGGCCAGAGCATGGAGGTTTCCCTGCGCCTCGACAAACCGGGCAAGGAATACTTGCTGGTCAAACCCAACCAGTACGACAAGCAGCCCAGCTATTTCATCTTTGGCGGTTATGTCTTCATGCCGCTCAATCAGGATGTGATTGACGCGATTGACAGCCCACCGGCACGCCTGCTGTCCCTGAGCTACGAATCCCCGGACAAGGATCGCCAGGAAGCCGTCGTCATGACCAAAGTCCTGCCTGCTGACATCAACAAGGATCATCACGACGATTCCGACCTGCTGATTGACAAGGTAAACGGCGAGCCGGTACACAACTTCCACGACTTTGTACAGAAAGTGGAAACCTCAACCGCGCCATTCATCACCCTGGACAGTTCCGATGATTACCAGATCGTGATTGACCGCAAGGAAGCGGTGGAACGTCAACCGGACATCCTCAAGCAATACGGCATCACCGCTGACCGTTCCAAAGACCTGCTGCAAGAAACTGGCACCAAAACCGCAGACACCTCCACCAGCCCGGCAGAGGAAAAAGCGGCAGACAAGGCACCTGCTGCCAGTGAAACCGTTGCCACACCTGAACAGGGCGGAACCAGCAAACCCTCAGGACAGTAATGCCGATACGCCAGCTTCCCGCCCACCTCATTAACCAGATTGCCGCAGGCGAGGTTGTTGAACGCCCCGCCTCGGTAATCAAGGAACTGCTGGAAAATGCCCTCGATGCCGGTTCCAGCCGTATCGAAATCGACATTGAGGCAGGCGGGAGCAAGCGTATCCGCATCCGCGACAATGGTTGCGGCATTCCCCGCGAAGAACTCCGGCTGGCACTCAGCCGTCACGCCACCAGCAAAATCGCTACCCTGGATGACCTGGAACAGGTACGCAGCCTCGGCTTTCGGGGTGAAGCCTTACCCAGTATCGCCTCCGTTTCCCGCCTGACCCTGAGTTCACGCCCCACGGATGCGGAACAGGGCTGGAAACTGTTTGGCGACGGCCAGGAAATGTTCGACGAACCGGAACCTGTTGCCCACGCCACCGGAACCACAGTCGATGTTGCCGACCTGTTTTTCAATACCCCAGCGCGGCGCAAATTCCTCAAGACCGAGAAAACCGAGTTCGGGCATATCGAGGACATGGTGCGCAAGATTGCCCTGAGCCGGTTCGATGTCGGTTTCGATCTGAACCACAACCAGAAAAACAGCTTGCGGCTGCGCCCGGCAGATGACCGTAGCGGCGCCGAACGGCGGATTGCCGAGATTTGCGGAAGCGCATTCGTCGAGCAAAGCCTGTATCTGGATTATGAAGCTGCCGGATTACGGCTTTGGGGCTGGGTTGGACTACCCACCTTTTCACGCTCACAACCTGATTTGCAATATTTCTACGTGAACGGGCGTAATGTCCGTGACAGGCTGATTACCCACGCGGTGAAACAGGCATATCAGGATGTGATGTACCACGGTCGGCATCCTGCTTTCGTGCTGTTCCTGGAACTGAACCCGCAACTGGTGGATGTCAACGCACACCCGACCAAACAGGAAGTACGCTTTCGGGAAGGGCGGCTGGTGCATGATTTCCTGTTCCGCACCTTGCATCAGGCATTGGCAGACATCAGGCCGGGGGATGAAACCCAAGCCCCCACCCATATTCCGGCACAAACGCTGGATAGCCCTCACCCCCAACCCCTCTCCCCCACAGGGCGAGGGGAGGAAGAACCGCCACCTTACCGACCAATCTACCAACCTCAACATCAACAGCGTTTGCAGATGCCGGTACGGGAACAGATGGGTATTTACCAGCAGCTTTACCAGCCTGTAGCACCTATAAAAGCCCCCTCGCCCCTTGGGGGAGAGGGGGTTGGGGGTGAGGGGGTTGGGGGTGAGGGGGAATCTTCGGACATTCCCCCGCTTGGCTACGCCATCGCCCAACTCCACGGCATCTACATCCTCGCCCAGAATGCCGCCGGGCTGGTCATCATCGACATGCACGCCGCCCACGAACGCATTACCTACGAACACCTCAAACAGAGCATGGTGGAAGACGCCATCCGTTCCCAGCCCCTGCTGGTTCCGCTCGGCATCCATGTCAGCCGGAAAGAAGCCGATTACGCTGAACAACACGCCGACACTTTCCATGCCCTCGGTTTTGAACTGGGCAGGATGGGCATGGAAAAACTGACCATCCGCGCCGTTCCCAGCCTGTTGAAAGACGGCGACAGCGAAGCACTGGTACGCGATGTACTGGCCGACCTGATGACCCACGGTTCCAGTTCGCGCATCCAGAATGCCATGAATCAAATCCTTGCCACCATGGCCTGCCACGGCTCCGTCCGTGCCAACCGCAAACTCAGCATCCCGGAAATGGATGCCCTGCTGCGTGACATGGAACGTACCGAACGCAGTGGGCAATGCAACCATGGCCGCCCGACCTGGACGCAAATGTCCCTCGACCAGATTGACAAACTGTTCCTGCGGGGCCGCTGATGGACAAAGCCATTTTCCTCATGGGGCCGACCGGCACCGGCAAAACTGACCTCGCCGTCGAATTACGCAAACATTTTCCGCTGGAAATCATCAGCGTCGACTCTGCCCTCGTTTACCAGGGCATGGATATTGGCAGCGCCAAGCCGGATGCAGCAACGCTGGCACAAGCACCGCACCGCCTGATTGACTTTCTTGATCCGGCACAACCTTATTCCGCCGCAGACTTCCGCGAAGATGCCCTGCGTGAAATGGCTGACATCAGCGCCAGCGGACGCATCCCACTGCTGGTCGGCGGTACGATGCTGTATTTCCGAGCCCTGGAATACGGCCTGTCCGAATTGCCACAAGCCGATCCCGCCATCCGCGCCAGGTTGGAATCCGAAGCTGCCGAGCACGGCTGGCAAGCCTTGCACGACAGGTTACGCACCATTGACCCGGTAGCTGCCGCACGCATTCACCCCAACGACCCGCAGCGCTTGCAACGCGCCCTCGAAGTTTACGAACTGAGCGGAAAATCGCTGACCGAACTGCAACAGGCCGCATGGCACGCTGCCTGCCCTTACCAGTTGCTCAAGCTTGCACTGATCCCCGATGACCGCACATGGCTGCACGAGCGTCTTGCCCTGCGCTTTGACCAGATGCTCCAGCAGGGCTTGATCGGGGAAGTCAAAAAGCTCCATGCCCGTGGCGACCTGGCCGAACACCTTCCGGCAATACGCGCCGTCGGTTATCGTCAGGTTTGGGAATATCTAAATGGAAAATTGGACTACACTCAAATGCGTGATCGTGCTATTGTCGCCACACGGCAGCTTGCTAAACGCCAAATGACGTGGTTACGTTCCGAAAAGGATATTTCAGTGTATAATCCCCAAGAGAGTAGCCTTCTGTCGCTCATCAGCAACGTTTCAGCGTTTATTGCCGGATAAAAGGATATGTCCGACAAACTGGTGTTCTTGCTGATGAACAAAGCTGTTAAGCTTTTAGGCGTCGAGAGTAAACAAAACGACTGGCTTACAACAACCCCTTCAAGTTGTAAGACCATAACAACCACAAACCCAAAGAACTATTTTTAGGAGAAGCTCATGTCGAAAGGGCACACATTACAAGAACCCTTCCTTAATGCTCTGAGAAAGGAACGGATTCCGGTCTCCATTTACCTGGTCAACGGCATCAAGTTACAGGGGCACGTCGAGTCCTTCGATCAGTTTGTTGTATTGCTCGGCAATACAGTCAGCCAACTGGTTTATAAGCACGCCATTTCCACGATTGTGCCTGCTCGCCCAATCAAACTGGCACTCGCCCCAGAATAATCGCATCAGGAAACTTGCCGATTGGAATTGTTTGAACGTCCCGGTGGCGGTGAAAACGCCATCCTTGTCCACATCAGTTTCAATTCGGCAAAATCCACCCAAGACGAAACCGAATTCGCCGAACTGGTTCGTTCAGCCGGTGCGGGTGTCGCCGGACTGATTAGCGGAACGCGCCAAAGCCCTGATCCCCGCTATTTCGTCGGAGAAGGTAAAGCGGAAGAAATCCGCGAATGCCTTATCTCTCAGGAAGCCAATCTGGTCATTTTCGACCATTCCCTTTCCCCAGCCCAGGAACGCAATCTGGAAAAGCTGCTGCAATGCCGCGTCCTGGATCGCACCGGGTTGATTCTGGATATTTTCGCCCAACGCGCACGCAGCCATGAAGGCAAGCTTCAGGTTGAACTTGCCCAATTGAAACACCTTTCCACCCGTCTGGTTCGTGGCTGGACTCACCTTGAACGCCAGAAAGGTGGTATCGGTCTGCGCGGCCCTGGTGAAACCCAGTTGGAAACTGACCGCCGCCTGATTGGCGAGCGCATCAAGCAAATCAACAAACGCCTGGAAAAAGTCCAGAACCAGCGCGAACAAGGCCGCCAATCCCGTAAAAAAGCGGAAATCCCCACCGTTTCACTGGTTGGCTACACCAATGCAGGCAAATCCACCCTGTTCAATGCCCTGACCCAGGCCGAGGTTTACGCTGCCGACCAGTTATTTGCTACGCTTGACCCCACCCTGCGCTGGGTACAATTACCCAATCAGCGTGAAATCATCCTCGCCGACACTGTTGGCTTCATCCGTCACCTGCCACATGATCTGGTTGCCGCGTTCCGCTCCACCTTGCAGGAAACCATTGATGCCGACCTGTTACTGCACGTCACCGACAGCCATGACGAACAGCTTGAGCTGTACCGCGAACAGGTCAACAAGGTTATCGCTGAAATTGGTGCAGACAAGGTGCCGCAAATCGAGGTCATGAACAAAATCGACCTCGGCGGACAAACACCGCACATCGAAGAAGGCGATGGTGTTACCCCAACCCGCATTTACGTCTCCGCACGCGAAAAACTGGGGCTGGATATGCTACTGGAATACCTCGGCAATTATTTTGCCGGACAAATGTTCCGGGGAAACCTGACCTTGCAGCCCAGACACGCACGCTTGCGGGCAAAGCTTTATGCCGACAAGGCCATTCTCGAAGAAAACATTACTGATGAGGGCAATTTCAGCCTAAACGTTGCTATTGACCAGCGCCGCCTGGAACAATACCTGCGAGAAGAAGGATTATCGCTGGATGACCTGTAGGGGCGACCGGCGGTCGCCCCTCCCGTTTTCCCGAATCAACCCCGACGCATAACGTCGAAGAATTCGCTGTTGGTCTTGGTCTTGGAAAGTTTGTCGAACAACAATTCCATCGCTTCCAGATCGTCCATACCATGCAGGAATTTGCGCAATACCCACAGGGTTTGCAGCTCATCCTGGGTGGTGAGCAACTCTTCGCGACGAGTACCTGAGCGGTTGATATTGATAGCCGGGAATACGCGCTTCTCGGAAATACGGCGATCCAGGTGGATTTCCATGTTACCGGTACCCTTGAACTCCTCGTAAATGACTTCGTCCATCTTCGAGCCGGTGTCGATCAACGCAGTAGCAATGATGGTCAGGCTGCCGCCTTCCTCGATATTACGTGCCGCACCGAAGAAACGTTTTGGACGGTGCAAGGCATTGGCATCCACACCACCCGTCAGCACCTTGCCGGATGATGGCACAACCGTGTTGTAGGCACGCGCCAGACGGGTAATGGAATCCAGCAGGATAACCACATCACGCTTGTGCTCCACCAGACGCTTGGCTTTTTCGATGACCATTTCCGCGACCTGCACATGGCGGGCGGCTGGCTCATCAAAGGTGGAAGAAATGACTTCACCCTGCACCATGCGCGACATTTCCGTCACCTCTTCCGGGCGCTCGTCGATCAGCAGGACGATCAGGTAACACTCGGGATAGTTGGAGGCAATGCTCTGCGCAATGTTTTGCAGCATGATGGTTTTACCAGCCTTGGGCGGCGCAATAATCAGGCCACGCTGGCCTTTACCATACGGTGCTACGATGTCGATAACACGGGCGGTAATGTCTTCACGGCTACCGTTACCGCGCTCCATGCGCATACGTTCATCAGGATGCAGCGGTGTCAGGTTTTCAAAGGCGATTTTGTTGCGTGCGCTTTCCGGCGGCTCGTAGTTGATGGTGTCAACTTTCAGCAGTGCGAAATAACGCTCGTTATCCTTGGGCGGACGAATCTTGCCCGCAATGGTATCCCCCGTGCGCAGGCCAAAACGGCGGATCTGGCTCGGTGAAACATAAATATCATCAGCACCCGCCAGATAGCTGGAATCCTGGGAGCGCAGGAAACCAAAGCCATCCTGCAAAATTTCCAGGACACCATCACCATAAATGTCTTCACCATTCTGGGCATGAGCCTTGAGCAGGGCAAAGATAATATCCTGCTTGCGGGTACGGGAAATGCTCTCAATGCCCAAAGCCTGGGCCATATCAAAAACTTCGGTTGCAGATTTCTTTTTTAATTCAGAAAGATTCATAAATACAGATAATGAAAGGATGTCGTATCAATACAGGGAACCCCTGCCCGCTGGACTCTCCCTGATCAGTCATGGAAATGGCCGAATACCCTAACCAAAACATACCAATATTAAAGGACTGGCAGACTGGCTAAAGGACAGGAGTCTTCGATCTGGAAAAACGAGACAGGATTCTCAGGAATGAATCTGGACACAGATTCAAGTAAGGCTAACTTAGCACGGGGATAAATCAGAGTCCAGCAAAATAGTGATGTACAGCACGCCATGAAAGTAATTTACCTTCATGGCGCGTATTGGCTGCATTACAGGTTCTGACTCAGAAATGCGGTCAATTGTGATTTTGACAGGGCACCTACTTTGGTTGCCTCTACAGCACCGTTCTTGAACAGCATCAGGGTAGGAATACCACGGATACCATAACGGGGCGGTGTCCCAGGGTTATGGTCAATATTCAGCTTGCCAACCATCACCTTACCGGCAAACTCCTCGGCAATTTCGTCCAGCAATGGCGCGATCATTTTGCACGGCCCACACCATTCCGCCCAATAGTCAACCAGTACAGGCACAGTGGACTTCAGCACATCCTGCTCGAAAGAAGCGTCGGAAAGTTGGATAATGTTTTTACTCACAGAAGGGGTCTCCCTGATGTTTCAATGCGTTCTCGTTGCACAATTCAGCTTATGCCCTGATACCGGGGGAATCCTGCCCGTGCATCAGACGATACCTTACTCACTTGGCAGATTTTCCACTATTTCAGGCCATCTTTGTAGTGTTACGCAGTGATTATACCATATGAACCTCAACCGGATATTATTGTCCAACCCCAACGGACACGCATAAAGGAATACGAATATGAAACCCATCCTGCCCACCCTCTCCCTGTTACTGCTCACTTCCCTCGCCCAGGCTGCACCGGATGCATTCCAGGCCAGCTATAGTGTCAGTATCAAAGGCATTACCCTGGGCAATATGGATGCCCGCTTGTCTTATAATGGCAATACCTATACTTACCAGAAACTGACCAAAGCCAACGGTCTGGCCGCCATCCTGAGCGGGGATACACTGGAAGAACGCAGCACTGGCAACCGGCAGGGCGACACACTGGTTCCGACCAGCTACATCATGCATCACCAAAGCAAACGCAAAAACCGCCGCGATGATGTGACTTTCCCCAATCCAACTACCGCCAAAGGCAACTATGACGGTAATAGCTATCAGGTCACTGCCGCATCAGGCGTCATTGATGCGGCAGTGCTGGAACTGCGCCTGATGGATGACTTACCCGCCAACAAGCCATTGCACTACCAGACAGTTGGCAAAGGCAAGCTCCATGATTACCAGTTCCGCAATATGGGCAAGGAAACCCTGCAAACGGCAGCCGGTACGTATGAGTGCATCAAACTGCAACAAGCCTCGGAAGACGGTAAATATCAGACCACCGTCTGGCTTGCCCCGACACTCAACTACGGCATCGTGCAGATACGCCACAAGGATGATGATGAAACCATCGAAGCCCGCCTGACCCGCTATCAGGCAGGATAGTACGGGCACGCCTCAGACATTCTGGAGAGGAACCCCGGCCAGTGATTTGGCCAATGCCTGGATGCAGAAATTTTGCAGGTCGGCATTATGCGCCTGCAAGGAAAGGATCGGTACGTCCCGGTGTTGCTGATAGGCAGATTTTACATTATCAACCCGTGTTTGCCCGGCAGTTCCGGGGACGAGACGCGCAACCTGTTCCAGCCAGGTATCCACTGCATCGCCCATGGCCGGGTACTGCCTGAGCAGCCCGGCAATATCCATACGCAACAACTGCTGCTGGTATTCGCTCATCGGAAAATCCGTGAGGTTGGCATCGCCATTCACGGCATCGCGTTTCTGCACCACTGAACGGTTATCCTGGATATGGGACTGGCCATCTGACCCCGTATCAATTACGCCATACCCATATTGCTGCTGGTCACTTGTCACCACAGACACGATCCAGACATTGCCCGTACCCAGATTCCCGCCCAGGCGGATCGGGTTTAATTGCACTGCCAGCAATTTTCCGCTGCTGTCCCGGTTGCCTTCAATCCTGTTTTTCTGCCCCACCAAGCCGTTCAGGGTAATTTTATGCGCAGACACGGTATCAATCCTGTTGGTCAGGATGAGCAGGTTACGGAAAATGCCATCCGAACCGAAAATCCCCTGCAATGCCCCCGTGGAATGGATGCTGTTTCCGCTGATTTCGAGATTTTCCAGCACACCACCGGCAAACTGGCTGGCCGGAATCAATTGGATGGCATCCCGGTGGACAGCATCCGCCAGCCGTTTATCCTGCCCGTAAGGCAGATCCAGGATAGTGTCACGGATTACATTGTCACGGATTTGCTGGTTGCTGTCCCGGATGTGGATGGCATCCATGGTAAATGGCTGGTCAAAGGTTTCACCCACCGGTACAGGCTGGGTGTCAGTACGCCGCAAAACCGCCGCATAACTGCCTTGTTGCACAGCAGGTTGCGTTGGATTTGCCTGCACTCCCCCGTCTGCACCGGATTGCCGCTGTTCCAGCGTATTGGCATCAGCGTCCAGCTTGTCAGCCATTGCCTGATACTCGGCGACCCGTTTCTTCCATACCGCAACCAGGTTATCGGCATCTGCAATCTGTGTGTTGAGGGAAACCAGCCGGGGATGGGCAGCGGCATTTGCCACCGGCGCGGGAGGCATTTGTTTTGGGCTGCTTTTGCCTGCCATCATGCAGCCCGCAGGTTCTTTGGCATTCTCCGGGGCTACCGTAACCGAAGGCGTCACCAGCGGTGCTGAGGAAGGGTTTTGTGCCACATACTGTTCCCGGTCGGCCAGCAAACGGGTTCGCCTTGCCTCTTGCTGGTCGACGTATTCCTGCGCCTTGTCGGTTTTCAGCCGCATGTCCTGCGCCTGGCCGCGTAATGCCTGGATTTGAACTTGCAAATCCTGTGTGGTATCGCCCATGGAAGACCCATCCCCATCAATAAACTACGCCAATTATCCATAAAAATAGACCATTTATCTTGAAATGCCCATCTAACACCCTATGAACTCAAGTGATAAAATGTGGTCTCATCCGTTTTGGCAACAATAAAGGCAAACATGAACGACTATCCAACAAATGCCTCAACAACATCAGACTTCCTGTCATCCACTTTTCTGGTCGGCAATGTCGGTGCACCCTTCATCATTGGGCTTGCCGTCGGCTATTTCGCCAAAAAAATGCTCCGGCTGGCACTATTCTTAGGGGGAGCCGCAGTAGTATTGATGTTCGTTAGCGAATATTACGGCTTTACCGCCATGAATGATGAGCGGCTGCAACACGCCGCAACAGCAGCCACCAGCATGGCACAACATTCCGGCGGGTTCCTGATGGAACGCCTGTCGCACATTACCAGCAAAGGGGTCAGCGGCGTCACCGGCTTCCTGGTCGGCCTGAAGCTGGGGTAAGCAACAAGTTCATGGAAACCGCTTGTATTTTTACACGCATACTTCCATATTGATGGGACGTTTCACTGGAAACACGGGAACAACGCAAAGGTCAGGATACATGAAAACAGGTCTGCTCAGCATTTTCACCCTAAGCCTGTGGGCGTCCCTCCCCGCATGGGCCGACAATCCCCCTGTCCCGGACACCAGCAGCAGCGACACATCGGAGGTGAGCAACCTTTGCAATAGCTATGCAGATGAGGATCAGGTGGCAAGCCCGGCAAGGGATGCGTACATACAGGAATGCATCAAACGCATGACCGACCTCAGCGATGGCGTGGGTGAAGATGTCCCGCTGGTCTCTGATGGCACAGATGAACCCGTTGCCGCCCCCAGTACCGAACAGCTCAACTTTGACCCTGAACAAGCCATTCAGGATGAAATAACCACTACCCCTGACCCGCAAGCCGAACAGCTCAACGCCGAGAAAAAATAATTCCCCTGGCGGTTCCCCGTCTGGTCAAGCTGGCGCGGTATTGGGATAATCCGCCCCTATGGCACTTTTAACCTTACGCAACATCCACCTCGAAAACGGTGACAACCGCCTGTTCGACAGCATCGACCTGAGCATCGAGCAGGGCGAGCGCCTGTGTCTGGTCGGTCGTAACGGCACCGGCAAATCCACTCTAATGAAATTGCTGTGCCGCGAAGTGATCGCGGATGATGGCGACATCATCCATTCCCCCGACCTGAAAATTGCCCGCTTACAGCAGGACGTGCCGCACGGCAGCAATGCCCGCGTGTTCGACATTGTGGCGCAAGGGCTGACCGACCTGCACCCAGAAGATGAGTGGCAG
>JBBIHI010000021.1:0-19685 GCA_037447095.1 Thiotrichaceae bacterium
TAGATACAGACCTCAGCCAATATGGCGGCTGGCGGTGGTTTCCGGCGGCTGGCAGATGAAATGCAGCAACTGGCGCAACAGGCGGCAGGCGCTTCACGCAAGATTGATGTACTGATCCGTACCATGCAGGCGGACACCCACGAGGTCATGTCTTCCATGGAGGAAACCACCGCCAAGGTGGTGGACGGAACCCGCAATGCCGGTAGCGCCGTGGATGCACTGGATGAGGTGGAAAATGTCACGGTCGGACTGGTGCGCCTGATTGGCAATATCTCGGAAGCCTCAGGCAAGCAGGGTGATATGGCCACACAGGTCAGTACCACCATGGGTGCGATCCAGGAAGCGACCCAGCAGACGGAGAAGTACAGCCGTGAAACCCGTTCGCTGGTCGCCAACCTGAATGCGACGGCAATGGATCTGCGGGCAGCCATTTCAGGCTTCAATCTGGCAACAGAAAAAAAACAATGACAGGTGAAATATGATTTCGGATAAATCAAGTTTGGCAAGCCGCCTTGGCTGGATCATCAGCGATCTGGAACAGGCCATAGAACAGGCCAGGCATCTGTTCGACCAGTACACCCAGTCAGCGGATGGTGGTGAACTGGCCGGATGCCGGGAAGCCTGCCGCCAGATTTGGGGGGTACTGGACGTGCTGGGGGCGCAGGGTGCGGTCATGCTCGGCAAGGAACTGGTTTCCCTGCTGGATGCCCTGATCCAGAACAAGGTCAGCCATGTGGACGCTGCCCGGGCAGCGGTTGCGGAAGGTTTGCTGCAACTGTCGGCGTACCTGAAGCACTTGCAGGACGGTTACGCCGACCTGCCGGTAGTGATCCTGCCAACCCTGAACAATTTGCGGGCAGCCCGTGATGCGGCGCTGTTGTCCGAACACTTGGTATTCCTGCCGGAATCCGGGCATCCCGATAACCAGCAGATGGGGACGGATGAATACGTCAACCTGACCCCGGAGCGTTTGCAGCAGGTGTGCACCAAGCTGCGGTTCTATTTCCAGAAAGCCCTGCTGGGCTGGTTCCGTGATGAACAGGCATCCCGCATGTTGCAGGCGACCGGCAAGGTGGCGGGCAATTTGCAGGTGTTGAGTGAGGAACGCCGCTTGCGTGCCCTGTGGTGGATTACCTCCGCCCTGTCTCAGGCGCTGGAACAGGATCGGTTGGAACACAGTGTGGCCGTCAAGATGCTGATGGGGCGCATGGAACGTGAAATCCGCCAATTCGGTGAGCAGGGTGAAGCTGCTTTCGGGCGCAGCCTGTCCGATGAACTGCTCAAAAACCTGCTGTATTACATTGGGCTGGCGGATTCCGGTGCGGAACTGACTGACAAAGTAAAAGCAGCCTACCATCTCGATATGTATCTGCCGCAAGGGGAAACGCTGGAAGAATTGCGCCAGCATTACACCACACCGGGGCGTGATTTGTGGCACGCTGTGGCAAATTCGGTCATCGACGAATTGAAAGGTCTGCAAGGCTTGCTGGAAAGTATGCAGGATGTGGAACGCCAGATGAGCCTGATGGAAAAGCTGGCAGAAAAAACCGACGGGCTTGCCAATACGCTGGGCATGATTGGCCTGGGGCAGGCAAGCGAGCTGACCCGAGGGCTTGCCCATACGCTGCAAACCAAACTGGAGCATAAGGAACTGCAAAGCCGCGATGACCTGCTGCAAATCAGTACCCATTATGTGCGGCTGGAAAAAGTGCTGGATGAATATGCCCGCACCGGTTTTGATACTACGGAAGCTGTTTTCAGCGACGGGCAGGAAGGGCATGATCCGGGTAGCGCCCGCAGCCTGCTAACCACGGTACAGGCGGAACTGCACAAGGCGCAGGCGCGGGTGGTTTCCTTCTACAAGGAAGGTTGGGCGTTTTACTACCTGGAAGAAGTGGTCGCCTCGCTGGAACATATCAGCGGTGCCCTGTCGGTGATGGAAGCTCAGGAACTCCAGCCATTGGCCGATACGGCCTTGCGTTACCTGCGCGAAGATTTGCTGGCGCGGCAGCGTGAGCCATCCACTGAGGAACTGGCGGTGTTTGCTGATGTGTTGACCTTGTTTGAAGCCTGCATTTCAGCGCATTTGCAGGGCGAGGACTACCTGGCACTGTTGCCGACCAGTTACGAAAAGTTGCGTGAGCTGGATATTTTCAGTGAAGTCAACCTGCTGGCTGACACCGATCTGGATGCAGTGGCAGAGGTGGTTGAGGCAAAAAAAAAAGCGAGACAGGAATCTGTGTCGACACTTTATCAGCGCCTGCGGACACCGGAGATGAACTAGGCCAGCCACCATCCGAACCACCGGAACCTTCCACCCCATCCTTGCGTGAAACCCTCGGTGAAGACATTTTTGAAATCTTCACCGAGGAAGTTGCAGAAATTGTCCAGAACCTGACGGAATGGTACCCGCAATGGGACAAGCAGCGTCAGGATCGCGAATTGCTTACCGAATTGCGCCGTGCTTTCCATACCTTGAAAGGCAGTGGGCGCATGGCAGGTGCTTTTGCACTGGGGGATTTCGCCTGGGCGCATGAAAACCTCCTCAACCTGGTATTGTCAGGCCAGCATCCTGCGGATGACCGCTTGTCCGCACTGCTGGGGAATACCGTGCGTGAATTGCAGGAGCGCCAATCTTTCTTCCAGACAGCCCAGCAGAAAGATGCCAGGGTTGATGCTTCCATTGCGGCAGTGGATGCCCTGCTGAAAGCTGCTGCCGAACCCATCCAGCCGCCGGAGCCGGAAACGGCATTGTGGGAAACGCTGGAGGATGATTTGCCGGAGGTCACATTTGATGCTGTAGAACCGCACGATGATTTGCCGGAGGTGACGTTTGACGGGCTTGAGCCGCTGCTGGAGGAGCCTGAAACGGCGGAACCTGAGCTGGCTCTCGAACCATTGCCGGATGTATCCGAACTGGCAGAACCTGAGCTGATCCTTGAGCCATTGCCGGATGAACCTGAATCGGCAGAAGCTGAGCTGATTCCCGAAGCGTTGCCGGAAGTGGTGGAAACCACCACCGGGCAACCAACTCCCGCTCCAGAGCCAGACCTAGAGGAAACACCTGGGCTTGTGCAGCAGGAAGCCGACAACCAGATGGTCTGGCAATTCTTCTGGGAGGAATTCCCCGAACAGATGCTGGCGCTTGACCAGCATGTCCAGCATTTGCGTGAAGCTCCATCAGACCAGGAAATCATCCGCGAACTGGAGCGCGAGTTCCACACCCTGAAAGGCGGTGCACGGATGGCGCAGTTGTTCGCATTGGCAGACGTCAGCCATGAGGCGGAGCATTTGCTGTCCGGCATTCCGGCAAGCGGCGTCGTCGGGGGGGGAATGCTGGATGCGCTGCAACAGGCGGTTGACCGTCTGCATACCCTTGCCGAACAGGCCAGATATGTCCCCGCTGTTACGCCAGAACTTCCTGCTGTACCCAGCGTTGGTCAGGTGATAGAGGAAGGGGAAAGCGCACCTGCCACCCTGACGCCTGCCGTTCCCAGCTTGGCTGAAGCATGGGCGAAACGCCGTACCGGCCAGGGGGATTTCGGCAGTCTGCTGGAAAGTGTGCTGGCAGAACAGGCGGAAAGCCTTCCCGACATCAGCGTGCTGGGTGTGCAGGCTGACGCAGTTGCCGCTGTTGCCGTGAATGCCGCACCAATACCGGCCTCCCATGAAACCATCCGCTTGCCCGCCAGTTTTGTCGATAACCTGATTGACCGTGTGGTTGGCCTGAATGTCCAGCAGGTACGCCTTGCCGAGCATTTCAACAGCATGGGGGTGGATGTCAACGAGTTGATCAGTACCGTCGCCCGTCTGCGCCAGCAGGTACGTTCCCTGGAGCTGGAATCGGAGGCGCAAATCCACGATGGGCGCAGTACTCGCGGCAACAGCATGGTACAACGCAGTGGTGAAGCCTTCGATGCGCTGGAAATGGATCAGTATGCGGAAATCCAGCGTATTTCCCGCTCACTGGCGGAAACCCTGAACGATCTGGTCAACCTCGAATCCGACCTGTCCAGCCAGTTGCGCAAGGGGGAACAGCTCCTGCACGAAGATATGCGCACCACCCGTAATATCCGCCAGGATTTGCTGGATACCCGCCTGGTGGCACTGACCATGCTGGTACCACGTTTGCGCCGTCTGGTACGCCAGACCGCGACCGAACTGGACAAACAGGTCACGCTGGAAGTGGAAGGCGAGGAATGCGAACTTGACCGCAACCTGCTGCAACACCTGACCGGGCCGTTGGAACACCTGATCCGTAACGCCATTTCCCACGGGATTGAGGCACCGGATGAGCGTGAACAGGCCGGAAAATCGCGCACCGGACGGATTACCCTGAGTGTCAGCCGTGATGATGCGGAAATCGTGATCCGCTTCCGCGATGACGGGCGGGGGTTGGATCGCAACCAGTTACGCCAGACCGGCGAAGCGCTGGGGATGCTGGCGGCAGATGACAAACTGCCGGACAGTGAAGTGGATCGCCTGATCCTGCGCCCCGGTTTTACCACTGCGCGGACAGTCAGCCAGATCGCCGGGCGCGGCATTGGCATGGATGTGGTGTATTCCGGCCTGAAAGCCCTGGGTGGCAACCTGCAAATCAGTTCACAGCCGGGGCAGGGGGTGGAATTCAGTATGCGCCTGCCGTTTACCCTGGTGGTGAATCCGGTGCTGCTGGTGGATGCCGACGGGCAGATGTTTGCCCTGCCGATTGGCGGTATCCAGGGGCTGGCACGCTTGTCGGGGGCGGATATTAACAAGGCGCTGGAAAATGCCGGTACGCCGGTCGAATACGCCGGGGAAACCTACCATTTGCAGGCACTGGCCGAACAACTCGGTTCCGGCAATGTACCTGCCTTTGCTGCTGAGGAAATGTTCCCGGTGGTCTTTTTCAGGTTGGGCGGGCAAGCGGTTGCCTGGGTCATCAGCCATATCCATGGGCGGCGGGAAGTGGTCTTGCAACCACTGGGAATACTGTTCCGCGATTGCCGCCTGTATTCCGCCGCCACGGTATCCTCGGATGGCCGGGTTTTGCTGGTGCCTGATCTGGCGGAACTCGCGCAGCGTGTGGTCGGGGATACAGCCGTTATGCCGGTACAGGATACGGGCGATGAAAACGCTGGAACAGGCCGTAGCAGCGATGGCCCGCTACGGGTGCTGGTGGTGGATGATTCGATCACCGTGCGGCGTGTGACCGAGAAATTCCTCGGGGCACAGGAGTATGCCGTGGCAACCGCCAAGGACGGAATGGACGCTCTGCAACAGATTGGCGATTTCCTGCCTGATGTGGTGCTGCTGGATATTGAGATGCCGCGTATGGACGGCTTTGAACTGCTCGGCCATTTGCGTAATGACCCGCAGTGGCAGCGCCTGCCGGTCATCATGATCAGTTCACGCACTGCCCAGAAACACCGTGACCACGCCATGACGCTGGGGGCAACGGCCTTCCTGGGCAAACCTTACCAGAATGAAATCCTGCTCAGTACCCTTGGCAGCGTGCTGGAACAAGGGCATGTCAATGACGGGGAGCGTATTTCCGCATGAGTAACTTAGCCAGAAACGCGGCCTTGCCCGCAATCAAGTGCCTGATGGTACGTTTACAGAAAGCCAGCCTGATCCTGCCACTCAGCCTGATGGCGGAACTGGTGGAGGGCAGCGGGTTGAACCCGTCCGCCCATCCGGGCATTGAAGGCTGGCTGAACTGGCGTAACCGGCAGATTCCGGTGGTGTCACTGGAGTCCTTGTGTATGTTGGAGGAAGCGGGTGAATCCAGTGAGGGGCGATGCCTGATCCTGCATACAGTGGGGCAGACGCCCGGCTTGCCGTTCATTGCCTTGCGGGTACAGGGTGGGCTGAATACACTGGAAATCCATGCGGATACCTTGCGGGATGATATTGGTGGCAATGAGCAACGCTGCCCGTATGTGGCCAAGCAGGTGCGGGTTTCCCATCTGTTGTGTTACATCCCTGATCTGCCAGCCCTGGAAGCGGTGGTGGCAGAAATCCTGCAACTGACGGGTGAGCGGGAAACGGTTTCAGATGAGGCTGAGGGATAACAGCAGCAACAGGATGGCGGTGACGGCAAAAGCGGTGTTGACGGTATTGGGGCGGGTCATGTGCTGTTCCATGAATACCGTCTTTTCAGCAACCGTGCGCATGGTTTCGAGGCGGGTCTGGACGTTGAGGGTTTCGGGTTTCTCGAAAGTGGCCTTGCCGCCTTTCATGTTGATCAGGGGAATCAGCATATTGATATTGATATGTGCCTGAATGGCGTCCTGGGTGGGGGAGTCGTAATTGACCTGCCAGGGGGCAGCGTACTCGAAGGCTTCCATGATGAACATTTTGCGCAGTTCGTCCTGACTTTTTTTGATAATGGCACGGTTATTTTCCAGTGCTTTTTCCAGATCATCCAGCGGCATCATGGGCATCGGTGCTGTCATGTGGACGTAATAGTCACGCCCGCGTACAGTCACCCTCACTGTCCCTGCATAATTGGTTGGTAAGTCAGCCATAGTCAGTACATTCCACATCATGTGGTTGCGGATTATTGGTATCTATTCTTATCGCACTGAGCTGCCCGCCCCAGACGCAGCCTGTATCGAGTGCGACGACGTTATTGCCGAAATAATAACCCAAGGTTGACCAATGTCCAAACAATACCGTCACCCCCACGGGTTTTCTATTTGGATAGAGAAACCATGGCAAAAGTTTCGTCTTTTTGGGATTGTTTTTGATGTAATCGAGTGGATGGCCTTTGGCCTCGAAATCCAGCGAGCCGTCGAGCCTGCAAAAGCGCATCCGGGTGAAAGCATTGAGGATGTAACGGTGCCGTGACAGTTTTTCCAGTGTTGGCTCCCAGTAATCCGGCTGGTCGCCATACACCTGTGCCAGCCATTCCGCCGGGTTGCTGGCTGCCAGTTCCTGTTCCACTTCACGGGCGCAGGCTTCGGCAGTGGCCAAATCCCATTGCGGGGGAATGCCTGCGTGGCTGACCGCATAGCCGAGTTGCCGGTCAACATGCAGGATGGGGCACTGCGCCAGCCATTGGATCAGCTCGGCATAGTCGGGGGCTTCCACCAGGGTTTTCAGGCTTTTGTGTGGTTTGCGCAGGCCGTGGAAAGCGGCCAGCAGGCTGATGTCATGGTTGCCCTGCACTGCGATGACGGCTTTGCCGAGGGAACGTACAAAGCGCAGGGTTTCCAGTGAATGTTTGCCCCGGTTGACCAGATCGCCAGCCAGCCAGAGTGTATCGTGTGCAGGGTCAAAACGGAGTTTGTCCAACAGGCGCAGCAACGGGTCGTAACAGCCTTGCAGGTCGCCGATGACGTAGGTAGCCATGCAGATGTCCCGGAAAAGGAAAGATGCCCGATTGTAACAGGGCAAACGGAATCTCCGGGTATAAAAAAAGCGCCCCGCAGGACGCTTTCTGTGCTGTTACATGCGTACACCCATGGGGCTGATGCCCATCCCGGACAGGTTTTTTTGCCATTTGTCGAACATTTCCTGATTGGCAGCCGGGCCGATGCGTACCCGGTAGACCGTCTGGCCGTTGACCTCAGCCTTTTCAATGCGGGTATTCATCCCGTTGCTGCTCAGACGGGCACGCAAGCTGGCAGCCTGGGCTTCAGTCTTGTAGGCGCCAAGCTGGAAGCCATTGGCTTTGCCGGTTTTGACGGGCGTTGTGGTGCCCGGTACGGCAGGTTTGCTGTCAGCTTTTGCCTCGGTTTTGGCAGTGGCTTTGGGTGCTGCGCTGGTCTGGTTTTTCCCGGTGGGGGCAGCCTGTTCGACAGCCAACGGAAGGCCAAATTCCATTTGTGGCAGAACGGCGTGATAACTGAAAACCGGGGCGTCTTGCTGCTCCGTCGTGGCTGTATCATGCATTGTGGCATTATCAGCCGCAGTCGTGGCGGGAGTTGCTGCTGTTACCGGTGGGGCAGGCGCGGTTGAGGTATCGGTGCTGAGTTGGGGGGCAGGGGCATCCCCCGCATTGCTGTGCCTGGACAGGTTGTACAATGCCAAGCCTGCCAGCAGGCCGATGGCAATGCCGCCCAATACCCAGCCCATCCCGTACTGGTTGAAACCATTGGTGTTTCCCGGCTGTATCTTGAAATCTTTGGTCATTGTCGTAGTCCTGCTTTGACGCCTTTCAACCATTATAGACAAACAAGATGAAAAATTTGAACTATTAATGAGTTATAAGGCAAATTTTTAGTAATACTTTGAGTTCCGTTCAGCTAAAGTCAAGCGGGTCAATATCCACCGACCAGCGGACGCCTGAACAACCGGGCAGTTTTACACCCTCACTGGTTAGAGTGCCCAGGACGGTGTGAAGTGCTGCCCGACGGGTACTGTTGATCAATAATTGTGCCCGGTAACGGTTGGCGCGTTTCTCAATCGGGGCAGGGGTTGGCCCCATACAGCGGATGTCCTGCCCGCTATCCGATAGCCGTTGACGGATATGTTCCAGCACTTGCAAGGCTTTTTCCATGTCTTTCGCATTGGCGCGGATTAATGCCTGATAACCGTAGGGGGGGAAGCCCCAACGTTTGCGTTCTTCCAGGATGTGCCGGGCAAAAGCGCTGTAACCCTGGCCGATAAGCTGGAGCAGCAAGGGGTGTTCCGGCTGGCTGGTTTGCAGGATGACCTGCCCCGGTTTCTCGGCACGGCCTGCCCTTCCGGCAACCTGTACCAGCAATTGCCCCAGCCGTTCCAGCGCCCGGTAATCGGTGCTCATGAGGGATTGGTCGATGTCGCTGATGACTACCAGGGTGAGGTTGGGAAAATCGTGCCCTTTGGCCAGCATTTGCGTGCCGGTCAGGATCAGCGGCTGGTTGCTGCGTACCTGGGCGAGCAGCTCTTCCAGTTCCCCCTTGCGGCTGGTGCTGTCGCGGTCAATACGCAAGACCGGAAAGTCGGGGAAATGGGTTTGCAGTGCCAGCTCCAACCGTTCTGTTCCCTGCCCTTGGGTGGTGAGTTTGGGGCTATGGCAGCTTGGGCAGGTTGTCGGGGTGGATTGTTCCGCACCGCAGTGGTGGCAGATCAGCCGGTTACGCCGGGCGTGCCAGGTCATATTGACGCTGCAATGCTGGCAACTGGCCTGCCAGCCGCAGGAGGGGCAATACAGGGTAGGGGCAAAGCCGCGCCGGTTGAGGAAGACCATGGCCTGTTCCCCGCGTGCCAAGGTATGGCGGATCGCTTGCAAGCTTGCCGGTGTCAGTCCGGCTTGTAACTCAAAGGGGCGGGTATCCTGCAATTGCAGGTCAGGGGGGCGTGCGCTACCGGGGCGTTGGCCAAGCCGGATGTAATGGTAACGCCCGTTCTGTGCGTTAAACAGTGACTCCAGCGACGGCGTGGCGCTGCCCAGCACAACGGGGATGTTGAGCATACTGGCGCGTTTGATGGCGAGGTCACGCCCGTGATAGCGGAAACTGTCCTGCTGTTTCAAGGATGCGTCGTGTTCCTCGTCGATGATGATCAGGCTCAGGTGTGGGGCGGGGGTAAAAATGGCGGAACGGGTGCCGATAATGATCTGTGCCTGCCCGTTGCGTGCCTGTAGCCAGGCTTGCAGGCGTTCACCGTCGCTCAGCCCGGAATGCAGGCAAACCATGCGGGTGTCGGGGAAAAAGCGGGTGAAACGTGCCAGCAACTGTGGGGTCAGGCCGATTTCCGGCACAATGACCAGGATCTGCTTGCCTGCCTGAAGCAACGGCGGGATCAGGCGCAGGTAAATTTCGGTCTTGCCACTGCCGGTGATGCCGTGCAGGAGCACGGGACGGGGCGTGGGGGTGCTGTTCCATTGCTGAAGGGTATCCAGGCATTTACGTTGTTCGGTTGTCAGATGCAGGTTGCCTTCATCCTGTTGGGGGGATGTAACCGGGGTGGCTGGTTTGGCATTGACCAGTTTCAGCAGTTTCTTGGCAAGTGGTTTGGGTTTGCGCAGTGCAACCGGCAGTGCGGTGAACAAGGCTTCCCCCAAAGGGTAATGGTAATAGCGTGCGGCCCATTGCAGCAGCTCCAGCCAATGCGCATCTGGCAAAGGTGTTTCATCCAGCAGTGTATGGATGGCTTTCAGGGCGGGTTCATCGGTGCTGTTGCCAGCATCGGCTTCTACAGCCATGACCAGGCCGACGGTGTGCAGTTTACCCAGTGGAACATCGACCCGCGAGCCGACGGGTGCTTGCATACTTTCGGGTAGGGTGTAGCTCAGCAAGGTATGCAGTGGGCGGGGAATGGCAATCTGTGCAATCAGTTGGCTCTGGCTCATGCGGCAAGTGTAAACGAATTGTGCGCAGGCTGTTGGGTGAGTTTTACCGGCAGACTTCATGTCCGGTTCATGAAATCCGGGTAACTGCCTGTTTCTCTAGGTGCTTGTAGGGTTATTCACAAAACCTGTGGATAACTCTGTGGAAGAACTGCGGAAATAGCCCTCCAGCCCTTGGCGGGCAAGCGTTTTTCCACTTTGTATAAAAAATATGCACAATAAGATTCCCATTTATAATCAGTTAGATACGATATATAAGCATTGTCTTCTTGACAAAAATGCACGGGATATGAATCAACGGTTAATGTGTGGACAACTCATAAAAAAGCCCGGACGAACCGGGCTTTTTCGCTGATTGTCAAGACGTGACGTTCAGAGTTCTTTCATATTCGCAATCAGTTCATTCGCCACTGCCTGACCGTCGCCATACAGCATCCGGCAGTTATCGGCGAAGAACAGGTGGTTTTCGATACCGGAGAACCCAGCGCCCTGACCACGCTTCACCACAATGACGTTTTTCGCGTAATCGGCGTTGAGGATCGGCATACCGTAAATCGGGCTGCTCGGGTCGGTACGTGCAACCGGGTTCACCACGTCATTTGCACCGATCACCAGCGCTACGTCCGCCGTGGCGAATTCCTCGTTGATTTCGTCGAGGTCGTAGATGATGTCATACGGGACGCCCGCTTCCGCCAGCAACACGTTCATGTGGCCGGGCATACGGCCTGCGACCGGGTGGATGGCGAACTTGACGGTGACGCCGCGTTCCTGCAACTGCTTGGTCATCTCCCAGATTTTATGCTGGGCCTGGGCGACTGCCATGCCGTAACCGGGGATAATGATGACCTTTTCGGCGAACGCCATCATGATGGCCGCATCCGGTGCTTCGATGGCTTTCATGCTGCCGGTGACTGCCTGCGCTTCACCGCTGGTTTCGCCGAAGTTACTGAACAGGACGTTGGTGATCGGGCGGTTCATCGCTTTCGCCATCAATTGGGTCAGCAGGGTACCGGCAGAACCGACCACGATACCGGCAATCATCATCGCCGGGTTGCCGAGTACATAACCCTCAAAGCCGACCGCAAGGCCGGTGAAAGCGTTATACAGGGAAATGACTACCGGCATGTCTGCACCACCGATGGGCAGGGTCATCATCACGCCGAAGGCCAGTGCCAGTACGAAGAACAGGAACAGCACAAACATGCCGTAATCCGTGCCGCTGGTGGCAATGCCGAAAGCCATCCATACCAGAACCACGAACAGACCGGCATTGATGCGTTGCTGGTTTTTGAAACGGATGGCGCCGCGCAATTGCTTGATGCCTTGCAGTTTGCCGAAGGCAATCAGCGAGCCGGAGAAGGCGATGGAGCCAATCAGTGCGCCAAACACGGCCATCAACTGGAGGTTGAAATCCATCGGCTCCCGCTTGATCAGCTCAACCGCAGCAATCGCTGCCGCAGCACCGCCACCCATGCCGTTATACAGGGCAATCATTTGCGGCATATCCGTCATGGCAACGGTTTTGCCGGTTTTCCAGGCAAGGCCACCACCAATGCCAATCGCCAGGATCATCAGCAGGTAATTGCTGTGGATTTGCGGGTGGATAAAGGTAATCACGGTGGCCAGCACCATGCCCGCACCTGCCCAGACAATCCCGCGCCGCGCCGTGACCGGGGACGCCATCTGCTTAAGGCCGAGGATGAACAGCACCGCCGCAGCAAAGTAGAACAGTTCGACAAACAGGTTCATGCCTTGCCTCCTTTGCTGCTCTTGAACATTTCCAGCATCCGTTCGGTCACGACGTAACCGCCAACTGCGTTACCGGCAGCCAGCAGGACGGAGAGGAAACCGATCAGTTGTTCTGCAAAACCGTTTGCCTCACCCAGGGCGACCATTGCCCCGACTAGCACGATGCCGTGAACGAAGTTGGAGCCTGACATCAACGGTGTGTGCAGGATGACCGGAACCTTGGAAATGACTTCGTAGCCAGTGAAGGCCGCCAGCATGAAGATATAAATTGCGATAAAACCGTCCATTATGCACCTCCCTCAACCAGTTGGCGGATGGATTCATGGGTGATCTTGCCTTCGCGGGTCAGTAACGCACCGGCAATGAGTTCATCGTTGAAATCCGGCGCGTACTGGCCGTCTTTCAGCATTGGTGTGATGAAATTGAGCAGGTTCTTGGCGTACATTTCCGACGCATGGAAAGGCACCTGACTGGGGATATTCAAGGGTGCATGAATGGTCACACCATTGTGCACAATGGTTTCACCTGGCTGGGTCAGGGTACAGTTGCCGCCGCCTTCCGCCGCGAGGTCAATGATGACCGCGCCCGGTTTCATGCCTTCAACCGTGCTGTCCGGGATAATTTTCGGCGATGGGCGACCCGGAACGGCTGCCGTGGTAATCAGTACGTCGGCAGTGGCAATGTATTTCGCCAGTTCATCCTGCTGTTGCTGCTTTTCTTCGGCAGTCAGCTCACGGGCGTAACCACCTTCACCTTCCGCCTTGATGCCCAGCTCAATGAATTTCGCACCCAACGACTGAACCTGTTCCCTGGTGGCGGAACGTACATCATAACCTTCCACCACAGCACCCAAACGTCGGGCAGTGGCAATGGCCTGCAAACCGGCAACACCCGCACCAATGACAATGACCTTGGAAGGGCGGATGGTGCCCGCAGCCGTGGTCAGCATCGGGAAGAAACGGGTCGCGTGGTCAGCCCCCATGATAGCGGCTTTGTAACCGGCAACAGCGGCTTGCGAAGACAATACATCCATCGCTTGCGCACGGGAAATACGAGGGATCAGTTCCATGGCGTAAGTGGTAATGTTTTTCGCCTTGAGCGCTGCGACCCGTTCCGGGTATTTGTAAGGCTGCATGGTACTGACTAGGACACTGCCTTCTTTCAGCAGGGTAATTTCAGCATCGGAAGGCGGTTGAACTTTCAGCACAATGTCGGCTTGCTGATACAGCTCACTGGCTGAGCCAACAATCGTGGCTCCTGTAAATGCGGAATCGGGAATATGGGCAGCACTGCCAGCACCCGTTTCGATGAGGACTTCAGCCCCCAGCTTGGCAAGTTTGGCAATAACACTGGATTCCATGGCAACCCGGCGTTCGCCCTCGGCGGTTTCCCTGGGCACAGCCACTTTGATTGACATACTTCTGTCTCCAGAATTGATAGTGTGGTGAAAACAACAGGCGGGAAAAGCGCGACCCCGGCCAGGATAAAGGGTAAGTATCTTAGCCGAATGTTAGGGGAGAATGAAATGTTTCGTTACTATTCAAAAAAGAAAAGCCGGGACATTCCCGGCTTTTCCCTGTCAGCTTGTTATGCCCTTGCAGGCAAGAACTTACTTGACGCTGTTGGCAGTGACAACAACACGGCGGTTGGCAGCACGGCCAGCCGCAGTTTTGTTGCTGGCAACAGGTTCAGACTCACCACGGCCAGAAGCCTGGATCGCAGCAGATGGAACACCTTTGCTGGTCAGGTAGTCGGCAACAGAAGTTGCACGGCGCTCGGACAGTTTCTGGTTGTAAGCATCAGTACCAACGCTGTCAGTGTGACCAACAACCGTGATGCCGCTTACTTTGGAACCAGCCAGACTAGACATGAACTGATCCAGGTTGGCTTTGCCTGCTGGTTTCAGTGTGGACTTGTCAAAGTCAAAGTTGGCGTCAGCGTTCAGGGTCAGAACTTTTGGTGGCTGAGGTTTGGGCTGAGGCTGTGGCTTAGGTTGTGGTTTTGGCTCAGGAGCCGCTTCACAGCCTTCTGGCATACTGCCGAACTGGGCTTGTACGCAAGTCTGCTCAACACTGTTCTTAACAGCTTCACCAGCGCTGTTTTGAACATATTTGCCGTTCTCGGCTGCGCTTGCTGTCGTGGCCATCATAACTGCCATTAGGGCAGCTACGCTGATGCCTGCAACTTTCTTCAGAGTCATTGTGATCTCCTTAAGTCTGGTTTTTGAGTTCAAATTGTTGGGCACCGAAACCTTGCAACAATGATCTTGAATGATGTCGGCAAGACCTTCGGTAGTTGCCTGAGTGTCTTAAATATACAACAACCGACACGATTATAGGTTACTTTGGGGGCAAGTTCCTATAGCCTGAGTGAATTTTTCTTGTCGGGGAAGGTATCTACATGCAGGTTGATGAGCTGCTGGCTGTGATGGCGCGGTTAAGGGATCCACAGTCAGGTTGCCCGTGGGACATCAAACAGACATGGCAAAGCATTTTGCCGCATACCCTGGAAGAAGTGTACGAGGTGGCAGATGCTGTCGACCGTCAGGATGCAGCCGCCCTGTGTGATGAATTGGGGGATTTGCTGTTCCAGATAGTCTTTATGGCGCAGATTGCCAGTGAGCAGGGTTTGTTTAGTTTTGATGATGTGGTGCAAGGGATTACCGGGAAAATGATCCGGCGTCACCCCCATGTGTTTGGTAATGCTGTATTTGCTGATGAAAAAGCGCAGAAACAGGCGTGGGAATCCATCAAGCAGGATGAGCGGGAGGGAACAGGCAATACCAGTGCCGGGTTCTTTGCTGGTATCCCGGTGGCCATGCCTGCTTTGCGGCGCAGCCAGAAACTTCAGCAGCGTGCTGCACGGGTCGGGTTTGACTGGGATTACTGGAAACAGGTCATTCCCAAAATTCACGAGGAACTGGATGAAGTGCAGGATGCCGTTGCCAAGGCTGAGCCGTTTACCCGAATTGAAGAGGAAGTGGGCGATGTACTGATGGGGGCAACCAACCTTGCCCGATTGCTGGGCGTGAATGCGGAAAATGCGTTGCGCCTGTCCAACAACAAGTTTGAGCGGCGCTTCCTGCGGGTGGAAGCGTTGTTGCAGGAACAGGGAATTTTACTGGAGGATGCCACCCTTGAGCAGATGGAACTTGCCTGGGGAATGGCCAAACAGGAAGAAAAATAAAGCCCCCGACGAGCGGGGGCAGTCAACACGGGCAAAAGTTATTATTATTGTCATTTATTGTTGTTGTTAGCTTTTGGGCAAACCGATCCCCCTGCGTACAGGGGGTGTCGTTCGGGCAAGCAGCAACTTGTTGTTGGTATGGCTATGGCTGCGTTCTGCCTCTTGGGCTTGCTGAAACTCTTGTCAAACCTGACTCCTGTTTAAAGTCCCCCTGCGTTAACCGCAGGGGTGATGGGAGTCGAGACATGGCCAGGCGTTTTATTGTTGGTATGTTTATGCCCGCTCTCTGCCTCTTGGGGCTTGCTGGTAAAAATCGTCCTTTAACCCTTTCTTGTTGTTTTTGTTGTCCCTTGTACACAGGATATTGCAACCCCCGTGCCAACTATGCCCTGTATCTATTAACATATTGTATTGGCAGATTAAAATTGCTTTTGACGGTGTTTGGTGGCAAGGCGGGTATGACAGGGTTTGTGTCAAAATGTGACAGTGTTGGCAGGTTTGGCTGGCAAGTCAGTGTCAGGTGGGCTTAGCGGAGGCTGGCACGCAATGCCTGACGGATCATTTCCTCTACACTGAGTCCCTGATTTTCGTAAGCGGCAATCATCTGGCTGGCCTGGGCGGGCTTGTAACCGAGTGCCAGCAAAGCGTTAATGGCTTCATCACTGCCTGAGTTTGCACTGCTGGCTTGAGGGGTAGGTGGGATGGTACTGCCGGTTTCTGTTTCCTTGGGCAGGCGGTCACGCAATTCGATGACCAGCCGTTCAGCCGTTTTTTTGCCGACACCCGGAATGCGGCTCAACCGGGCAATGTCACCGGCATGGATGACCTGACGGAATTCCAGCGGGTTCATCCCGGAGATAATGGCCAATGCCATTTTGGGGCCTACGCCATTGACCTTTAACAGGTGGCGGAACAGTTCGCGTTCGGTCTGGGAACTGAAACCGTACAGTGCGTGGGCATCTTCACGCACGATCAGATGGGTATACAAAGTGACATCCGCCTGTAATTCCGGCAGGTCATAGAATGTGGTCATGGATGCCTGTATTTCGTAGCCGACACCGTTAACGTCCAGCATCAGGTCAGGTGGTTGTTTGAGCAGCAAGGTTCCACGCAACAGTCCAATCATCTAGCTATCCTTTCACTTGGGGTTATTTTGCTGCCCCCGACGGGGCTGCTATTCTTGCGGCGTTTTGGATTTTAGGCATCATACCATGAGCGACACAACTCCCGTTGAATTCACCGCAGGCACCGATTCCCGCCAGTTGCTGAAAAACGAATTGGCCCAGCGTCAGGCGCAACTGATGCAGCTTACCCCTGCCAGCGATCCGCTGGTGCGGGTCGGTGTGCAATACGATATTGGCGAAATCATGCTGGAGCTGGATGAGCCGGGAATGCGTGAAGCTGCCTGGGGCATGACCCGTGAATCGTTCGAGATTTACCGCGACCGGGAAATGTGGGAAGACGCCGTGCGTTGCTGTGATGTGCTGTTCCGCTGCGATCTGCCTGCTTCCGTGCCTGCGCTGGGAAATGGTTTGTGGCTGGCGGTCACGTACCCGGTTGGCCCGGAGCTTTCCATCCTGATGCTGAACCACCTGATTGAGGCAACCCCGGCTAAGGCCGATGGCGCAGCAGTGGCCGCCGCCGTGGCGCATTACATTGCCGACCTGCGTTTGCAGGGGGAAAAGCGTGATAGCGTGATGTTCCTCACCAGCGCGATGCTGGGCAAGGTGGCGGAGCGTCACAGCCAGGTCAATTCCCAGGAAAGCATGAACCTGTGGCTGAACCGCCTTGGCTTGCTTGACCCCAAAGTATTCCTGCCACGTCTTGCCCAGATCATTGATGCGATTGTGGAGGGGCAGTGGTGGTATGACCGGGAGGCGTTGCGTTCGCGTTTGCCGGTGCATTGAAATAACGGTAATGGCCTATGATTGGCCAGAAGAATAGCGCGTTTTCCATGTTTGTTCCGTAACCGACATTGTGAGCGGTAACGGGAATGCCATCCGGGGTCTTGTATTCGGTGACAATGCCGATATGCCCCTGCCCGCCGCCTAAATCCCATGCCACCACATCGCCGGGCAGGTAATCATCCGGGTTGTGGGTAATTGGCACAGTTTTTCCCTTGCGTTCAAAGAATGTCATCAGGTTATACACCCGGCGGTGGTCAATGTTGGTGTCCGGGTGTGCCATGCCCCATTTTTTAGGGTAATCGGCGAAATGTTTCGCCATGTCTTCGTGGACTTCCTTTTGCAGGTCAATGCCCTGGGCGCGGAATGCCCGCACAACGACATCGGCACACACGCCGGTATTGCGTTTCACATCGCCTCCTGGATACGGAATCCTGACGTAAGACGGGTCATAGGAACGGGTAATTTCCACCTGTTCAGCCAACGAACCCAGCATTTTTGCCACATGCGCAGGCGGAACAGGGCGCAGGGCGGGCGGAAGGCTCGGGATTGTCAGGGACGGCGGTGATGGGATCAGTACCGGGGGTGGTGCAGGTGGCTGGATTAAATGCCGATATGCCCAAATGATTGCCACTAATAGGGCAATAAACAACAGGATGACAAACAGGATTCGTTTGAACATGAAAGCTCCGGGCATATTTACCCATTGGGTCAAAAAATCTTGTATCCATTTTGCCATTTTCAGGATGCAGGGTGTATCCTCTCAGGCTTGATGACAAGGAGATTCATGTGAGTGTCATGGGGCAAGCTGTCTGGGTTATGGGTTGCGGGGTTATAGGCCGCCAGGTGGCACGGCTTTATCTTGAGGAAGACCAGCAGGTGATTGGCTGGGTAAGGACAGATCATGCCCTGCAACTGGGCAGTGATACCGGTATCACCCTGCGCCAGGGGAAATTTGATGCCAGTTGCTATATCCCTTTTTACACCCGTGAAAATGTGCAGATATTCTGGTTCGCACCACCGTCGGCAAGGGGGCGGGAAGATGTCCGTCTACGCCGTTTCCTGATCGCCGCAGGCCATGCCTTGCAGCGAATCGTTTTGTGGAGCCGCTGGGATGGTGAAACCTTGCTGACTAACCGTGACTACCGTTATGCAGATACGGAACGCGCTGCACAGGAGTGGTTTCGGCAGGAGGCAGGGCGCGAGCTGGTGATTGTCCGTGAATGCCAGTTGGACGGAAAAGACACCCCGGCGGTTGCAAGGCTTTGCAAGCAGGCAATGGCGTCGGGTGCTGTGGGCATTGCCAGCCTGAAACAGGCTACAGCGTAATCAGAATCCGCCCGTTTTCGATGTCCACCGGGTAAGTTTGCAGGGCGATTTCCGCAGGTTCTGCTGTGGGTTCGCCCGTTTTGACGCTGAATTCCCCGCCATGCAGGGAGCAATGGATGCGGTCGCCTTTCAGGCAGCCGAGATACAAAGAGGCGTCTTCGTGTGTGCAGCGGTCATCCACCGCATAAAATTCCCCGCCGACATTGCACAGCAGGATGCGTTTGTTGCTGCCTGCGTCAACCCGTTTGGTTTTGCCGGGTTTGATTTCGTTTATACTGCCTGCATCAAGTCGGGAGTTGTTCATGGATACTGTCAACCGCAATGTGTGGATTATGGGCTGCGGCGATATTGGGCGCCGCGTGGCACGGTTATACCAAAACGAGGGAACCAAGGCCATAGGCTGGGTGCGCAGTGAGGAATCCCTGCAACTGGGCCTTGCGCAAGGTTTTGCGATGCGTAAGGGCGATGTGGATCGCGGCAGTTTCTTCCCGATTTTTGCGCTGGATGAGGCGCTGGTGTATTGGTTCATGCCGCCGCAGCCGAGTGGCGAGATTGACGAACGCATCCGCCGTTTCCTTAAGGGAGTGGATGCGGCGCCTGCACGGGTATTGCTGATCAGTACGACGGGTGTGTACGGTGATTGCGGGGGGCGCTGGATTGATGAATCCGAGCCGCTGAAACCGGTTGCCGCCCGCGCCAGGCGCCGTGCCGATGCCGAAGCGGCGGTAGAGGAGTGGGTTGCGCGTTTTGGTGGGGAAAGCGTGATCCTGCGCGTACCGGGCATTTATTCGGCAGACCGTTTGCCGCTGGAACGTTTGCAGCGTGGCGAACCCGTGGTGCGGGAGGAAGAAGCGCCGTGGACTAACCGCATCCACGCCGATGATCTGGCCATGCTGTGCAAGCGGGCGATGGAAATGGCTCCGTCCCGCGCCATTTACAATGCCACTGACGGGCATCCGTCCACCATGACCGATTACTTCAACCAGGTGGCGGATTTTGCCGGGTTGCCCCGCCCGCCGCAGGTCAGTATGGCGGAAGCGCAAGCCACCATGGGCGCGGGGATGCTGTCGTATTTGCAGGAGTCGCGGCGGATCGGGAATGCCAAATTGCTACGGGAATTGGGAGTGACGTTACTCTACCCGGATTTGGCATCCGGCCTGCAATATCAAGGTGATACGACGCCTGCTTGACAGATGTCATGGCTGGTTTTGCCGAGAGCGCGGATACTGCATAGAAAAGCAAAATAATTACCAGAGGTG
>JBBIHI010000022.1:0-19240 GCA_037447095.1 Thiotrichaceae bacterium
AAAGAAGGTTGATGATGAAGTCCTTGAAGAGCTGGAAACCCGTTTGCTGACCGCCGATGTCGGTATCGACGCGACCCGCGCCATCATGAGCGACCTCGCCGCCCGTGTCAGCCGCAATGAACTGGCCGACATGGATGCTCTGATGCAGGCACTGTACAACAAAATGCACCGTATCCTGCGCCCTTCCGCCCAAGCACTGGAAATCGGCACGGCACACAAGCCGTTTGTCATGCTCATGGTTGGCATCAATGGTGCGGGCAAAACCACCACCATCGGCAAGCTGGCGAAAAAATTCCAGCAGGACGGCAAATCGGTCATGCTGGCCGCAGGCGATACCTTCCGCGCAGCAGCGGTGGAACAGCTCAGCATCTGGGGCGAACTCAACAATATTCCGGTCATTGCCCAGGGTAGCGGCGCGGATTCCGCCTCCGTCATTTTCGATGCAGTGCAGGCTGCCAAAGCCCGCAAGGCGGACATCCTGCTGGCCGACACCGCCGGTCGTTTGCATACGCAAACCAATCTGATGGATGAGCTGAAAAAGGTCAAACGTGTGATACAAAAGTTTGACCCGTCCGCCCCGCACGAAATCATGCTGATTGTGGACGCCAGCATCGGCCAGAATGCCCTGGTGCAGGCCAAACAATTCAATGAAGCACTGGGGCTGACCGGTATCACTGTTACCAAGCTGGACGGCACGGCCAAGGGTGGTATCCTGTTCGCGATTGCCGAACAACTGAAAATTCCCGTCCGGTTTATCGGCGTGGGTGAAAGTATCGACGATTTACAAGAGTTCGATGCATATGAATTCACCAGCGCCCTGTTGGCCGGAAATAATCAAGACTAACGCACCATGATTGAATTCAAGCAGGTCAGTAAGAAATACCCCACCGGGCAACTCGCCCTCTACAACGTCAACCTGACGCTGGAAGCAGGCGAAATGGTGTTCATCACCGGCCATTCCGGTGCGGGCAAATCGACCCTGCTGAAACTGGTCGCAATGCTGGAACGCCCCAGCAAGGGTGAGGTGCTGATTGGCAACCGCCCGTTAAGCAAACTCAGCCAGAGCCAGATACCCAATTACCGCCGCCGCATCGGCTTTATTTTCCAGGATCCGCACCTGCTGTACGACCGCAGTGTATTCGACAATATCGCCCTGCCCTTGCGCATTTCCGGCATGGGGCAAGCGGAAACCCGCCGCCGCGTCCAGGCTGCCGTCGACAAGGTAGGGCTGGTCGGCAAGGAAAAGACTTTCCCGCTGATGCTGTCTGCCGGGGAAAAACAGCGGGTCGGCATCGCCCGCGCCATGGTCAACAAACCGACCATCATCCTGGCTGACGAACCCACCGGCAACCTCGACCCGGAACTGTCGCAAGACATTATGTATACCTTTGCCCAATTCAATGAACTGGGGGCAACCGTGATGATCGCCAGCCATGACCACGGGCTGGTTGAACGTATGCAAAAACGCACCATCGTATTACAGAAGGTGGAACCATGAGCACACCCACCAACCGCAAGATTCCCCCGGCAAAACGTAACACTGGCAAAACCAACCCCCTCAGCGCATGGTTCAACCAGCAGAAAGAGGCCATGCGTTTCAGCATGGAGCGCATGTGGTTCAACCCGATGTCCACCTGGATTACCCTGGCAGCCATCGCCATTGCCCTATCCCTGCCGACCAGCCTGCATTTGTTGCTGAAAAACCTGCAAACCCTGACCGCCGACAAGCGCCAGGTGCCGACCGTTACCCTGTTCCTCAAGCAGCAAGTCGGCGAACAGCAGGCCAAAGACCTTGCCGAACTGATGTCCGGGCTGGTGGAAGTCGAAAATACCGAAGTTGTCACCCGTGAACAGGCCATGGATAAATTCCGCAAGATCAGCGGATTTGCCAAAACCCTTGATACCCTGACCGAGAACCCCCTGCCAAATGCCGTGATCATTACCCCCAACCTGCAACAACTGGGGGATGAAGCGGTGGATGTGGAAGCCTTCGCCAACAAATTACGCAAATACAGTGAGGTGGAGGATGTGCAGGTGGATGTGGAATGGATACAGCGCTTACGCGCCATCCTCAATATTGCTGACCGTATTGTATTGGTCGTGTCTGTCTTGCTTGGCCTGACGGTGTTGCTGGTAGTTGGCAACACCATCCGGCTCGATATTGAAAACCGCAAGGAAGAAATCCGTGTCACCCGCCTGATTGGCGCCACCAATGCCTATATCCGCCGCCCGTTCCTGTACGGTGGCATCTGGTTTGGCCTGTTTGGCGGAGTGCTCAGCCTGGTGATTGTCCATGCCGCCTTGTTGTTCATGGTCAAGCCGGTCAGGCAACTTACCGACCTGTATGGCAATACCCTATTCACCATCAGTGGGGTGGATGTGCTGATGACCCTGGAAATCCTGCTCTTCAGTTGCCTCCTGGGGATTGTTGGCGCATGGCTGGCGGTCGGGCGTTATCTGTGGAAAGACGAACAGGCCGCCTGATCACTCTGTTCTGGATAAACGCCCAGCCGTTGCTGGCTATCATGGTTCACTGTGCTAACATCAAGCGAGCCGCCCGTTCAGGAGAATTCCGATGCCACCACTAGCCCACCAATCTGCGTACCTCAGTGTTGAAGATTATCTCGCCGGTGAACGTGACAGCGAACAAAAGTATGAATACGTTGACGGCCAGGTTTACGCCATGGCCGGGGCAAGCGCCAACCACAACCGTATCGCGGGCAACTTGTATGCGTTGATATGGAATCACCAACGCGGCAAACCTTGTGAACCGATGACCGGTGATATGTTAGTCAAAACTGCAACAAGGCGTTTTCGTTACCCCGATTTGATGGTGGTCTGTGACAATGACCCATCAAGTGACACCTATGTGCGCGAAAACCCCATCCTTATTGTGGAAGTATTATCCAGCAGTACGCACCGCAAGGATAAAACCGAAAAGCGCACCGAATACCTTGCCTTGCCCAGCCTGCTGGAATACGTCCTCATTGAACAGGACATTGCCGAAGTCGTGGTACAGCGGCGCAGCGAAGCATGGCGTTCTTCGTACTACTACCCCGGCTCAGAAGTCACGCTGGAATCCATCGGGTTGACCATCCCGGTGGAAGCGATTTACGAACGTGTAGAAAATGGCGACATGCAGACGTTCCGTGCAGGTCATGACGGGTAAAAACCAACCCTAACCCCACAAGCATTTACCGGCGGCCTTGGTGATAGCCGCAACCCGTTCCGCATGGGAAGCCAGCTCTTCCTCGCTGGCAGGGATGACCCGCAAGCGGCTGGTATCCACCTGCAAACGCCGCACCGCTCCACCGCCTTGCTCCTGGGTTGACCTGTCCTCGCCCCCCAACAATAGACTGACCTGGCCACCTGTCATTGCCAGATAAACATCAGCCAGGATTTCCGAGTCAAGTAACGCCCCATGCAGGGTACGATGGGCATTATTGATCTCGTAACGCCTGCACAAGGCGTCGAGGCTGGCACGTTGGCCGGGGAACATTTGCCGCGCCATCCGCAGGGTATCCGTTACCGTGCAAAAGTCAGTAATCGGCTTGCTGCTGGGGTCAATCAGGCGTAACTCATGGTTGATGAAACCAATATCGAAAGGCGCATTGTGGATGATGAGTTCCGCACCTTCCAGATAGGCCAGCAAGTCGTCGGCAATATCTTCAAAACGCGGCTTGTCGGCAAGAAACTCGTTGGTGATGCCGTGCACCTCGATGGCTTCGGCGTCGATTTCACGGTCAGGTCGCAGGTACTGGTGGAAATTATTGCCAGTCAGGCGACGGTTGAGCATTTCCACACAGCCGATTTCGATAATGCGGTGGCCTTCCTTGGGTTCAAGGCCGGTAGTTTCAGTATCAAGAATGATTTGGCGGCTCATAATTTCTTCTCATCAATGGCTTTGTTGGCAAGCTGGTCTACCCGTTCGTTTTCATCGTGGCCGCTGTGCCCCTTGACCCAGCGCCAGTCAATACGGTGACACGCTGCGGCATTATCCAGGCGCTGCCAGAGTTCCTGATTCTTGACCGGCTTGCCTGCGGCGGTTTTCCAGCCTTTGCGTTTCCAGCCTGCCAGCCACTCGGTAATACCCTGGCGGACGTACTGGGAATCGGTGGTCAGCACTACCTCGCAAGGCCGCGTCAGGGCTTCCAGCGCTTGAATCGCCGCCATCAGCTCCATCTGGTTATTGGTGGTTTCAGGCTGATAGCCATACAACTCACGTTCAGTGCCATTGTAACGCAGCAATGCCCCCCAACCGCCCGGCCCCGGATTTCCCTTGCAGGCACCGTCGGTAAAAATTTCAACGATCTTGTTTGACATGTTCTGCTTCTTTGCGTGAAAGGCACCCCGCCCCCGGATTGGCAACCATGCCCGGCCTGAGCACCGGCACCGCTTTGCGTTGGGGGGTAGGTAAGGGTGTCATGTTGGAAACCTTCTTCTGGGCATGGATGACATACACATTCCCCAAACCTGCCCTGAGCCGGTTGAGTGCGTTGCCCAGCCAGCGGGCATGACGGAAGTTACGCTCATGGCCGAACAACGGGCAAAAACCAATGGACACGGTTTCCAGCACTTCAAAACCCAGTACATGCAGCCATTCGCGCACCCTGAAGGTATTGTAGGCATGGCAGTGCATAGGCTCGCGCCGTAACCAGTGCCACAATTGGCCAACACCCCGCAGGCTGAATGGATTGAAGCCGATAAGGATGCAATGCCCTTCCGGTACCAGCACCCGTTCAATTTCACGCAACACCTGATGCGGGTTGGCGGAACCATCCAGCGCATGGCTGGCCACCACCAGATCAAGGTTGCTGAAAGCAAACGGCAGATGTTCCACCGCCCCAATCAGGCTGGCCGCTTCCCCCGGTTGTGTCCCGAGGCTGAAACGGCTGGCAATCCGCGACTCTTGCAAAAAGCCTTGCCAGCCTGCCAGCGCCCCGCATTCCAGCGCATAGTAGCCGAATACATCAGCCGTCATGCGGGCAAGCAATGGCCGCAACCGCTCCAGGGTTGCCTGACCGGATGGGGTGGAATACCAGTGGCGGCACAGCGCTGTGCCTGAAACGGTTGTTTGCATGGATGTTGCGTTCAGCGGTTTTCTCTTGTCCACAAACGGGTTACGTATTATATTCGGGCGAACCGTTAAACGATCCTGCCGCTTTGCATTATAGCGGTGATTCAGGGTCACATAATAACAATGGGCTTACGGGAATAAAACAATGATAAAAATGAACACGCTGGCATTGCTCGCCACGTCTGCTGTTGCTGTTTTTGCAGGCTCCGGTTGTTCCAGCAACATTGGCAAAACCTCTTCCGCTTCTGTTACCCAGACCAAACCTTCTGTCAAACTGCAAAAAGCATCCTTGCGCAGTTCTGATGATATTTACGTCCAGAAAGCAGCCTACCGCAGCAATGCAGGAAGCATCCGCGCCAGCACGAATGAAGCCGATACCTGGGACAGGATATTCCACGGTTTCCAGTTGGGAACGGAAACCCATAACCCGCGTGTACAGCAGTTCATCCGTTACTACGGGCGCAGCCCCCAGCATCTGAGCCAGTTATCGCAACGCGCCAGCACTTACCTGCACATGATCATGTATGAGGTTGACAACCGCAACATGCCCAGTGAACTGGCCTTGCTGCCCTTTGTGGAAAGCGCCTTTGATGCCGATGTATTTTCCAACGCAGGCGCTGCCGGGCTGTGGCAATTCATCCCGGATACCGGACGGCGCTATGGCCTGCGCCAGAACAAGGCTTACGACGGACGCATGGATCCATTCGCCTCCACCGGGGCAGCCCTGAGTTACCTGCAAGAATTACACGATGAATTCGGTGACTGGTATCTGGCACTGGCGGCTTATAACTGTGGGGAAAAGCGGGTCGAAAAGGAAATTGCCCATAACCGCAGCAAAGGTTTGCCCACCGATTTCTGGCATCTCTCCCTGCCTAGGGAAACCCGTGAATACGTGCCCCGCCTGCTGGCATTCAAGGAACTGCTAAGCCATTCACAACGCTATGGGATCAGCCTTGCTGACACACCAAACGAAGCCAGACTGGCGCAATTGCGCATCGACAAGCCGGTCAACCTGCGCCAGGTTGCCCTTCAGGCCGGGCTGGATGTCAGGCATTTGCTGGAACTGAACCCCTATTTCCGCGACGGTATTGCCAACCCGCAGTATTCTGACCGGATCATCCTGCCTCGCGAACATTTCCAGCAGGTCGCCCAGGTTGTCCGCAACAGCTCACCCACCATGCTGACACGTGCCGTATATGCAAAAAGTGAGCGTAATGGTTACAATACCTTGCCAACAGCACGGGTAAAAGCAAGGACACTCCGGCTTGCACAATACAGCCGCTCCAAACCCGTGGTAGCAACAACTGACCAACCCCAGCAATATTTCCAAATGCCTTATGTCTGAACTGGTTGTGGTACTGGACAAACAAATCGTCAAACGTGTACCGGTCAAGGGGACGCGCGTGACCATCGGGCGTCAGTCTGATTGCGACATTGTGCTGCCAGACCGCACCATCAGCCATCACCATGCCCGCATTACCATTGTCCGGGATGACTGTTTCCTCGAAGACCTGGACAGCACCAATGGCACGTATGTCAACCAGTACGCCGTCCAGCAACACTACCTGGAGGACGGCGACAACATCGCACTGGGGAAATACAAGCTGATCTTCCGTTCCAGCAAAGGGCTGGACACCCAGTTGCAACGCCTGAGCCTGCATCCGCGCCTGATGGAAGCTGGCTACCCTGCCTGGCTAAAAGTCATCGACGGGCGCAAAGCCGGGTATGTGATACCCCTCAAGAAAGAACGGGTTGTCCTCGGCAACCAGCAAACCGGGCAGGTACTGATTGAGTCCAATACCAATGGGGAGTTTGTCATCAAGAACATCACCCGTGAACACAGCACATCTCCCCGCACGCTTGTACCGGGTGAGGAGTTTCAGGTAGAAGATACCCACCTCCAGTTTTGCCTGAAATCCATTGATGCCTGACAACACATCTGAACAGCAACTGCGCAGACGGTTGCGCCAGCAACGCAGCAAACTTCCCTCTGCAACCGGACTCAGCCTGTCCCGGCGCATTGTCCGGCATGTCCGCCAATCCCGCGCGTTCCGCAATGCCCGCCATATTGCCCTGTACCTGCCGGTGCGGGGTGAAGCCGACCCGCGCCTGTTACGCACATTAGCCTTGCCCCGCCAGCATTTTTACCTGCCGGTACTCTGCCCGTTCGGGAGTAGCCACCTGTGGTTTGTACGCTGGAACCAGCATACCCGGTTCCGCAACAACCGTTTCCGCATCCCCGAACCGTATCCACCGCACAAGGGAAAACGCCCCGCACGCTGGCTGGATATGGTAATCACCCCCCTGGTAGCCTTTGACATGCATGGCTCACGCCTGGGCATGGGTGGCGGCTACTATGACCGTACATTCGCATTCAGGAGACGGAACACTGTGCAATTACGCCCGGTTTTATGCGGATTCGCCTATGGGTTCCAGCAAACCAGCCACATAGCCCGCCAACCATGGGATGTTCCCCTGGATACCGTTGCAACGGAAACCGGCTTTTTTTCGTTTCAGCACTAGAATATATTAGAATATACTGATATAGTATCTGACATGGTGTACGACTGAAACCAGATAACCGCATAGGAGATTATGAGATGAAAAAAGTACTGATTGGCCTGAGCCTGCTGGCCCTGTCCGCAACTGCAAGCGCAAACTTTTTTGGCAGCAATAACGGCGAATGGAAAATGGGTCCTTACGGCCCTTACTACGACGAAAGCGATTGGCCAGAATGGACCCCGATGTACTGGATGGAAGAATTCACCAACAGTTGGGACAACAACGATGACAACAAGTTTGGTGGCTTTGGTGGTATGCCGATGATGGGCGGCTACCCTGGTGCGATGCCTTACGGTGGTATGCCAATGGGTTACGGCGCTCCAATGATGGCTCCAATGCCTTACGGTGCACCGCAAATGGCTGCTCCTGGCATGATGCCTGCGCAGCCGCAAATGGGTGCCCCTATGATGGCTCCTCCTCCTGCACCAATGCCTGTTCCAGTTCCGGCAGCACCAGCACCTGTTGTTCCTGGCGCAACTCCTGGCCCGGCAGCTAACTAATTCCTGTCAGGAACAGTTATACTTAACAGGCCGGTTGATCCGGCCTGTTTCGTTTCATGAATCCGCAGAGGAAGAGAGCAAACATGATGAAAAAAATGATCGCAGGCATATTGCTGGCGGGTCTCGCCGGTAGTGCCAACGCCAGTGGCTGGGGCTTCGACAACTTCGACTGGAGTCCAAACATGAACTGGGGCAACGGCTCCTCATGGGGCAATGGCCCGGGCAATGGCTTCAACTGGGGTAACGGCCCATCCTGGGGTAACGCCCCGAACATGGGCTGGAACAATGGCCCATCCTGGGGCAACGGTTCACACATGCCATTCAACTGGCACAATGGCCCATCCTGGGGTAACGGCCCATCCTGGGGTAACGCCCCGAACATGGGCTGGAACAATGGCCCATCCTGGGGCAACGGTTCACACATGCCATTCAACTGGCACAATGGCCCATCCTGGGGTAACAATGCCCCGTGGAACAACGGCCCATGGAATAATGGCCCTTGGGGTAACAACGCCCCGTGGAATAACGGCCCATTCAACTGGAATAATGGCCCAAGCTGGAATAACTTCCCTAACATGGGTGGTTGGGGCAACAACCACCGTTACCCAGTACCGCCACCACCTGCACCCTTCGGTATGCAACCGGGCATGAACAACGGCTTGCCACCCTTCATGCAGCCACCTGCTCCGCCTGTTGCGCCAACCCCGCCGGGTGTGCCCGATGCATCGGCCAGTACTGCACCAGCCGCTGCTACACCGGAAGCAACACCAGCAGCAGCCCCTGCTACACCGGAGGCAGCGCCAGCAGCTCCGGCAGCAGAGCCTTCCGCACCAGCAACTAGTGCCCCTGCTGTGCCAACAGCAACAGCTCCGGCCAGTACTGGCGGAGCAACGGTAAATACAACACCAGGGCCAGCCAGCAAGTAATCTTTACTGGCTCCCCAATCTGTCCCTGCCTTGCCGAAGGCGGGGACAGGTGTTTTAATAGCCCCGCTATTACCGCCATAAGGAACTGCCTTGCTCAGTTACCGCCACGCATTCCATGCAGGCAACCACGCCGACCTGATCAAGCACCTGACGCTGGTGCTGACACTGGATTATTTCCTGCGTAAAGATAAACCTTTCTGGTACATCGACACCCATGCCGGGGCAGGAGCCTACACCCTCGCCAGCACAGAAGCGCAGAAAAACCGTGAATTTTCCAGTGGTATCCAGCCATTATGGGAAATGGGCACGGCGCTGCCCGAAGCTTTCCAACCCTACCTGGAACTGATCCGCCAAGCCAATCCTGCCGGTAAACTGAAGCAATACCCTGGTTCTCCCTGGCTAGCCGCCCGGATGCTGCGTAGCACTGACCAATTACGCCTGTTTGAGTTGCATCCGACAGATCATCAGGCACTGAACAATTTGCTGGCACAAAACCAACGGATTCAAATCAGCCAGCAGGATGGCCTGAAAGGCTTGCTCAGCCTGCTTCCCCCACCACCCCGTCGGGCAGTGACCCTGATAGACCCATCCTACGAAATAAAAAGCGACTACGATACTGTCGTGGAAACCCTGATCAAGGCACACAAGCGCTTCGCCACCGGCACTTACCTGCTGTGGTATCCGGTCGTTTCCCGCCAACGGGTTAAACAGATATTTGCCACCTTACAGGCAAGCAGGATTCCCGACATCCTGCAAATCGAATTCTGCCCCTTAGCTGACGGGAAAAACCAAGGCATGACCGGTAGTGGCATGTTTGTCATCAACCCGCCGTGGCTGCTTGCCCAGCAGATGCAAACCATCCTTCCCTGGCTGACACTGCATACGGGCAACCCGGATAGCGCACACTTTACCCTGCAACAGGTCAACCCCGAAAAAAACTGAGGACAAACAATGCAATACTGGCTGATGAAATCAGAACCGGATGCTTTCAGTATCGACAATCTGGAACGGGTTGGTATTGAACCCTGGGATGGCGTGCGCAATTACCAGGCACGCAATATGCTACGTGACCAGATGCAGGTCGGGGACGGCATCCTGTTTTACCATTCCAATTGTGAAGTGCCGGGCATTGTCGGCATTGCAGAAGTGGCCACCGCTGGCTACCCGGATGACACGGCATTCCCGTGGCAGCGCGTGTATTACGACCCTAAAAGTGACCCGGAAAACCCGCGCTGGTACCGTGTCGATGTGAAATTTGTCAGGAAACTGACCCGTAACATAAGCCTTACCGAACTCAAGATACGCCCCGAACTTGCGGAACTGCCCCTGGTACGCAAGGGCAACCGCCTGTCTGTCATGCCTGTCTCAGCCCAGGAATGGCAAGCCATTCTGGCACTGGAACAATAATTACGGTTTCTTTTTCGCGTTTGCCTTGCACTCGGCAGCACCAGGGCCGAACAAAGGGCAGAAACCTTCCGGCAGTTTAACCCCAGGTGGCGGACTAGCCGCTGCTGCCGCTTTCGCAGCTTCAACAGAGTGCCCAGCAGGCAGCTCTGCTGGAGCGGCAGGTTCAGGCGCTGCTTTCCCCTTCGTCTCTGCGACCGCCGGGGCAGGATTTTCTGCCGGAGCAGCAGCATCCTGCTTCTCTGCGGGAGCAACCGTTTCAGGTGGTGGGGTTGTTGCCTGCCCGACCTGAGGCTCCGGGGCAGGCGCTTCCTTGGCCGTATCCGGCGCAGTACCATGGGACATGTCATTGATATTGAAACGCGCCATCCGCAAACGGTGGAATACCAGTTTGGATTCCCAATAATCCTTTTGATACTGATGGCGGCTTTGCAATATTTGCTTGTCAGCATCCGGCAGCGTCATGCCTGTCACCATCTCATCCATTTTGGATAACTGTGCCAGAATCGCTTCCGCTTTGTTGACCAGTTGCTGATGCTTGTCACGGTCTTCCTTGCCTTGATCAAGCAGTTGGTCAAATTCAAGCGCCATGGTATTCAAGTGGTTTTCTTCGCCCAGGTAATTTTCCGGCAACTGTGTTGTTACCGCCGGGGAAGGCATGACGGCGACTGTTTTGCCACTTTCTGAGGAGGGAGACAAAAACAGGGAAACAGCAACAGCGATCGCCACCACTACCAGGACAACAGGCAACACCATTTGCACGACATCCGCCAGCTTTTCGAGTGGGGTCGGTGGCGGCAATTCATGTTTGATGATCAGTTTGGCCATTGGACACTTCCAGCTTCATTGATTGCGTCAAGACTCGTATCACAGCCATGCATTCATGAGTTCTTGTGATTGCATGCATGAATGCACCATAACATTCAATTATCAGGCTACCCTCTGTATAGCAGACAAAACGCCTGTTTTCCTGCCTGTACGGATCAGTGCAAACAATTGGGGGTAAAGAGTACCAAAAACCTTCAGCAGCCCGACTCTCATTGCTAAGACCCCATATAAAACTGAATAGTTCCTGAATGCAACACAAATTGCGGGAACTATCCTTTGGTGATAGGCTTTTGATTAATAAATATTCTTATATCTGCTGTGCCGAGGAAGACGCAGGTGGTGCATTGGGCGTTGAGGGTTGCTGAGCCGGGGGAGCGGTCAGATCCTTTTGCAGTTTATCCACGCCTTGCTTAAGGGTGTTGTTCAACTGGTTGACACTATCTGAGAGGGATTTATCCAGTTCCTTCACACCATTTTGCATAAAACTGTTTAATTGCTCAACAACTGCACCCATCGCACCACTCACCATGGAACCCATGGTTTTCTGCACATCCACCAGCCACTTTTCCTTGTTCTTGACCAGCACGGTACGTACCGGGATAACCATATCCCCCTTTTCGCCACCGTACAGCGCCGTTGCCACTTCGGCATAGTTTTCCTGTACCTTGACTTCACCCGTTTCAAAACGCTGGGCGGATATACCCTTGTTTTTCAGGAATTGCAGGTATTGGGCACTGTCCCATGTCACCAGCCCCTTGGCCGTCTCCATATCACCTGCCAGCACTGCGCTCCAGAACTGGTCTGCGGTATCGCGAACCTGCTGAGACTCAGAGGAAAAAATACAGCCTGACAGTAACCAGGCCATCAACAGGACTGGCAGCATTGCCCACATGGATTTGATCTTCATTCCACAAGCCTCCCTTGAATCATTTCACCGTCAGCACCCAGCGTATCCAGACGGGTCTGCACAATCCTGTTCTCCAGACCAGCATTATCCGCAAGCGTTACCATGACCTTGCAGTAGTTAGGAGTATAGCCGGTATAAATCTGCTGGCCATCTGCCGCAGGGCGCCCGTATTCCCACAGGACAGGCACGGTTTGACCCACTTGCTGCGCCAGCCATTCCTGCTTCAGACCGGCTGCAAGCTGGTGCAGTTCCTGGCTGCGATGCTTTTTGACAGGTTCAGGCACAGGGTTTTCCAGCCGTGCGGCCTTGGTTCCTTCCCGTGAAGAATAGCTGAAAATATGGATATGGCCGAATCCTGTTGCTTCAACATAGGCCAGCGTTTGCTGCCATTCCTCATCGGTTTCACCGGGGAAACCCACGATAATATCGGTTGTGACGTTGAAACCGGGGATACTGCTGCGGGCATCAGCCAATAACTGGGTAAATTCCGTCGTCTTGCAACGTCTGGCCATGCGCCGCAAAACTGCATCCGCACCACTCTGCAAAGGCAGGTGCATATGCGGCATCAAGCGCGGGTTGGCAAACAGGGCAAAGAAACCGTCCGGCAAATCCCATGGCTCAACCGATGCAAAACGGATGCGCGGCACATCGGTTTCACGCAGGATGGCCTGCACCAAGGCATACAGGGAACTGCCAATATCGCTGCCATAACCACCGACATGCACCCCGGTCAGCACAATTTCCTGGATTCCCTGCTGGTGCAGGGTATTGATTTCGGAAATGATCTCGGCCTGGCTGCGGCTGCGCTCCTCACCGCGTGCCACCGTGACGATGCAAAAGGTACAGCGGTAACGGCAGCCATCCTGAATCTTGATGAAAGCACGCTGACGCCCGCGCAGGAACAGCGGCGTTTCCCCCGGCTCACTGGCCATGTCCGGCATGACAGGCATGGCAAACGTATCCATCACCTGCTGCGGCAAACTGTCTTTTAGCGCATTGGGGACAATCAGGTCGACGCCGATGGATTCCGCCACTTCTTGTGCCTGCAACGTAGCGTAGCAACCACTGACCACCAACCGCGCCTCGGGGTTTTCCCGGTATAGACGGTGCATCAGGCGACGTGACTTGCCGGATGCATCATGGGTGACAGCACAGGTATTCAATACCAGCACATCGGCATCCGGCACACCCGGCACAATCTGGTGTCCGGCTGCCTGAAACTGCTGTGACCACTGTTCAAGTTCCGCCTCGTTGAGACGGCAACCCAGTGCCTTCAGGTGAATCTTCATTCGGTTACAAAAGCCAATAGGATAGCCCAGTTTTAACTCCGGGCACTTCCCGGCTTCCGTTTAATGTGCCCCTCAAAGGTTCTCAGGGTGGGTGACAATTTCCGCAGACTCACGCAAGCCCTGCAACATTGCCCCCAGCTCACGGGAACCAACCCCCTGACCATAGGCAGCACCGGCTGATCCGTCAAGCTTGCCCTCTCCTGGGGTCACGGATTTGAGGGCAATCACAACATAGTCCCCGGTACCGAGTACAGCACTTGACCAGGCAGGCTTGCCATCTGCCGGATAAGGCATGGCAAAAGCCATGTCGGCCACTTCCGGCGCAAGGGAGCTGCCGGTACGGCCAACCGAGCCTGATTTCTGTACGGCACTTTCGTTACCCAGACCTGATGCATCCAGCGCCGACCATGAACCGGCTTGCACCAGTTTTTTCAGTAACTCATCGCCCTTGCTGGCAACCAGCTTGCGGGCTTCGACAGCCAACAGGGCAGCGCGGATTTCATCCTTTACGGCATCCAGCGGTTTTTGGGTGGAAGCTTCATGGTTGACAACCCGCACCACGACAGCATGGCCATCCGCCAATTCCAGCATCTCGGAGTTTTTACCGGATTTCAGCACATCATCGGAAAAAGCTGCTGCGCGAACTTTTTCATCACTACCAATACTTGTCCCCTGACCACGGGTCATCCAGTCTGATTGTTGCACTGTCAAACCGGCGGCCTTGGCTACGGGCGCAAGATCACCACTGTTTTCGAAAGCGAGTTTCTGGATTTCATCTGCTTTGTCAGCGTAAGCCTTGTCAGCCTGTTCCTTGCGGTAATCTGCGTCAACATTGGCGCGGACTTCATCGAAGGTTTTCTGCACTGCCGGTTTGATTTCATTGACCCGGATGATTTCATAGCCCGCCTCAGTCCTGACCGGTGCCGAAACTTCACCTGCTTTTAAACCCATGACTGCCTTTTCAAATAAGGGGCCCCAATCACCGGCGACAATCGCACCAATCAGGCCATCTTTTTCTGCCGCGTTCTTGTCGTCGGAATCACTTTTGGCAATGGCCTCAAAGGTACGTTTGCCAGACTGGATGTCGGCATACAGGGCGTCGATACGCTGCTTGGCCGTGGCTTCCTGATCGGCTGCATTCACACTGACCAGAATATGGCTGGCAATGCGTTCTTCCGGCTTGACATAACGGTCAGCGTTTTCCTCAAACCAGTTTTTCAGTGCCGCATCATCCACAGTAACCTTGGCAGCCAGATCATCACGCTTGAGTTCCAGATAAGCCAACTGCACCTTTTCATCGGTCATGTAGGATGCTTTGTTCTGCTCATAATATTTGGCAATCTGGTCGTCAGAAACTTGCACCTGAGGCTGGAAATCAGCCACTTTCAAAGTGAAGGTTTCCACATCCCGCTGCTGGTTTTGCAGGGACTGGTATTGCTCCGCCATCGCTTTGGGCAGGAAAGCAGTGCTCAGGACGGCATCACGTAATTGCTGCTGGGACAAATCGTTACGCACCTGCATTTCAAACTCGGCAGGGTCACGGCGCTGCATTTTCAGGAAATTTTCATACGTCTGTTTGTCAAACTTGCCATCCTTCTGGAATGCACCGATTTCAGAAATGGCCGTTGCCACTTCCTGGTTACTCGCGCGGTAGCCGCCATCATGGATTTTTTGTTGCATCAGCGTCTGGTTGATCACAGTATCCAGTGCCGCTGCTTTCAACGCTGCATCATCCATACCCGGCGGCAATTGCCCGCCGAACTGGCGCTTTATTTCCAGCAAGGCATTCTGCACAGCCTGCACCGGAATTTCCTCTCCGTTAACAACGGCTGCTGACAGCTTGCCACCACCAGAGAAATACTGGTTAATACCGAACAGTGCGAATGGGATAGTAATCAAACCGACGATTGCATAGGCAATCCAGCCTTTGGCCTTGTCATGGATATTTTGCAGCATGATCTTTGTTCGTTATTGGTCAAGATGTTGATAAATGATTAAACAATGCGCACGCCCCACGAGCGCAAGCACGCATCATACCTGAAGAAAGGGAAGGAAGAAATGGGAAAAGTTGGCGGAGCGGACGGGACTCGAACCCGCGACCCCCGGCGTGACAGGCCGGTATTCTAACCAACTGAACTACCGCTCCGAGATTTTTTGAACCCAATAAAAAAGATGCCCTGAATAGCATCTTTCTCTAAAATAAGTGGCGGAGCGGACGGGACTCGAACCCGCGACCCCCGGCGTGACAGGCCGGTATTCTAACCGACTGAACTACCGCTCCGCGCGATAAAAATGGTGGGTAGTGAGGGGCTCGAACCCCCGACATTCGCCTTGTAAGGGCGACGCTCTACCAACTGAGCTAACTACCCGTCGTCGGAAAGGGCGCTAGTTTACTGCATCCTTCAGGGCTTTGCCAGCCTTGAATGAAGGAATTTTTGCAGAATCGATGGAAATTGTTTCACCTGTGCGCGGATTACGGCCAGAGCGAGCCTGACGCTCACGAACCAGGAACGTGCCAAAGCCGACCAGGGAAACCTGCTCGCCCTTGGCCATGGCTTCAGTGATGACTTCAACGAATGCTTTGAAAGCACGATCAGTATCAGCCTTGGTTAACCCGGCCTTCGCAGATACTGCATCAATCATTTCTGATTTATTCATAAAATGTTTCCTTGTGAAATCGTTATAGGGGGAAAACTGAACACTCCTGCCATTGGAAATCAGCAGAGCCACCACCCGATGCGGATAAGCCCGACAGTTATACCAGTCACATCCAAAATATGTCAACAAAATGACGGACTTCACACTTACAAAAGCATTTCCCCCTGCCCAGCCAAACGCTTAATGGGTTACGGCTGGTGCTGGCTCATCCTCTTCCACAACAGGTGCTGGTGCAGCAGGTTGTACCTGCGCTGCGTCTTCATCATCCGTGTCTTCATGATCAGCCAAAGGCTCCGGCATACTTTCCAGCGCCAAACCCAATACCTCATCAATCCATTTGACCGGGCGGATTTCCAACCCCTTTTTGACATTATCCGGCACTTCCGCCAGATCCTTCTCGTTTTCACGCGGAATCAGCACCAGCTTGATCCCTCCCCGGTGTGCCGCCAACAGCTTTTCCTTGAGCCCCCCGATAGGCAACACCTCACCACGCAAGGTGATTTCCCCGGTCATTGCCACATCGGCGCGTACCGGAATACGGGTCATCGCCGACACCATTGCCGTGACCATCCCGATACCGGCACTGGGGCCATCCTTCGGGGTGGCACCTTCCGGCACATGGATATGCACATTGTGGGTACGCAGGAATTTGCGGGTAATCCCCAGATTGCGGGCGCGGCTCTTGACCACCGTTTCCGCCGCATGGATGGATTCCTTCATGACTTCACCCAGCCGCCCGGTGCTCTTGATCATACCGTTGCCCGGCAACAGGGCGCTTTCGATCGTCAGCAAGTCACCCCCGACGGATGTCCACGCCAGACCTGTCACCTGACCCACTTGGTTTTTCTTGTCGGCACGGCCATAGTCGAAGCGCTTCACGCCGAGATACTTCTCAATATTGCGCGGGGTAATGGCCGTTTTCTTCTTGCCATTCAACAGGTGATCCTTGACCACCTTACGGCACATCTTGGCGATTTCCCGATCCAGATTGCGCACTCCGGCTTCACGGGTGTAGTGGCGCACAATATCCAGGACTGCCGAATCACTGATGGACAATTCACCCTTGCTCAGGCCATTGCTCTTGATCTGTTTGGGGATCAGGTAATTCTTGGCAATGCTGAGCTTTTCATCTTCGGTATAACCCGGAATGCGGATCACTTCCATACGGTCAAGCAATGGCCCTGGAATACGCATACTGTTGGAAGTCGCCACGAACATGACATCTGACAGGTCGAAATCAACTTCCAGATAATGGTCGGCAAAGGTATGGTTCTGTTCAGGGTCGAGCACTTCCAGCAAGGCGGAAGAAGGGTCGCCCCGGAAATCGGTCGACATTTTGTCGATTTCATCCAGCAGGAACAACGGATTACGTGTGCCCACCTTGCTCAGGTTCTGGATGATCTTGCCCGGCAGGGAACCGATATAAGTGCGGCGATGGCCACGGATTTCCGCTTCGTCACGCACCCCGCCCAAGGCCATACGGGTGAACTTGCGCCCGGTCGCGCGGGCAATGGATTGGCCGAGGGATGTTTTACCCACCCCCGGTGGCCCGACCAGACACAGGATAGGCCCTTTGAGCTTCTTGACCCGTTGCTGCACGGCAAGGAATTCCAGGATACGTTCCTTGACTTCATCCAGACCGTAATGGTCTTCATTGAGGACTTTCTCGGCAGTTGACAGGTTGCTGTTAATTTTGGACTTTTTCTTCCACGGCAAACCGACCAGCCAATCAACGTAATTGCGCACCACCGTCGCTTCCGCCGACATGGGTGACATCATTTTCAGCTTTTTCAGTTCTGCTTCGGCTTTGTCGCGGGCTTCCTTGGGCATACCGGAAGCTTCCACCTTGCGGGCAAGCTCCTCCATTTCATTGGGCGCGGCATCATCCATCTCACCCAGTTCTTTCTGGATGGCCTTGATCTGTTCGTTCAGGTAGTACTCGCGCTGGCTGCGCTCCATCTGCTGCTTGACGCGGCCACGGATTTTCTTTTCCACCTGCAACAGGTCGATTTCACCCTCAATCAATTCCATCAGATACTGGATACGTTCCTCGACATCGAGGATTTCCAGGATTTTCTGTTTGTCGGAAATCTTCAGCCCCAGGTGTGCGGCAATCGTATCGGCCAGCCGCACATGGTCATCAATGCTGGACAGGGAGGAAAGGATTTCCGGCGGAACCTTTTTGTTCAGCTTGACGTATTGCTCGAACAGGTTGACCAGCGAGCGGCTCAGTGCATCCACTTTCCGCACATCAGCCAATACGGAACCACAGAGTTCCACTTCCGCAGAAGAAAAGTCGCTGTCCTGGTCGATGGCGATAATCTCAGCACGCTCCAGACCTTCCACCAACACCTTGAGCGTGCCATCGGGAAGCTTGAGCAATTGCAGGATGGTCGCCAAGGTACCCATGGTGTGGACATCATCCAGATCAGGCGCATCCACTTCGGCACTTTTCTGGGCAACCAGCAGGATTTGCTTGTCGCGCTCCATCGCTGTATCCAGCGCCTGGATGGACTTGTTGCGCCCCACAAACAGCGGGATAACCATGTGCGGGTAAACCACCACGTCACGCAGGGGCAATACAGGAACGACCAATCTTTCAGCCATAACGAAACTCACTCAGGCAATCGGGGTGCATCCCCTGATCCAGACCAGGGGATGTTGGAAAAGCATCACTCGCCAGCGGCAACCGCCTGCGGCTCAATGTTTTCGTAGATAAGGTAAGGGGTTGACTCGCCGTTGACGACCGCTTCGTCGACCACCACTTTGCTGACATTTTTCTCGGAAGGCAGGTCGTACATGGTATCCAGCAGGATTTTTTCCATGATGCTGCGCAGGCCACGTGCCCCGGTCTTGCGCTCCATCGCTTTGCGGGCAATGGCGTGCAGGGCATCATCACGGAACACCAGTTCTGCCCCTTCCATATCAAACAATTTGCCATACTGCTTGGTCAGCGCATTCTTCGGCTCGGTGAGGATTTGCATCAGTGCTTCCTCATCCAGCTCTTCCAGGGTAGCGACAACCGGCAGACGGCCAACGAATTCAGGGATCAGGCCGTAACGTACCAGGTCTTCGGCTTCGATATCCTT
>JBBIHI010000023.1:0-19042 GCA_037447095.1 Thiotrichaceae bacterium
ATGTCAGCATCGCCCAGCCATTCGGCAGGGATACTGGCGTGCAGGCCCTGTATCCGGGTGCGCAGGTCGGGATAGCGGGCTTCCTGCGACGTATCAGCTTCGTTGGCAAGGTTTTGTAGTTCGGTCACAACTTCAATTTCGGCAACAAAACACCATTGATCCTGAACGCTTCCGGTCTGTGCTTCATCCCGCTTGTTGCTGACCAGTCGGTATTCAGGATCGCCGTAACACTGGTAAGCCCCCCAGGTATTACTTTTCCGATTATGCTCCCAGGCTTTTTTCCGCGCCATTTGCACGGCTTTGCCAAAAGCTTGTCCCTGTAACAACAGGTGGTAACAGGTTTCCGAGAACACCTTGGCAACATCATCGTCAATTGCCCAACCGCTGGCCACCACGGCCTTGACGCCCAGCTTGATCAACGCCTGCGCAAAACCAGAGGCAAACTCGCTGTGCTTGCCGGAAGCCTCACCGTCCAGTTCCACATCCGGCAAATCCATTTTGGCGAGGTTACAGCAATTGATGAACACAAAATCCGGGGTAGTGCGCATCTGCTCAATTTCAACCGGCGTCAGGAAAATACCATCGCCAAGCACCATACCTGTGACAGCTTTTTTCCCTTCATCATCCAGTTTGTAGCCAAACACACCGTGCCCGGCCAGATGTATCACGCGGTAATCACCCGTCAACAGGGAATGCAGGACAGCTTGGGAATTGGTATGGATTTCCTGCACAACCTGGGTAAACCCGCCCTCTTCCAGTTGCCTGGCAACATTCTCAGCCTCGGTCTGGGCATTGGGCAAGTTGATGAAATTCCCATCTACTGGCGGATTACCCACCACCAAGGCGGAACGCTCCACAGCACCACTGCGCACCCCCTTGAATTTCCCAAGCACCAGTTGCCGCAACATACCGGCACGTACTGACATCGGTTCTGCATCCGGGTTACGCCGATCCTGCAACAACTCCCAGGGATAAGTACCTGCGGCCTCATCCACGACCAATACCAAATTGTCGGCATTCGGTGCCTGTTCCTTCATTTCACTGGGCAACAGCAACTCAAACAGGATTTTACCCAGCTCCGGGTCGGCCAGACTGGATGAGATGGCCTGTGCAATAATCTGGTCAACCAGTTTGCGCTGGGTTGAATGCAACAGCAGTTCTGCCCGCGCCCGATCCGTCAGGACGGTGTATTTCAAGCCATCGTCGTGCAGCTCAATCTGCAAACGCCGCCACCATTCGCCATTATCCCGGTACATGACCCGCCGCCGGTTGCCGGGCAGGCTTCCCATCAGTTTCCAGAAGCTGAAGTCCTGCCGGAACTCGGGGTAGGTTTCCATCGTGCGCAACAAGCGGGTTGCCTCTACCGCGCGGTCTTCGTACAGCTCAACGAACTCGATGCTCGTGAAACGCATTTTCATGCCTGCATCTGACTTGTCGAGCATCAGGTTGGCACGGCTGGTTGCCCGCAGGATAGACGCAACGCAATCTGACAGGGAAAGCCCGCCCCCCATCGTACCGATCAGCAGGGTCGAAATACTGACCGGGGTAAAATCCAGGTCTGACTCACTGGCCGTCTTGCTGGAATACAGCAGATTACTGCGTACATCCAGCGCGTAATGGATCAGGGCATCGGTAAAACTGGCCAGCAGGTTGCCAGCCGTCAGTTTGCCCACTTCGCCAAGGCCAATAATCAATGCCCCACCCGGACGTTTGCCGGGGTTGAACAAGACGGCGGAAGTTTTCAACGCCCCCGGATACCTGCCCATCCGTTGCAGTTCGGTCAGACGCCCTTGCATACAATCATCCAGCACCCGTTCGGTACTGAGGATGCCATCGCCTTCATAATGCCCGACGGCTAGGACATTGCTGACGTATTCCAGATTGCCATGCACAAGGCCAACCTCAACCTGCGGGCGGGCCTCCTCCAGGGTCAGGCTGGTATGGTAGCCCAATGCTGCGGCCTGCAACTCCGCTTCATTCGGGAACAGTTCGGTTTTGATTTCCGGCAGCCATTGCTCACCTGGGACATTTGCCTGCGGTGGAACACGGTCGAGCTGATGGCTGTTGCCTTCCACCAGCAGGCTTTGTATGGCCATGAAATAATCCGGGTCACTGGCCATGCGCCCGTGCTCGACGGGCATGAACCAGCGTTGCCCCTGAAAACCGGACTGGTTCCATGGTGTTACCCCGTCGCCTTCACCAGTGGCACGGAAGCGCCATGTCCCGGCATCAGACTCCAGTCCATCCGGTGTCAGGTAGACTTTGCCATGCACATACAGGGTACGTTCCGGGTCGAGCTTTACCGTGCGTAACTGGGCACGCACCCGCTGTGCATCTGCCAGCAGGGGGCGTGCAGACCAGTTGTCGAAGCGACTACCAAGCACATTGCGCCACTGATCCTCTACAAGATAATCGGCAGGCAGCAACTCCAACGCACCAGGGTAGCCGGAAAACTGGTCAGCAATGGCATCAGCATCATTTTCGCGTGCCTGCCCATCGGCCATGTCCAGCAGGCGGATCAGACGATGTGTCCCTTGCAGCAACTGCACGAACGTGAAACTGCCCAGCAATGGCGTACCCAGCAAGACACACCGGCAGTCCGCTTCCTCCTGCAAACGTTTCCACAGCGAGGGCTTTTCACTCATCATGCCAGCCAGCACCATACCGCCAGTGGAATGTGCCAATATCCGCACGCTGAGTTTGCGTTTGTCTTTCAGCGCATTATCCAGTTCCTGCGTCAGCAAATCCCCCAGACGCCGCCCACTTTCCAGCACCGAACGCCGCCAGTCATAGGCGAACCCGACCACCCGGTATTTCAGCCCCAGCAGCTCCAGCAACGGCTGGTAAGCGCTGCCCAGCACATCACCCGCCTGGACATTGGATTGCGTCATTTTCAGGTTGGTGAAATCCCCCCATGCCAGGGCACCCATATCCAGCCAGACATGACTGTTATCCGCCTGCAAGCTGGAACCCATGAAGCCCGGCAAAAAATACAGGACGGCATTCTTGTCGCGTACCGGCTGCTGCACTTCAGAACGCAAACGGGGCACGACCACGCCCTTTTCCAATACCCGTAGCTGGTTATCGTCCTTGTCCTGCAAGGCGTTCAACACACACTCCAGCAACTGCAAATCGCGGAAGTAGCTGAAATGGCTGCTGGTATCGCGTTGGTCAGCGTAGAAGCGCACCGCCTTGTTGCGTGTAAGGCCACCATACATACTGGCCGTATTGACCACGTAATCGTTTTCTTCGCCGAAAAAGCACTCGGTTGCCCATGTCTTGAGGTAGCCCAGCAGGCTGGATGCCTTGACATTACCGGCAATGACGGCGAGTTCGGTGTCAGGCTGGCAAACATTGGGGCGGTTCAGCAGGCGCACCAGTGGCGAGGCAGGCATCATGGCTTCCAGCCCCGGCAATTCATCCGGTTCGGTACGCTTTTTTGCCACGGCCATCAGCACCATGCGTACAAAATCCGCCATTTCATTCAGGTATTTCAGTGGCAACAGGTTCAGTATGTTGAACAGGATGGAGAGGCTGTTTTCCAGGCGCTCTGACGCCAGTACCGTACCCCGTGCCGGGCAGGCCACCCGTACAAAGCGTTCCACCCTGATTTGCTTTTCCTGAAGCAGGCGGGCAATTTCCAGCAAACCTTCTCGGTCAGCCAAGCGCTGGCTGCCTTCAAACTCACGCAATTCTTCCAGGGTGAAAATGTCCTGGGTATCGAGGTAGGCATCCCCGGAGGTACGGGTACGCCGCTTTATTCCGCCCTGGCTCAGCAGCTCACCCACCATGCCGCCGCGCGAATGGGTAATCAGGTGCAAACGGGTATTGGCCGGTAATCGCTGCAAGACGTACAGGGCATTCTGCACCGGGCTGACCGTCAGGGTGTGGTGTTCCAAGGTGTAGACCTGGCCTTCATACGGGGCAAACAGGCGTTGCAGCCAGGAACTGGCATTGTAACCGGAACGGGATTCCCACAAGTCATGGAACGTCCCTTCAGTGCAGGAAAAAGTACCGTGGATAAACAACAGCACTGGCTTGCCGATATTGATGACAATTTCCCCCTGCTCTGGTTGCGGGGGAACAGTTCCGCTATCACCGGGCTGTGCCAAGCGTGGGAAGGTGGTTTCGGTGCAACGGTAAATGCCCGGATTCGGCACCCGACAGGTTTCCAGCTTTTTGACAATTTCCGAGGCAATAACATCCGCCAGATCAGCTACCGGGTCAATATTGAGCACACGCAGGAATTTCAGTACCAGACCCACCGTTCCCCGGGTCTGACTGGTATTGAAACTGAGCGGCAAAACCTGCACGCCTGATCCGCCCGCAGAACGTTGCACACCCTGACCCAGCTCATCCCGCAACTGCCCGGCACGTACCCAGCGCTTGTAGCCACCCTCAAACTCCAGTTCCAGCAGGCTGTCCTGGTCTATATCCTGTAGCTCGACCTGCTCGGCATGGTCGCCACGCTGGGGGCTGGCCAGTTGTATTTCCTGGGAACAGGTAACGTTGAGAATATCCTTGAAGGCTTCATTCTGCTGCTGTGATAAATCTTTCCCCGTCAATTTACCACTGACCTTGATTGGCTCCATGACATCCCTCGAACTTGTTATGCTTGCGGTGTAAGGCATGACTTTAGCTTACCATCGGAAAAATTTCCGCCCCATCTCTGGCATAAGCGGGTAAATGGGGCTATAGCAATGATGAGTGAAATAAGAAAAGGGTACCCCAAATGACTTCCAGACTTGCAGACATTTCTTTGGCGCAGGCCAATGCCTATTTCGCCCAGAACCCACAGTTATGTTACAACAGGCCGTTACCGGCATCTGCGTATGACATCAACCCTGCTGCTGCCCAGCAGTTATGGAATGACCCTGGCCTGACCACCAACCGTTCCCTGCTGACCAAACTGGTCGAAGTGGGCAACCAGTGGCAGGAAGTGCCTACCCATATCCACAATGATGCCGAACTGCGCCTGATTGCCTACCAGAACGAGTGGGGGGCGAAGCAGCGCGACCTGTTACATTTCATCCAGTGGGGCGAATGGTACATCGGCTCTTCACACCATAACCCCGGCAACCGCAAAATTGTCCAGAGCGCTTTCATTGATCCTGAAAAGGGTTCGGAAATGCTCAAGTTCAGCATTACCCATATCCGTAACTACATTGGCGTTGCGGATGGTATGGTGGCCACCGACAGCCCGCGCAGTTACGCCAACCAGCACCATGCCGGGAACGTGAACCCGAAAGACTACCCTTCCCTGTTGTGGCGGGTAAAATTCCTCGGTGATATTGCCCAGGGCGAACAGCGGGCTTACATCAACAATATCCGTACCTGGGCGATGCTGTTGCAGAAAGTCACCAAATTCCCGCCCGACTACAATGGCAATGACAACCTGATGACCAATACCTACGCCAAGGTCATGGAGTTCGGTGGGTATGTGATTGATGCCTTGCTGGGCAGCCACAGTGCCTTGGCTGAACTGCACAGTCAGGCGGAGCAGGTATATTGCTCGGAAGCTGGGATGCATCTGTCACTCAACCTTGGCCTGAATGCTCCACTCAATCAGGCCAGTGTCAGCAGCCTGTTCGGTGCGGACAAATGGCCGCGCATAAAAGCCATGCTGGATGAAGGGGACAGTTTCTGGAGTAATGGCAAGCATCAGGATTACTACGGTAATGGCACGGATGGCTACATGCAGAACTCCGAACAGAACCGGCTGGTGGAACTGGAACCTGCACCGGACTGGTTGCATCCGCTCAAGGAACGTTTACCCGGCAGGCCACTGGCAGGCGGTGGGCTGGTATTCCGCCCCTGGGATACGGCTGACATGATTGAGCATTTCATCAAAACCGCCGTTCCGCGCGACGGGCATGAAAGCTGGGATGTTTCCAATACCCAGGCCGAATTGCTGCTGTGGTTAAGGCCGGGGATTTTCCATTCCATGGGCTTCAGCCGCAGCAATCCGCCACCGCCACAACTGGTTATGCTGTTTGATACCCTGGTTGCCAAGATACGCAAGAATTACCCTTCGTATGCAGAATTCCGTGCGGCCATTGCACCGGAATTACAGGCTGCCCATCAAATCGTTGCCCCCAAAGCGCAAGGCGAAGGCGCATTTGTGCCACCGCACATGGTCACGACCATCCAGGGCGATGCGGATGAGCTGATTGCCCTGGAGGCGGTTGGCCAGCTATTCCACGAAGATGTGTTACACGCTCGGTAGCGGGCTATTTTGCTGCGGGGGCAAGAGCCGCCCGCAGTTTCAGGATCATCAGGCGCACTGCTTCGCGACGGAGTTCCTGTTTGATCTGGTCTTCTTCCGATGAGGTTCCCAGGACATAATTGCTGTCGTAAATCTGTGAGCGTTCCACATGGACAGATTCGGACTTGGCCTCCCCTATCGTGCCGCCACTGATACGGAAAGCGACATCCAGCGTATGGTTGAACTCGCGTACCTGACGGCTTGCGGAATAACCCGAAACGATGCGGTTTTCGGCAACGTTGGTGATGGTTAGCAGGGTTGGTGCCTGTTCCTGAATCGTCACGTGGGCGTCCTGCAAACCTTCGAACAATGCCTGTCCGAAGTCACTTTGCGTATCCACCCCTTGTATTGTCATGGTCTGGGCAAGTTCTGGTACGGAACGCAAATGGAAAGGTTCACCGCAGGCAGACAGCCAGAATACCAGCATTACAAGAACGGGGGTAAAAGCAAATCGTTTCATCAGCTTGCCACTATGTTAACCAGTCGGCCCTTGACCACGATAACCTTGCGCACGGTTACGCCATCGAGGAATTTCTGTACGTTTTCATTCGCCAAGGCCACGGCCTTGATGTCGTCCTCAGCAGCGGAAGCAGACACCTGGATTTTGCCGCGCACCTTGCCATTCACCTGAACAATCAGTTCCAGGGTATTCTGGATCAAGGCCATGCTATCAACGGCTGGCCATTGGGCGTCAACGATCGCTGTATCGGCATGACCCAATGCCTGCCACAAGACATGGGAGATATGCGGTGTAATGGGCGCCAGCATAAGTACAATCATTTCCAACGCTTCCTGTTGTACCGCACGCCCCTGCGCACTGTCATCGGCAAAACGGGAAATGTCGTTCAGCAACTCCATATTGGCCGCCACTGCCGTATTGAAGGTATGGCGACGCGCCATGTCATCGCCCACTTTTTGCAGGGTTTGATGTACCTTGCGGCGCAATGCCTGCTGGCCATCGTTCAGGGATGCAACATCCAGGGCTTCAGTCACGCCTGAAGAAACATGGTCAAATACCTGTTTCCACAGGCGGCGCAGGAAACGTTGTGCGCCTTCCACGCCAGAATCCGACCATTCCATGCTTTGGTCAGGCGGAGCGGCAAACATCGAGAACAGGCGCAACGTATCCGCGCCGTAACGCTCAATCATTTCCTGCGGATCAACCCCATTGTTCTTGGACTTGGACATTTTGGTAACGCCACCCGGCACAACTGGCCCACCATCAGCCAACAGAGTTGCGCCGGTCGCCCGACCGCGTTCATCACGTTCAACGCTGACAGCATTGGGCGGGAACCATTCCTGACCACCGCTTTCTTTCTCACGATAAAACGTATCCGCCAGCACCATGCCCTGAGTGAGCAGGTTGGTGAAAGGTTCGTCCGAATCCACCAGACCGCTGTCACGCATCAGTTTGTGGAAGAAACGGGAATACAGCAGATGCAGGATGGCGTGCTCAATCCCACCGATATACTGGTCAACCGGCAGCCAGTAATTGGCAGCCTGCGGATCCAGCATACCATCGGTATAACCTGGGCAGGCGTAGCGGGCGTAATACCAGGAAGACTCAAAGAAGGTGTCGAAGGTATCGGTTTCGCGGGTAGCCGGTTTGCCGCAGCATGGGCAGGCTGTTTCGTAGAACTCCGGCATTTTCTTGATCGGGGAACCGCCAGTTTCGTCGAAAGAAACATCTTCCGGCAATACAACCGGCAGGTCTTGCTCCGGTACAGGGACAGCACCGCAGTCATCGCAGTAAATGATCGGGATCGGACAACCCCAGTAACGCTGACGGGAAACACCCCAGTCGCGCAGACGGTAATTCACCCGTCGGCGACCTTTTCCCTTTTCAGACAAGTAATTGGCGATGGCATCAAGAGCAGCCTCTGAAGTCAACCCGGTGAATTCGCCGGAATCAACCAGCACACCTTTCTCGGTGAAAGCGGCGCTAGCGAGATCAATCTCGCGGCCATCCGCCGGAGCGATCACCTGAGTCACTGGCAGGTTATAAACTTTCGCAAATTCCCAATCACGCTGGTCGTGGGCAGGCACGGCCATGACTGCGCCGGAACCGTAAGACATCAGCACGAAGTTGGCGACCATCACCGGTACGGTTGCGCCCGTGATCGGATGGATAGCCAGCTCGCCGGTCGCCATGCCCTTCTTTTCCATCGTCGCCATATCGGCTTCGGCAACCTTGACCTGTTTGCATTCTTCAATGAAAGCGGCCAGCTCAGGGTTATTCTGCGCAGCTTTCAGCGCCAGCGGGTGCTGGGCGGCAACCGCAACGTAAGTCACGCCCATCAGGGTATCCGGGCGGGTGGTAAATACCGAGAGTTTGCTGTCGGAACCGACTAGGCCGAATTCGAGTTCCACGCCTTCGGAACGGCCAATCCAGTTTTCCTGCATGGTGCGGACTTGCTGAGGCCAGCCCGGCATTTTGCCGATTTCTTCCAGCAATTCATCCGCATAGGCGGTAATCTTCAGGAACCACTGGTCAATTTCACGCTGCTCGATCAAGGCGCCTGAACGCCAGCCACGACCGTCAATGACCTGCTCGTTGGCCAGTACCGTCTGGTCAACCGGATCCCAGTTGACGGTTGATTTCTTGCGGTAAACCAGACCTTTTTCATAAAGCTGGGTAAAAAACCATTGCTCCCAGCGATAGTAATCGGGCTTGCAGGTAGCAATTTCCCGCGACCAGTCGATGCCTAACCCCATGGATTTGAGCTGGCCGCGCATGTAGTCGATATTTTTGTACGTCCATGCCGCCGGAGCCGTGTTGTTCTTGATCGCAGCATTTTCCGCAGGAAGGCCGAAGGCATCCCAACCCATGGGTTGCAGGACATTTTTACCTTGCATACGCTGGAAACGGGCAATCACGTCGCCGATGGTGTAATTGCGCACATGCCCCATGTGCAGCACGCCGCTGGGGTATGGGAACATGGACAGGCAGTAGTATTTTTCCTTGTCCGGGTCTTCCGTCACCTCAAACGTGCGGCTTTGCTCCCAGAATTGTTGGACTTCCGGCTCCAGTGTTTTATGGTTGTACTGTTCCTGCATGGCGCTCATGGGCTAACTACTTCAATCAGTGGGTCTAAAGCTGCGAAGCATACAAAGGCTGGGGGTGGAATGCCAGCCGCTTGCACGATAAACGCCGGATTATAGCGGACTCAGCAAACAGATGCGTCAATTTAACCTAGCCCCTCCCCTGCGGGCGAAGTAAAATACAGGGTTTCGCCGCAACCGGAACTACAACAATGACATGGAAACCCCGAGTAACCGTTGCCAGCGTCGTTGAACGCGAAGGCCGTTTCCTCATGGTTGAGGAACTGCATTATGGCCAACTGACCATCAACCAGCCTGCCGGGCATATGGAATACGGTGAAAGCCTGCTGGATGCCGTGCGCCGTGAAACACTCGAAGAAACCGGCTGGCAGTTTGAACCCACCGCCCTGCTCGGCATTTTCCATATGCAACGCGATGACCCGGATCGGGTTTACCTGCGTTTCACCTTCACTGGCACATTGCTGGAGCCTGTCCCTGACTACCAGATTGACCCGGATATTCTTGCCGTACACTGGTTAACGGCAGAGGAAATCCGTCGCCAGCAACCGCGTGTCTGGCGCACTGATCTGGTAGGTCGCTCACTGGAACTGTACGAAAGTGGTGTACGCCACTCCCTCGACAGCCTGCACTATTTCATTTCCGATGAATAAAGCCAAGCGCGTTATTGTCGGCATGTCCGGCGGGGTTGACTCTTCTGTCGCCGCTTTGTTATTGCTGGAGCAAGGCTATCAGGTCGAAGGGCTGTTCATGAAAAACTGGGAGGAGGACGACACGGAAGATTACTGTTCTGCCGCCGTTGACCTCGCTGATGCACAAGCCGTTGCCGACCAGTTGGGCATCCACCTGCACACACGCAATTTTGCTGCCGAATACTGGGATCGGGTATTCACCTATTTCCTCGACGAATACCGCGCGGGGCGTACCCCCAACCCCGACATCATGTGCAACAAGGAAATCAAATTCAAGGCGTTCCTTGATCTGGCATTGGAACTGGGTGCGGACTACATCGCTACCGGTCATTACGCCCGCATTGCCCGCGACCCGGATGGCACGGTGCGGATGCTCAAGGGCATTGACGACAACAAAGACCAGACCTATTTCCTTTACACCTTGCAACAGCACCAGTTGCAACGCAGCCTGTTCCCGGTCGGTGAGCTGGAAAAAAGCCGGGTGCGTGAAATAGCCACCCAGGCCGGTTTCACCACCGCACGCAAAAAGGACAGCACCGGCATCTGCTTTATCGGTGAACGCAAATTCCGTGATTTCCTGCAACGTTTCCTGCCTGCCCAGCCGGGTGATATTGTAACGGCGGAAGGCAAGGCCATCGGCAAACACCACGGCCTGATGTATTACACCATCGGCCAGCGGCAGGGGCTGGGTATTGGCGGGCGCAAGGACGCTGCCGAATCCCCTTGGTTTGTGGTCGGCAAGGATATGCCCAATAACCATTTGCTCGTTACGCAAGGCCACCAGCATGAGCTGTTGATGAAACATTTCCTGCGAGCCTCACAATTACACTGGGTTGCAGGCCAACCTCCGGCACAACAGTTTTCCTGCAAAGCCAAAATCCGGTATCGCCAACAGGAGGAAATCTGCCAAGTCAGTATTCGGGAGGGTGGCGTGTGCGAAGCCTGCTTCCCCGATGCGCAGCGTGCCATTACCCCCGGCCAATCCATCGTGTTCTACCAGGATGAAACCTGCCTGGGAGGCGGAATCATTGACAGCATGGAAAAAGACTGCCCAAAACCAAGGGCTTGACTTGCAATCTGCACCTGAACCCTTATTCTGTTACAAACTTACCAGAACCGGACATAAGCAACCCCGTGCAAGCGAACACCCGCAACCGAACCATTGCCCTGGCAGCACTGTTCCAGTGTGTTGAAGGCGTTACCCAGATTGCTTCGCAAGGCAAGGTGGATAACGCCCTGTTTGAAGCCTGCGTCAACAGCCTGTTGACCGAAGAAGACAGTTCCATCGAAGCCTTGTATGGTGGTCTTGATAAACTGCGCACCGGGCTGCGCGTCTTGATGTACCAGCTTGGTACGGGATCACTGACCCCGGATGGCAGACCCAAGGATGTCGAAACTACCCGCTATGCGGTTAACCTGCTGTATCTGGAAAAGAAACTGGCAAATGACCCGGACATGTTCCAGGCATTGCTGAAAAGCATTGAAAATGTCCAGCAGCAACTGGGCTTCTTTGACATGACCCACCCCAATATTGTTGCCCGATTAGCTGAGCTTTACAGCAACACCATCAGCAAGATTGACCCGCGCATCATGATCAAGGGCGACCAGAATTACCTGTCCAACCCTGACAATGCCAGCAAAATCCGCGCGTTATTGCTGGCAGGTGTACGCGCTGCCCTGTTGTGGCGACAAGCCGGTGGCACACGCTGGAAACTGATCTTTTCGCGCGGTGCCATGCAAAAGGAAGCACAGGGTCTGTTACGCGCCTAAATCGGCGTTGATTTGCGCAATGATCGCCTGCGGATCAGCCGCCTGGGTAATCGGACGACCAACCACGACATAGCTTACCCCCGCGTGATTGGCTTGCGCAGGTGTCATAACCCGTGACTGGTCGCCCTGGTCGCTACCGGCAGGACGGATACCCGGTGTCACCAGAAGGAATTCCTGCCCCAGCATTTCCCGCAACATGATAGCTTCCTGCGCAGAACACACTACACCGTCCAGCCCGCTATCGGCGGCCAGACGGGCAAGATGCCGCACTTGCGCGGCGGGCTCCGCCGCAATGCCTGTTCCCTGTAACTGGGTTTTGTCCATCGAGGTCAGGACGGTCACGGCAATCAGTTTGGGCGGGTCAGGAAATTCCTGTAAGGCTTCACGGGCTGCCGCCAGCATTTTTACACCACCAGAGGCATGGACATTCATCATCCATACCCCGAGCCGGGCTGCCGTTTTGCAGGCAGATGCGACCGTATTGGGAATATCGTGGAATTTCAGGTCGAGAAAGACATCAAACCCCCGATCCACCAATGCCCTGACAAAATCCGGCCCGGCAGCGACAAACAGCTCGAAACCCACTTTGAGCCTGCATTGGGAGGGGTCGAGCGGGGCAACAAACTGCAACGCCTGTTCGGCGGTCGCAAAATCAAGCGCAATAATCAGACGGCTGGACATGGTGTATTCCTGAAAATCAAACGTTACTGACGGTATCCCATTGGTGGCAGGCAGGGCAACGCCACAAGTAGTCGTGCATTTTATAACCGCAATGTTCGCACTGGAACTCCGGTTGGCTGGCAGCCAGGCGCTGCAAGGCTTTCTGAAGGTGGGCAATTTCGCATTCGCCTTGCTGGCTCCACAAGGAAGCCATCATTTCTGATGCATGGGACAAGGCATTCAGGCTTGGCCTGCCTTCCTTCAAATAGGTTTCCACGTCCTCACGCAGCTCAACCAGCTTGCCAAGCTTGCGTGCCAGTTGCAGCAGGTAGGGAAATGTGCGGGCATCCTGCCCCTTGCTGAATGCCTGACGCAGGAACTGGTACAGGCTTTCCAGTTCTGCCGGTTGCGGAAACTGGTTCAGCAGCTTGCCGAACAACATGCCCAGCAGGCGATTGTCCTGGGTAATGGCTTTCTGGTAGCCGCCCATGGCCTCCTGCTGCTGGCCACGGGTATAAGCCAGATCAGCCTTGAGCACCAGCACACGGGCTGAAGCAGGATAAGCTTTGCTGGCCTGTTTGATATTCTCTTCGGCCTTGAACAGGTGATTTTTTTGCAACTCCTGGCTGGCCAGTTCGCAGTAGTAATGGGCAATCAGGCGGCCATGGTCTGCCTTGCTGCGTTGCTGGGCGCATTGGGTAATTTCAATCGCCTTGTCCCATTCGTGCAATTGCTCGTAAATATGCCGTAATGGCTCGCAGGCATCGGTACTTTTGGGGTCATCCTTGACCAGTTCGCTGAATACACTTTCCGCCCGGTCGAGCATCCCGGCGGCAAAAAAGTCTTCCCCCAAAGCCAGCATGGCGGACGCACGCTGCGATTTGTTGAGGTCTGGGCGGGCAACCAGATTCTGGTGCACACGCAGGGCACGGGTCACTTCCCCCCGGTTACGGAACAGGTTGCCGAGCAGCAAAAAGGTTTCCGCAGTATAGTCATCGACTTCCGGGTAATTGAGAAAAACGTCCAGTGCCTTGTCCGGCTGCTCGCTCAACAGGTAATTGATACCGCGCACGAAGTGTACGGAAATCTGCTTGCGTTTTTCCTGGCGGGTCTTGTAGCGCTTGCGGGCACCCTGCCAACCGGAATAGAACGCCAGGGGTAACAGGAGGAACAGGATTTCTTGCATGGCTTTTCAGGATATAAAAAGGGAGGCACAAAGCCTCCCTTGATTCATTCGTTGGCAACAAACCCGCCCTAATCCAGAATCGGGTATTGTTCCCGTGACTCATTCACACGTTCACGCAGTTCCTTCCCCGGCTTGAAGTGAGGAACATATTTGGGTGGCAGATCAACCTGATCACCGGTTTTCGGGTTACGCCCTTTACGTGCGGTACGATGGTGCAGGGAAAAGCTCCCGAAACCACGCACTTCAATCCGCCCACCACCAGACAGGACATCGCCCATTTTGTCCAACAGCAACTTGACTGATAATTCTACATCACGGCTGCTGAGATGACTTTGCTTGCGTGAAAGAATATCAATGATTTCAGATTTGGTCATCCTTCTCCACTCCTGAACGGGGTAATGGGGTGTGTTAAAGCGTATCACGTATAATCTGAATGGGGCAGGCCATCAAAACCGCCTGCCCCGGATTATAGGCCATCCATAGCCTCTATGTCCTCCTGACAGGCGGTTTTATTCGCCCATTTGTTCCTTGAAAATGTCACCCAGGGAAGTGGATGCACCGCCGGAACGGCCAGTGTACTCACGCATCACGCGGGCTTCATCGTCATCATCCTTGGCCTTGATGGACAGGTTGATGGAACGGGTCTTGCGGTCAACGCCCATGAACTTGGCTTCGATCGCATCACCTTCTTTCAGTACGGTACGGGCATCTTCCACGCGGTCACGGGACAGTTCGGATGCACGCAGGATGCCTTCGATGCCTTCGCCCAGATCAACTTTGGCAGCCTTGGGCGTGACTTCAACCACGGTTCCCTTGACTACGCTGCCTTTGGAATGGGCTGCAACGAAATTGGAGAACGGATCCTGCTCCATCTGCTTGATGCCGAGGGAGATACGTTCACGTTCAGGGTCGACGGCCAGTACGACTGCTTCCACTTCGTCACCTTTCTTGTAGCTGCGGACAGCTTCTTCACCCGGTGTATTCCAGGAAATGTCAGACAGGTGAACCAGACCGTCAATGCCGCCATCCAGACCGATGAAGATACCGAAGTCAGTGATGGACTTGATCTTGCCGGAAACGCGGTCGCCCTTGTTGTGGTTGGCTGCGAACTCATCCCATGGGTTAGGCTGGCACTGCTTCATGCCCAGGGAAATACGGCGGCGTTCCGCGTCGATGTCGAGGATCATGACTTCCACTTCATCACCCAGGGTCACAACTTTCGCAGGGTTGACGTTCTTGTTAGTCCAATCCATTTCGGAAACGTGTACCAGACCTTCAACACCGTCTTCGATTTCAACGAAGCAACCGTAGTCGGTCAGGTTGCTGACCTTGCCGAAGATACGGGTGCCGGATGGGTAACGGCGTACCAGATCTTGCCATGGGTCTTCACCCAGTTGCTTGAGGCCGAGGGACACGCGGTTCTTGTCGCGGTCAAACTTGAGAACCTTGACTTCGATTTCGTCCCCAATGCTGACCACTTCGGAAGGATGCTTGACACGCTTCCAGGCCATATCGGTGATGTGCAGCAAGCCGTCGATGCCACCCAGGTCGAGGAACGCACCGTAATCGGTGAGGTTCTTGACCACGCCTTTGATGACCTGACCTTCTTGCAGGTTTTCCATCAGTGCTTCGCGTTCTGCACTGTACTCTTCTTCCACGACTGCACGGCGGGAAACGACCACGTTGTTGCGCTTCTGATCCAGCTTGATGAGCTTGAATTCCAGTTCCTTGTTTTCCAGGTAGGAAGTGTCGCGCACAGGACGTACATCCACCAGGGAACCCGGCAGGAACGCACGGATGTCGCTGAGTTCAACCACAAAGCCACCCTTGACTTTGCCGGTGATGATCCCGGTAACGATTTCATCGTTATTGAAGGCTTCTTCCAGCACTTCCCAGGCACGCAGGCGGCGGGCTTTTTCACGGGAAAGACGGGTTTCACCGAAACCATCTTCCACGGTATCCAGTGCCACTTCGACCAGATCGCCAACTTTAACGTTGATTTCGCCGCGTTCATTCTTGAACTGTTCAGCAGGGATAACGCCTTCGGATTTCAGGCCAGCGCTAACAATAATAAAATCGGGGCGGACTTCGAGAACTGTTGCATTCAGCAGGGCGCCTGGCTGCATCTGGGTGTAAGAAAGGCTCTCTTCAAACAGTTCAGCAAAACTTTCAGTCATGGAAAAAATTACCTGTAAATATAAACTTTATCGCCACTGCATCCTGCGATGACGGGTAAAACGCAAAAAGCCCGGACGTTCCTGTCAGGGCTGCCATTCAGTTTTAGCAATTCAAACAAATGCTTGGCTGATGTGTCTGAGCACTTCGGCAAACACTTCTGCCTGATTTAATGGGCTGGTGTCAATCAACACCGCATCATCGGCAGGTTTCAGTGGGGCGACCGGGCGATTGGCATCGCGTTCATCGCGGGCATTAATGTCTTGAATCAGGTCGCGGATATTAGCACTAAGTCCCTGTTCACTCAACTGTTTCAGGCGACGTTCCGCACGGATTTCGGCACTGGCGGTCAAATAAAACTTGTGGGAAGCATGGGGGAAAACAACCGTACCCATGTCCCGCCCGTCGGCGATCAAACCGGGCGCACGTTGGAAATTGCGCTGAAGTTCCAGCAGCGCAGCACGGACGGCAGGCAACGCGGCAATTTTTGAGGTCGCGCTGGCGCTGGCTTCGTTACGGATTTCACTACTGACACAGGCATTATCCAGCCACGCCTCACCCACGCGGAAATCAATTTGCAGACCCGGAATCATGGTGGCCAGCGCCGTTTCATCCTGCAAATCCATCCCCCGCTGCATGGCGGCCAACGCAGCAACGCGGTAAATCGCCCCGCTATCCAGCAAATGCCAGCCCAGTTTGTCGGCCAACAGTTGTGCAATCGTGCCTTTACCAGCCCCTGCCGGGCCATCAATTGTTATGACGGGAATGTTTGTGCCAATGCTCATGCGCTTAACCAAGGTATTTATCGAGGGTGGGTCAGGCTACTATAATCGCTGCCCTACTGTCGATGCCCTATTAAAGAGGAACACACTATGTCTACTCGCCCGAGCAAGGAGCTGGAAACTTTTCCTAACCCGAACCCTCAGCGTGATTACACCATCCGCATTGATGTGCCGGAATTTACCTGCATCTGCCCGAAGACCGGCCAGCCGGATTTTGCTCAGTTCAAAATTGAATATGTCGCTGATGAAAAATGCGTGGAGCTAAAATCCCTGAAGCTTTACATGTGGAGTTACCGTGAAGAAGGCGCATTCCACGAAGCTGTCACCAATAAAATCCTTGAAGATTTGGCCACTGCAACCGAGCCGCGCTTCATGCGTCTGACCGGAGTATGGAACGTGCGTGGCGGGATTTATACGACTGTTGTCGTTGAACACCGTAAGGAGGGGTGGGTTCCTGCCCCGAAGGTTGAGCTGGCGTAAGCCCATTTCTGTGTAAGTCACCTGTCAGGTTTTCAGGCTGTAGGTGACTTATAACCCTGCTAAACTGTTAACCACACAAACCACGCAAGGGCTTGCCATGTCGGAATCAACGCCACCACCACTGATGGAACTGGAAACAGCGCCCGTCACCCAATACGACGAGGGCTTGCTGGACAGTTTCGCCAAGGATGTCGCCGCACAATCTACCCGCCTTGACGAGCTTGCCAAGCAACTGATTACGCTGAACATCGCCATTCCGGGCTTGTATGCCACCGTACTCAAATTCATCAGCGGGGACAAAGCCACCGTGCAGGAACCGCTGATGCTGGTGATTATTTTCGGTGCATGGATGCTGGCGCTGGGTTTCGCCTTTACCAGCCTGTACCCGGAACATTATCAGGTAGACCCGGACAGCCCCAGCGACATCGAAACCTTTTTCCATCACAGTGCCAGACGCAAGCTCAGGTGGCTGGGTGCTGCCGGTTTTTGCAGTTTCTTTGGCATCTGTTTTGCCGTTTTCAGCTTGTTTGTTTGAGGGGGAAATCATGAGGCAACCAATCAGACGCATTACCACTTGCGGACACTGTGGCAAAACGTTTTCATATCGTTATGACATGGCGCGAATCCCGGAGGGTGTAAGCGACTTCCCGCTCTCCTGCCCTTTCTGCCATACCCGGCAAATGGTTTCGCTGGGCGCGGTGCGTAAGGTCGAGGTACTGAAAGATGGCTCCCGGCAGGAAATCGAGGTTCTGGAAGTGCCGGAGCATCCGGTTGGCGTGGTGGAAGAAACCCCTCCCCAGCCCTCCCCTTATCAAGGGAGGGAGTAAGATGCCCGTCACACCTTTCATCATCACACCTCCCGCCGACCTGCTGCGTACCCACGCACACATCAAAGGCATGGCCGAAAGGCTAAGCTCCGCCTACGCCGATCACCTGCTGGTTGAAGAAAAGCACTTGCAGGCCATCGGGCAAACCCTGTGGGATGCATTGCTAGACGGTGACACACTGACAACAGCCAAACAAGTTGCCGGGCAGCAAACACTACCCATCATCATTGAATCCGATAACGCTGCCATTCTCACCCTGCCGTGGGAAACGCTGTATCACCCTACTTACGGTTTTCTGGGGCGGGAAGCCGGTTTCAGCCTGTCACGGCGTAACCCTGCCATCAGTGTCGCCTTGCCCAACATCCGTCGCGAACCCTTGCGCGTCTTGCTGTTCACCTCCCTGCCCGATGACCTGAGCGAACTAGAGCGGCTGGATGTGGAAAAGGAACAGGCCGCCGTGCAGGAAGCCCTGATGGATCAGGAAAAAGCCGGGGAAATCGTGCTGGAAATGCCGGATGACGGGCGGCTGGAGACTTTCCGGGAAAGTTTGCAACGCTTTCAGCCCCATCTGGTTTACCTCAGCGGACACGGCAACTTTACCCACGAGCATCACAATCAGCGGGCGTATGGCGGTTTCCTGTTTGAAGACAACATTGGTCGCAAGCAGATCGTTGACGAAACGGAACTGGCGGCCTGCTTCCAGAATACTGAAGTGCAACTGCTGGTGATGTCCGCGTGCCTGAGTGCCAAACAGCACCCCAACTACCCGCACAATGGCCTGAGCGCCGCACTCTATCGGGCAGGCATCCCCCATGTCATCGGAATGCGCGAATCGGTATTTGACCAAGCAGGCATCCAGTTCGCCAAAGCCCTGCTGCAAACGCTAGGGGAACGCAAAAGCGTGGATGTCGCGTTACAAAAGGCGCGTAACGCCATTACCCAGCCATTCAAGGAGGCTGGCGGCTACAAGGAAGGCAGTAACCCGATCCGCACCGAAGCGTCCTACGGGCAGTGGTGTTTGCCACAACTGTTGAGTCACGACCTGCACCACGGGCTGATTGACTGGAGCTTTACCCCGCAACCACAGCAACGCTCAGAACTGAAAACCTTGCTGGGGCAGGTTTCCGTACCGGAGCATTTCCGGG
>JBBIHI010000024.1:0-18692 GCA_037447095.1 Thiotrichaceae bacterium
ATGGTGAAGTAGTCCACGCCTTGTTCTGCCTGCTCGATCAGGGTGTCGCGGAAAATTTCCCAGGTCAGGTCTTCGGCCTTGCCATTAACCTTTTCCAGCGCCTGATAGATTGGCACAGTACCGATTGGCATGGGCGCGTTACGCAGAATCCATTCGCGGGTTTCGTGGATGTTTTTGCCAGTGGAAAGGTCCATCAGCGTGTCGCCGCCCCAGCGGGCAGACCAGGCCATTTTCTCGACTTCTTCCTCGATGGAGGAGGTGACAGCCGAGTTGCCGATATTGGTGTTGATCTTCACGCGGAAATTACGCCCGATGATCATTGGCTCCAGTTCCGGGTGGTTGATATTGGCCGGAATGATGGCGCGGCCAGCTGCAACTTCGGAACGCACAAATTCCGGGGTGATTTCTTCCGGCAGATTCGCGCCCCAGGCTTGACCTTGGTGCTGGCGCAGCAGTCTGGCGTAGGCCGGGTTTTTGCGCAGTTCCTGCAATTTCAGGTTTTCGCGGATGGCGACGTATTCCATTTCCGGGGTGATTGTGCCCTGGCGTGCGTAGTGCATCTGCGAAACATTCTTGCCTGTCTTGGCGCGACGTGGTGCTCGCAGGTGGGCGAAACGCAAGTAGGCAAGGCGTGGATCGTTCTGGCGTTCAAGGCCGTATTCGGACGTGGGGCCGTCCAGTTGTTCGGTGTCGTTACGTTCCAGAATCCAGTTCAGGCGCACATCCGGGATGCCTTCCAGCAGGTTGATGCTGACATTCGGGTCAGTGAACGGGCCGGAGGTGTCGTATACCGGGATCGGCGGATTTTCTTCCGCGCCAAAGCTGGCTGAAGTCGGGTGCTGGTCAATTTCACGCATCCCCACGCGGATGTCCGGGCGTGAGCCTTGCACATAAACCTTACGGGAATTGGGGAAAGGCCGGGTGACTTCGGTGGAAAGTTCAGCCGTTTTTTTCAGGAAAGACTCTGGAATTGCGCTCATTGTTGATTACTCTGCTTCAATATCGCGGCTGACTACTTTAACAGATTCATCCGTGGGCAGGTATAACCCGACAGTTCGGCACTGGAATAACACCGTTTCTCCCGGATTTTGATTTTTTTAAATTTGGGTGGAGAGGTTTCTCATGTATCATGCTATGGTCTACCCTAGCATTCAGGACATTTATAATGAATAACTTATTGGTACGTCAGGCTTGCACCGTGCCAACGGAGCTGCTGAAGACGCTATTGTTCATAGGCATTCTGGGCGGCATTGTGTTGAGTGTCGCGCGTCTGTTTGGTCTGGAAATTCCCCCTATCCTGATTGTTGGATTGGTCGGGTTTTTCCTGGCAGGAGCCGTCCTCGCTTCCCATGAGCTTTCCATTTTACGTAATCCAGGCGTGGTGTTGGTGGTTGGCCTTGTGTCCCTGCTGGCGCTGGCACGTCTGCAAAACATGATTCTGGAGATCATTTAACGCTTTTTGTCCCGGCACAGCCTGTCAGGTGTTGCCGGGTTTTCCTTGCATTCCTTTTTCACTTTCGTTTATTGTTCGCCCAAGAGCTGACCGGGCAATCGCTGTCCTGCTTGCAGGAGGGAGGAAAGTCCGGGCTCCACAGGGTAAGACGCCAGGTAACGCCTGGGCGGCGTAAGCCGACGGAAAGTGCCACAGAAATGATACCGCCAACCGGTTCGCCGGAGGTAAGGGTGAAATGGTGCGGTAAGAGCGCACCGCGTCGCTGGCAACAGTCGACGGCACGGTAAACCCCGTCTGGAGCAAAACCAAATAGGGATGCGTTGGTGTGACCCGCACTGCATCCGGGTAGGTTGCTTGAGGTGTATGGTGACATGCATCCCAGATGAATGATTGTCCTCGACAGAACCCGGCTTACAGGTCAGCTCTTTTTTCCTATTCCCCGCATAATTAAATACGTTTCCTTTTTATTTTAAAGAGGAATCTCTATATCTATCGTATCTCAATGATTTCCACGGAAATACAACGCCACTTCCTGTGCTTTTCTGTCTGTTAAAAATATAACATCACTAATTTAAAGCGTTTTATCAGTAATTTCATTGACAGTGTGGAAATGTCTGCCTATATTTCCCTGAAAGTGGAGGAAAGTGGGAATAAGTGGGGATTAGCCCCTAAGCAGAGTGGTTCTTCGGGCATGTTTCGTGGCATTTCACACATTACGGTAGACGGCAAAGGGCGCTTGGCAATGCCTGCCAAGTACCGTGATGCTATTGCTGAGTCTGCTGAAGGCCAGATTGTGGTGACAGTCGACCACACAGACAAATGCCTGCTGGTTTACCCGATGGATCAATGGCTGAAGGTCGAAAAAACCCTGATGTCCCTGCCCAATATGAACAAACGGGTGCGCAATATGCAGCGCCTGATCCTGGGGCACGCCGCCGAGCTTGAGCTTGATACCCAGGGGCGAGTGTTGTTGCCAGCCCCGCTGCGGGAATTCGCCTCCATTGACAAGCGGGTGGTACTGGTCGGACAGGCCAACAAATTTGAGTTGTGGGATGCTGACTTGTGGGAGGCTTCCCGCGAAACCTGGTTACTGGAAGCGCAGGATGATGCCGAATCCAGTGAAATCCTCAATCAGGTTTCCATGTAATGGTTTCTTTGGATCAGGACGCAGGGTTGGTGCACGACACCGTATTGCTGCATGAAGCCGTTGCAGCCCTGAATATCAGGGCGGATGGCGTTTATGTGGATGGTACTTACGGTCGGGGCGGGCATTCTTCCCTGATCCTGAAATCGCTGGGGGCGGAAGGGCGTCTGGTAGTGACGGACAAAGATCCCACTGCCATTGCCCATGCCAGCCAGTGTTATGCAGATGACCCCAGGGTGGGCGTATGGCATGGCTCGTTCCGGGATTTTTCTGCTGCACTGGATGCTGCCGGTATTGGTGGGCAAATGGATGGCTTGCTGCTTGACCTGGGTGTTTCTTCACCGCAACTGGATGATGCGGGGCGCGGTTTCAGTTTCATGCGTGATGGTCTGCTGGATATGCGTATGGATACCTCCCGTGGCTTGAGTGCTGCCGAGTGGCTGGCTGTCGTAGGCGAAGCTGAATTGGCAGATGTGCTCTGGCGTTATGGGGAAGAAAAGTTTTCCCGCCAGATTGCACGGGAAATTGTCAAGGTGCGTACACAAACCCCTCTGCAAACAACGCTGCAACTGGCAGAGCTGATTGGCAGGGTTGTGCGCAAGCGTGAGCCGGGAAAGCATCCGGCAACCCGTAGTTTTCAAGCAATACGTATAAAAGTTAACCAGGAACTGGATGATGTCGAAGAGTGTTTGCGTCAGGCTGTTGCCCGCCTTGCCCCAGGTGGGCGGTTGGTTGTCATCAGCTTCCATTCCCTTGAAGACCGCATTGTCAAACATTATTTGCGTGAGGTATCCACGCCACCGCCGATCCCAAGGGGGTTGCCAGTGATGCCGCAAACCATCCAGCCACCCATGAAACTGATTGGTAAGGCCATACGGCCTGGCGATGCGGAAGTGCAGGGCAATGTGCGGGCGCGGAGTGCCGTCATGCGTATCGGGGAGAGGGTCGGATGAAATTTACATCGGCAATCGGCTTGATGGTGCTGTACTTCCTGGTGATTGGCTTGGCGTTGCTGGTGATTGTGAATCGTCAGCATTCACGCACCTTGTTTACCGATGTGCGTAATCTGGAACAGAAACGTGATGACGGTAGTGATAAATGGGCGCGTCTCAGGCTTGAACAGAGTACCCGTTTGAATCAGGTGCGGGTGGATACCCGTGCCAAACAGGAATTGGGAATGCAGAAACCTTCGGCTGATGAAATCAGGGTAATACACGAGTGAAACGCAGACAGGCAAAATCACCGGTTTTTCAGGGCAGGCGTCTTTTCCTGATGCTTGGCCTGTTGCTTGTGATTGGCGTCCTGTTGCTGCGGGCAGTCTATCTGGAAGTGTTCCAGCAGGAAGACTTGCAAAAGAAAGCGGATATACGCCAGTTGCGTGATGTGGTCGTGCCTGCCTACCGGGGTATGATCCTTGACCGTAATGGTGAGCCTATGGCGATCAGCACCCCGGTTGAGTCAATCAAGTGTGAACCCAAAAAGTTGTTGGCTGCTTATGAAAAATTGCGGCACGACAATGAGGTTGCCCGCCAGGGGACGGGGGCGGCTGTGACCAAACCTGCTGAAGGCCAGCAAGACGCAGCGGCAGGTAAATCTGCCGCAGAACAGCAACAAGCCCGTGATACCGCAGCAGGTGCGTTCACCCGTATGGAGGGGGCGCTGCACACGGTTGAGCAGCAAACAGGTCTGGCAGAGGGTGAATTGCTGCCGCGCCTTGAAAAAGACAAGGACAAATCCTCTGTTTATCTTGCGCGGTATTTGCCGCTTGAAAATGCTTCAGCCGTGCTTGACCTGGAGTTGCCGGGGGTCAGTAGTGAGCGTGATTACCGCCGCTATTACCCACAGGTTGATGCTGCCGGGCATGTGGTCGGGATGACCGATTCCGATGGCAAGGGCATTGAGGGGGTTGAAAAAGTCCGTAATGACATGCTGGCAGGCAAACCGGGCAAGATTCGCGGCATTATTGACGGCCAGAAGCGCCTGGTTGAACAGGTTGATCAACTGAGTGAAATGCAGCCGGGTCAGGATGTCCAGCTCAGTATTGACCAGCGCATCCAGTATCTGGCGTACAAGGAGCTGTTGACCCGTGTATATGAGTTGAATGCCAAGGCCGGTTCACTGGTGGTGCTGGACGCGCATACGGGTGAAATCCTGGCGATGGTGAATGTACCATCTTTCAATCCAAACAACCGCAAGGGTGTTGTTGACTGGCATCAACTCCGCAACCGTGCAGCGACCGACAAGGCCGAGCCAGGTTCCACCCTCAAGCCGTTGACGATTGCCGCAGCCCTGGAATCACGGGTAATTGGCCCGGATGTGGAAATCAATACCTCGCCGGGGCGGATCAACTTTGGCAAATACGTTGTGAAAGATCACCGTGACTACGGTTCCATCAGTCTGCCTACCTTGCTGGCCAAGTCCAGTAACGTGGGTGCGAGTCGGGTAGCCTTGTTGATGAATCCACGCGATCACTGGATGTTCCTGAAACGTTTAGGTTTTGGGCGTGTACCCGATGCCGGGGTGTCGGGTGAAACAGCCGGTGAGTTGAGGGACTATGCAAGCTGGGGGCAAGTAGACCGCGCAGCCCATGGTTACGGCTATGGCCTGTCAGTCAGCCTGCTGCAAATGGCACACGCTTATGCCCCGTTTGCCGCAGGTGGGCTGCTGATGCCGGTCAGCATTTACAAGGTTGATCAACCCGTTACAGGGCAGCGCGTCATGTCCGAGAAGACTGCCAGGGATGTGGTGCGCATGATGGAGGCCGTTGTCCATAAAGGCGGGACTGGTGAGGCTGCGATGGTCGAGGGCTACCGCGTCGCAGGCAAGACAGGTACGGCGTACAAACATTTGGGTAAAGGCAAGGGCTATAGCACCGACCGTTACATGACCAGTTTTATCGGGGTTGCCCCGGCCAGCCGTCCACGTCTGGTAGTGGCAGTGCAGATTGACGAACCGAAAGTGGATGACAGCGGTGGTAAGGCTGCCGCTCCCGTGTTTTCCAAAGTAATGGGTGAAGCCCTGCGCCTGTTGGATATACCGCCTGACAATTTGCCGGGTCTGAAACAGGCCACCCAGCCACAACCACCGGCCACACCAGTACAGGGGGCAACATGAAACAGATGCTGCCCTTGCGCATATTGCTGGACGGAATAACGGATAACATCCCTGGCATCATGGTCAGCGGCCTGACCCTGGACAACCGTAAGGTGGAGCCGGGAATGGCGTTTGTGGCTTTGCGCGGAACCCGTCAGCATGGCATGGCTTATGCCGAAGCAGCCATTCAGGCAGGTGCTGTTGTGGTGCTGTATGAGCCTGAAGAAGGATTAACCAAACCACCCTTGTCGGTTGCAGCAGTCCCCGTTGTTTCCCTGCGGGAGCATCTGGGTACGCTCGCCGACCGTTTTAATTCCAGTCCCAGCGCCGACCTGTTTATGGTCGGCGTGACGGGCACTGACGGCAAGACTTCCGTCAGCCATTTCATCGCTGAAGCATTGAATGCCAGGGGCAAGGATGCGGCGGTTATCGGCACGCTGGGCATTGGCCTACCAGGGCAATTACAACCTGCCACCCATACCACGCCGGATGCCTTGACCGTTCATGGTCTGCTGCGTTCTTTGCGTGATGATGGCTACAACACCGTTGCGATGGAAGTGTCCTCCCACGCACTGGATCAGGGGCGGGTCAACGGTATCCGTTTTGATGTGGCAGTCCTGACCAACCTGACCCGTGACCATCTGGATTATCACGGTACGGTGGAAGCGTATGCACAAGCCAAACGCAAGCTGTTCCACTGGCCGGGTTTGCAGTCGGTGGTGTTGAATCTTGACGATGATTTTGGGCAGCGTCTGGCCAATGAACTGCGGGATACGCCGGTCAACGTAATCGGTTACGGCGTTGGCGATGTTGCTGCTTATCCGGCAGGTACGCTGGTGGCCAGTGATGCCGTTTTCGATCATACCGGTATCCGCGCCTGCGTCACTACCGGGCAGGGAGAAGGAATCCTGCAAGCCCCCGTGCTGGGGCAGTTCAACCTGCATAATTTGCTGGCGGCGCTTGGAGCATTGCTCGCAAAAGGTTTGGAATTAAATGATGCCTTGCAACGCCTGCAACAGGTCTGGGTAGTGCCCGGACGTATGGAACGGGTCGCTGCCGGACAGGATAACGGCACACTGGTGGTGGTTGATTATGCCCACACGCCGGGTGCGCTGGAACAGGTGTTGAAGGCCGTACATGTGCATACCCGTGGCCGTTTGTTGTGCGTATTTGGTTGCGGTGGCGACCGTGACCGGGGCAAGCGCCCATTAATGGCACAAAAGGCAGAATCTGCTGCTGACGTGGTTATCGTAACCGACGATAATCCGCGCTCCGAAAATCCACAGCAGATATTTGAGGACATCATGCAGGGCATTACCAATAAAGCGGGCGTGACGTTTGAACACGACCGCGCAAAAGCAATACGCCTCGCCATCAGTCAGGCACAACCGGGAGATACGGTGCTGATAGCAGGAAAAGGGCACGAAACCGTACAGATTCTCGCCAATGGTAGCATTCCATTTGATGACCGGATTCAGGCAGCGCAAGCGTTGCAGGAGTGTGGTGCATGACGTGGCTGATGCTTTCCGACATTGCCCGCATGACAGGCGGCGAATTACACGATCAGGACGTTGCAATAGAGCGGGTTGAACGTGACTCGCGGCAGGTAGGTACTGGCGATTTGTTCCTGGCGTTGCAAGGCGAACGTTTCGATGCGCATGACTTTGTTCCGCAAGTGGCAGGCAAAGCCAGTGCAGCACTGGTCTCCAGTCATGTGGATGCAAATATTCCGCAGGTCGTAGTTGATGATGTGCGTTTGGCATTAGGCCGGTTGGCCGCTGCATGGCGCAAGCAATTTCATCTGCCACTGGTTGGACTGACCGGCAGCAATGGCAAAACTACCCTGAAGGAAATGCTGACGGCCATCCTGTCCCAGCAGGGTAATACCTTGGCAACGGCAGGCAACCTCAACAATGACATTGGTATGCCGCTGACCTTGCTGGGTCTGCGTACCGACCACGCATTTGCGGTGATTGAAATGGGTGCCAACCATTTCGGGGAAATTGATTACCTGACCCGGATTGCCTGTCCCGATGTGGCAGTGCTGAACAATGCCGGTGCAGCACATCTGGAAGGTTTTGGTGACATCGCCGGTGTGGCACGCGCCAAAGGCGAAGTTTTCAACGGGTTGTCGACAGATGGTATTGCCATCATCAATGCCGACGATACGTATGCCAATTATTGGCAAGGCTTGAACCGTGGCCGCAAGCTGCTGAGTTTCGGCATGGATCATGCGGCTGATGTGCAGGGCGTACAGGATGAAAACAACCAGTTCTGCATTCAGGCTAATGGAATAACTTTGCCGGTCAACCTGAAATTGCTGGGGCGGCATAACCAGATGAATGCACTGGCAGCAACTGCCGCTGCGTTGGCCTTGGGCATTTCACTGGAAACGGTACGCGAGGGGCTGGAAACCCTGCAACCTGTCAAGGGGCGTTTGAATCCCAAACAGGGCAGACACGGTGGCCTAGTGGTAGATGACACATATAACGCAAACCCGACATCGACCGCAGCAGCCGTTGATGTACTGGCAGGTTTGCATGGAAAAAAAATACTGGTGTTGGGTGATATGGGCGAATTGGGCGATACAGGTACGCAGTTACACGCAGTACTTGGGCAAAAAGCAGCAGAGGCAGGTATTGATGCGGTTTACACGTTGGGCACATTGAGTGCCGGGGCAAGCCAGGCATTCGGGCAGCAAGGTCATGCGTTTACCGAGCTGGATAGCCTGCTTGCGGAACTGGAACAGGATTTGCAGCCCGGTACAAATGTCCTGGTGAAAGGCTCGCGTGCTTCCCGGATGGAGCGTGTCGTGGATGCGTTGACAGCTAGTGCTGTCAGGGAGGCTGCGTAATGTTGTTGTGGCTGTTTGAACAATTGCGCGAACTGTACAGCGGGTTCCATGTATTCCAGTACCTGACCCTGCGGGCGATCCTGAGCTTGCTGACGGCGTTATTCATTGCTTTGTGGACAGGGCCGGGGATGATCCGTGCCTTGACCCGGCTGAAAATTGGGCAATACATCCGTGAGGATGGCCCACAACACCAGATGAAGGCGGGTACGCCAACCATGGGTGGGGTAATGATCATTCTGGCGATTACGGTTTCCACCCTGTTGTGGGCGGATTTGGCCAACCGTTTCGTGTGGGTGGTGCTGCTGGTTACGCTGGGCTTTGGTCTGGTGGGGGGGCTGGATGATTACATCAAGCTGAAAAAGCGCCGCAACATGGGTTTGACCGCCCGCCAAAAAACCGCAGGTTTGACCATGGTGGGTTTTGCCGCTGCGTTTTACCTGTATTTCACGGCGCAAACGTCGACGGAAACCACCTTTTTCCTGCCAGTGATCAAGGAAGCGCATTGGCAGATGGGCTGGCTGTTCATCCCTTGGGTTTATCTGGTGGTGGTGGGTTCCAGTAATGCGGTGAACCTGACGGATGGCCTGGATGGTCTGGCGATCATGCCAACCATTATGGTCGCAGGTGGTTTGGCTATCTTTGCTTATACCAGTGGTAATGCCAGCATTTCGCAATATCTGGGGATTCCACGTGTACCGGGTGCGGGCGAAGTGGTGGTGTTCTGTGCGGCTATTTTCGGGGCAGGGCTTGGCTTCCTGTGGTTCAACACTTACCCCGCACAGGTATTCATGGGCGATGTGGGTGCCACCCGGAAGGAGATCCGCCTCGGCATTGTTTCCGTCGTCGTGCGTCAGGAAATCGTGCTGGCGATCATGGGGGGTATTTTCGTGCTGGAAACCCTCTCGGTGATCTTGCAGGTGGGGTATTTCAAGGCAACTGGCGGCAAACGCATTTTCCGCATGGCGCCCTTGCACCACCACTATGAAAAGAAGGGCTGGCCTGAGCCACGGGTCATTGTCCGGTTCTGGATCATTACCGTGATTCTGGTGATGATCGGTTTGGCAACCTTGAAGATTCGTTAATGGGTAATGTGAACATGGCAACGCAAACTCACAACTGGAACACACTGGTGGTTGGCCTCGGCCAGACCGGGCTTTCGGTTGCGCGTTACCTGTATTCACGCGGTGTGGCATTCGCGGTGGTGGACAGCCGTGCCAACCCGCCGGGCAAGGATGAGTTGCTGGGTCAGTTCCCGGGTGCGCCTTATGCCTTCGGGGCATTTGCTGATGCAGGTGATCTGTTTGCCCAGGCACAAACCTTGGTAGTTAGTCCTGGCATTGCCGTGGCAACCCCGGAAATCCGTGCCGCACGTGAGCGTGGTGCAGAAATCATCGGCGACATTGAACTGTTTGTGCGCGAAGCCAAAGCGCCCATCGTGGCTATTACCGGTTCCAACGGCAAAAGCAGTGTCACCACCCTGGTTGACCTGATGGCGAAAAAGGCCGGGATGCAATCCTACGCGGGTGGCAACCTCGGTTACGCTGCGCTGGATTTGCTGGAACAGACCGTACCCGATGTGTATGTGATGGAACTTTCCAGCTTCCAGTTGGAAACCACCCGGTCGTTACGTGCCGTATCAGCCGTGGTGCTGAATGTCAGCGAAGACCATATGGATCGTTACGACAGTTACGCCGACTATGCCGCAGCCAAGGCCGTGGTGTACCAGAACTGCGGTTGCGCGGTGGTAAACCGGGAAGACCCGCTGGTCATGGAAATGGTTGCAGGCATGGGCAATGTAGTCAGTTTCGGGCTGGATATGCCTGCTGACGGGCAATACGGCGTGCGCGGGCAGGCAGGAAAGCGCTGGCTGGCTAAAGGCGAAACGCTGCTGTTGCCCGTTTCTGACATGAAACTGCCCGGTGAACACAACGTCGCCAATGCCTTGGCCTCGCTGGCATTGGGTGAGGCTGCCGGAATCCCACTGCGGGGCATGTTGGACGCCCTGCGTGAATTTACCGGCCTGCCGCACCGTACCCAGTGGGTACGCGAGCGCAACGGGGTGAACTGGTACAACGATTCCAAGGGAACCAATGTCGGTGCGACTTTGGCGGCGTTGGCGGGTTTGCCGGGTAAAACAGTGCTGATTGCGGGCGGTCAAGGCAAAGGGGCGGATTTCTCACCCTTGCGTCCGGTTGCGGAAGAAAAAGCCCGCGCCATGATCCTGATCGGCGAAGACCGCAACAAAATTGCCGATGTGATCGAGGGGCATGTGCTTTACCTGCTGGCGCAGACGATGGAAGACGCCGTGCAACTGGCGGCGGAACTCGCCCGTCCGGGTGATAACGTGCTGCTTTCCCCGGCCTGTGCCAGTTTCGACATGTTCAAGGGATACGCGCACCGGGGTGATGCATTCAGCGCTGCGGTGAGGAGTTTGCCATGAGCAGTACGCCGCAACCCATGAACACCCAGGAAGGTTTCTTCCTTGCGCCTTATATGGATCGTGACCTGTTGCTGGTCATTCTGGCGATCATGGGGATCGGGATTGTCATGCTGGCGTCCGCTTCCATTGCGGTGGCAGACAAGACGTATCACGACCCGTTTTATTACCTGGATCGGCAGGTGCTGTTTCTGGGGGCGGGATTGATACTGGGGTTGGTTGTTTATCAGATTCGGATCGACTTCTGGCAACAGCTTGGGGTACGTCTTCTACCGGTCGTGCTGATCCTGCTGGTGGCGGTATTATTGCCGGTTATCGGCAAGTCGGTGAACGGCAGCCACCGTTGGCTGAATCTGGGAATTGTGTCGATACAGATTTCCGAAGTGGCGAAGCTGATCATGCTGCTGTACATCGCCGGTTATCTGGTGCGCCACGGCAGGAATCTGGCGACTTCGCCGTCTTACCAGCCACTCCTGATTCCCCTGATGGTGCTTGGGGTCACGGGTGGGTTGTTGCTGCTGGAACCTGACTTTGGTTCTACGGTAGTTATCTTCGCCACGGGGCTGGTCATGCTGTTTCTAGGTGGTATTCCCATGAAACGGCTGGGAATCCTGCTGGGTGGCGCGGTGCTGATCATGATCCCGGTGTCTTTCATGGGGTATCGCAGCAACCGTTGGGATGCCTTGCTCCACCCCTGGGAGCATGAAGCTGACAAGGGTTATCAGACAGTCCATGCCCTGATGGCGATTGGTGATGGTGGCTGGTTTGGCAGTGGGCTGGGTGCTGGTGTGCAGAAACTGTTTTACCTGCCGGAAGCGCACAACGATTTCATTTTCTCCATTCTGGCGGAAGAGCTGGGGTTCATCGGTATTCTGGTGATGCTGGCCTTGTATGGCTGGCTGGTGATGCGGGCATTTGTGATCGGTTTTCAGGCCGACAAGGTGGGCAAGCATTTTGCCGCTTACGTGGCGTATGGCATCGGTTTCTGGATCGGTTTCCAGGTCATCCTGCATATCGGCGTCAATCTGGCGGTATTGCCACCCAAGGGTTTGACCTTGCCACTCATGAGTTATGGCGGCAGTAGCCTGATGGTGACGATGGTTGCGCTTGCGTTGCTGATGCGGGTGTACCGCGAAACCTACATTGCCCATTTTGGTGTACCTGAGCGTAAAGCCCGCAGGCAGGCAAATGTACGGAGGCCAGTGCATGGCAGTTAAACAGCAGCAACGCCCGATCATGATCACTGCCGGTGGTACGGGCGGGCATGTTTACCCCGGCCTTGCCGTCGCACGCGCCCTGTTGGCACACGATATTCCCGTGGTGTGGATGGGAACCCGCACTGGCCTGGAAGCGCGGGTAATCCCCGAAGCGGGTATTGAAATGGCTTGGCTGGATGTCAGCGGCCTGCGTGGCAAGGGCTGGAAAACCCTGCTGATGGCGCCGGTCAATCTGGTACGTGCGCTGGTGCAATCCGTCGGCATCATGCTGAAACACAAACCAGCCGCCGTGCTGGGTATGGGTGGGTTCGTAGCTGGCCCCGGTGGTCTGGTTGCCGCGTTGATGGGCAATCCGGTCGTCATCCATGAGCAGAATGCTGTGGCGGGTTTGACCAACAAGCTGTTGTCGCATGTGGCGCGGCGGGTACTGGAGGGTTTTCCCGGTACGTTTGGCGGCAGCGATAAGGTCATGGCAACCGGCAACCCGGTACGCCTGGATATTGCCAGCCTGCCCAATCCGCTGGAGCGCCTTGCCGACCGTGACGACGAGCCGGTACGGGTGCTGGTCGTGGGCGGCAGTCTCGGTGCGCAGGCACTGAACAGCATGGTTCCACAAGCCCTGGCCTTGATGGAGGGTGCAAGCCGCCCGGTGGTACGCCATCAGGCAGGGGTAAAAAACATTGAGGAAGCCCGCCAGCAGTACGCAACAGCAGGCGTGGCAGCGGAACTCATGCCGTTCATCGAAGACATGGCGGAAGCTTACGCCTGGGCTGATCTGGTGATCTGCCGCGCCGGGGCATTGACCATTGCGGAACTGGCGGCAGCCGGTGTGGCAGCAATCCTGGTGCCATTCCCCTATGCGGTGGATGACCACCAGACGGCGAATGCCCATTACCTCTCCGATCATGGTGCGGCATTGCTGGTACAGCAAAGTGAACTGAACCCGGAAAAACTGGCTGGTATTTTGACGGATTTGTGCTCTGACCGCGCCCAGTTACGGCACATGAGCAAGGCTTCCCGCGATTTGGCGAAGCCGTATGCAACGGCACAGGTGGCAGCCATTTGCGCTGCCTATGCCGGTTACGAATTCAAGGATTCAACAGGAAAGCAATAATGCAAACAGGAAATGACCATCTCGCCCGCAAACGCATCAACCGGCTGCATTTCATCGGTATCGGTGGTGCGGGTATGGGCGGTATTGCCGAGGTGGTTGCCAATCTGGGCTACAGCGTTTCCGGTTCCGACCTGTCGGAAAATGCCATGACGCGCCGCCTGCAGGGTTTGGGTGTCACGGTTTACAAAGGGCATAAGGCGGAGCAGGTGGCAGGCGCGGATGTGATTGTGGTTTCCACCGCGATTGATGCCAGCAACCCGGAAATCATTGCGGCACGTGAACAGCGTATCCCGATCGTGCGTCGTGCGGAAATGCTTGCCGAACTGATGCGTTTCCGCCAAGGCATCGCGGTGGCCGGGACGCACGGCAAGACCACCACTACCAGCCTGACCACCAGTCTGTTGGTGGAGGGCGGCATGGATCCAACGTATGTCATCGGTGGCAAACTGAACAGTTCCGCCAGCAACTCCAAACTCGGCACGGGCGAATACTTGGTGGCAGAGGCGGACGAAAGTGATGCGTCATTCCTCTACCTGCAACCGATGATTGCGGTTGTGACCAATATCGACGAAGACCACATGTCCACTTACGGTGGTGATTTCAGCAAGCTGAAACAGACTTTCATCGAATTCCTGCATCACCTGCCGTTCTACGGTTTGGCGGTACTGTGTGTGGATGACGAATATGTGCGCGAAATCCTGCCGGAAGTCAGCCGCCCCGTCGTGACCTACGGTTTCGGTGATGATGCCGATTTGCAGGCGACGGATGTGCGTTTCGACGGAACCCAGAGCCATTTTACCGTACATCGCCGCCGTGGTGAGCGTGGGTCACTGGACATTACCCTGAATTTACCGGGTCGGCATAACGTTTTGAATGCATTGGCAGCGATTGCCATTGCAAGCGAACTGGATGTTTCCGATGAAGCGATTGTGGCCGGTCTGCACAAGTTTGATGGAGTAGGCCGCCGCTTCCAGCAATACGGCGACATCAGTTTCGCGGTGGGCAAGAAAGCCACGCTGGTGGATGACTACGGCCATCATCCGCGCGAAATGAAGGCAACCCTGGAAGCGGTACGCAACGCCTGGCCGACCCGCCGTCTGGTACAGGTGTTCCAGCCACACCGTTACACCCGTACCCGCGACCTGTTCGAGGATTTTGCGCAGGTGTTGTCGGAAACCGATGTGCTGGTGCTGATGGATGTGTATGCCGCCAGCGAACAGCCAATTCCCGGCGCCGATGGGCGTGCATTGGCGCGGGCGATCCGTATCCGGGGCAAGGTTGACCCGATTTTTGTCACTGATGTGGAAGACGTTCCGGGTGTGCTGAAACACATCCTGCAAGACGGCGATGTCATCCTGACCCAGGGTGCAGGCAGCGTCGGTGGTCTGGCTGCCAGCCTGCCGGAAAAACTCAGTGTACGGAGCGGCGAATGATGGATGCAGCGATGAAGGCAAAATTTGGCAAAGTGGCTGTACTGTACGGTGGCTGGGCGGCTGAGCGTCCGGTTTCCCTGAAAAGCGGCGCTGCGGTGCTGAAAGGCTTGCAGGACAGCGGTGTGGATGCCCACGGTATTGACGTTGACCGCAACATTATCAATGTCCTGCAAGAAGGCAACTTCGACCGTGTTTTCAACATCCTGCATGGCGCGGGTGGGGAAGACGGCGTGTTGCAGGGTGCGCTGGAAATCCTTGGCATCCCGTATACCGGCTGTGGGGTCATGGCTTCCGCCATCAGCATGGACAAGCTGATGACCAAACGGGTCTGGGCAGGCGCAGGCTTGCCGATACCGGCCTATCGGGTATTGGCAGCGGATACCGATTTTGCGGCGGTGGTGTCTGAACTGGGTTTGCCGCTGATGGTGAAACCGGCGACGGAAGGTTCCAGTATCGGCATGAGCAAGGTAACGGAAGCGGGTGGGTTGGAAACGGCTTATCGCAAGGCTGCCGAGTGCAGCAGTACGGTAATTGCCGAGCAATGGATTACCGGTGCGGAATATACCGCCGGGATTGTGGCGGGTGAATCCCTGCCGCTGATCCGCCTGGAAGTACCGGGCGGGTTTTACGACTACGAAGCCAAATACCTGCGCGATGATACCCGCTATCACTGCCCCTGCGGGCTGGATGCGGCGGATGAGCAGGCCATGCAACAACTGGCGCGTCAGGCATTCGATGCTGTCGGCGGGCGCGGTTGGGGAAGGGTGGATATGATGCGCGATGCACAAGGCAATGCATGGCTGATTGAGGTCAATACCAACCCTGGCATGACTGACCATAGCCTGATCCCCATGGGGGCACGTGCCATTGGCATGGATTTTAACGCACTGGTGGTGCGCATACTGGAGACAACGGTGTAATGATGAAACGCCGCCCACAAAACGGCAGACGTACCCGCCGCCCGGCTTTCCGGTTGGCGCAGGTATCACCGCGTCTGCTACGTCTGGCGGCGTTGCTCAGTGTCGCACTGGTACTGCTGGGAGGTTGGCTGGGCGTACACGCCTGGTTGAATAATCCAGAAAACCTGCGCATTAGTCAGGTTGATGTACAAGGTGAGTTTAAATTTATCAAGAATGCAGAATTAAAGAAGGTTGCCGAAAAATACACAAACACCAACCTGTATCTGCTGGATGCAAATTCACTGGAAGCAGACCTGGAAACCCAGCCGTGGGTGCGTGATGTAACCTTGCGCGAGGTATGGCCGGACAAATTGATTGTAAGTGTGGAAGAACAGCATCCGCTGGCAATTTGGGGTACTGATCGCCTGATGAACAATTTCGGTGAGTTGTTCACGGCAGATGTGTCTTCCATGCGGGGTTTATTGCCTGTCCTGTACAGCCCGGAGGATAAGAAGGTACGCGAAATGGCGGAGCGTTTCATGCAAGTCCGGGCATGGCTGGCAGGTTTGCCACTGGAAGTTACCGGATTGACGGAAAATGAAAGTGGTGCATGGAGAATAAAAATAAAACAGGGACCGGAAATACTGGTTGGTAATGAAGACCAGCAACGGCGTCTGGAACGGTTCAAGGTTGGTTATCAGCAGCAGTTGAAAGGCCAGTGGAACAATATCCAGCGCGTTGACCTGCGTTATACCAATGGTTTTGCAGTTGAATGGAAGCAATCCCCAGCCGGTTCGTCAGCGTTGCCTGATACGAACCGCAGGAGTTAGTGAAGATGACAAAGAAAGCGGAAAACGACGTCATTGTTGCGCTTGATCTCGGCACATCGAAAGTCGTGGCCTTGGTTGGGGAAATCAGTGACAGCGGTGGTCTGGCGATTATCGGGATCGGCTCATACCCGTCGCGTGGCATGAAAAAGGGTGTGGTCGTCAACATCGAATCCACCATCCAGTCCATCCAGCGGGCGGTGGAAGAGGCGGAATTGATGGCGGGTACGCAAATCCGCACCGTGTATGTCGGTATCGCCGGAAGCCATGTGCGTAGCCTGAATTCCCACGGCATCGTGGCGATCAAGGATAGCGAAGTGACCGAGAACGATGTGGAACGGGTCATGGATGCAGCACGGGCGGTGGCAATTCCGGCAGACCAGCGCATTTTGCACGTGTTACCACAGGAATACGTGATCGACCAGCAGGAAGGTATCCGTGAACCCGTCGGCATGTCGGGCGTGCGTCTGGAAGCACGGGTACATCTGGTCACGGCAGCGCACAGCGCGGCACAGAATCTGGTCAAGTGCGTGGAGCGTTGCGGTTTGCACGTTGATGACATCATCCTTGAGCAGGTGGCATCCAGCTATGCCGTGCTGGAAGAGGATGAAAAGGAACTGGGCGTGTGTCTGGTCGATATTGGCGGGGGAACCAGTGACATTGCGGTGTTCATGAACGGTTCCATCCACCATACGGCGGTCATCCCGATTGCAGGCGATCAAGTCACCAATGACATCGCGGTTGCGGTCAGGACACCGACCCAACATGCGGAAGAAATCAAGATCAAATATGGGCGGGCGCTACGTCAGTTGGCGGATGAAAACGAGCTGATTGAAGTGCCGGGTGTCGGGGAGCGTGAGCCTCGCAGCCTGTCAGCACAAACGCTGGCATCGGTGATTGAGCCACGCTATGAGGAACTGTTTGCACTGGTGCTTCAGGAACTGCGCCGCAGCGGTTATGAAGAACGTATCGGGGCGGGCATTGTCCTGACGGGGGGTTCCTCGAAAATGCGCGGGGTGCGCGAACTGGCAGAGGAAGTTTTCCACATGCCGGTGCGTATCGGTTTGCCACGCAATGTCGGTGGCCTGCGCGGTGAAGTCGAAAATCCTATCCATTCCACTGGGGTAGGACTCCTGCTGTACGGTATGGCACAGCAGGCTTATGGAAGCAGGCGGACTTATGCCTCGGGTGTTGCATCTTCGGGTGGGTGGCTGGAACGTCTGAAAAGCTGGTTTAACGGAAATTTTTAACAGTCGGAGAGTACGGGCATGTTTGAACTAATGGATAGCGCAGCCAAAGGGGCTGTGATTAAAGTTATCGGGGTCGGTGGCGGTGGCGGCAATGCGGTCAAGCATATGCTGCAAGCCGGTATTGACGGTGTTGAATACATTTGTGCCAACACGGATGCACAAGCCCTGCAAGGTTTGGGTGTCAAGAGCATGTTGCAACTGGGTACTTCCCTGACCAAAGGTCTGGGTGCAGGTGCCAATCCTGACATTGGCCGTGAAGCGGCGGTGGAAGACCGTGAGCGTATCAAGGAATTGATCAACGGTACTGATATGCTGTTCATCACCGCAGGCATGGGTGGTGGTACGGGTACGGGAGCAGCGCCGGTTATCGCGGAAATTGCCCGCGACCTGGGTATCCTGACCGTTGCGGTTGTGACCCGTCCTTTCATGATGGAAGGTGCACGCCGCAAGCAATCGGCGGATCACGGCATCAACGAGCTGGGCAAGTATGTTGATTCCCTGATCACCATTCCCAACCAGAAGCTGTTGACGGCGCTGGGCAAGAATGTCTCCATGCAATCGGCGTTTGGTGCTGCCAACGATGTGCTGCTGAATGCGGTGCAGGGAATTTCCGAGCTGATTACCAGCCCCGGCCTGATCAACGTTGACTTTGCCGACGTGAAGGCGGTCATGTCCAATGGTGGCATTACCATGATGGGCACTGGCGAAGCGCAGGGTGAAGACCGTGCTTCCAAGGCAGCCAATATCGCCATTTCCAGCCCATTGCTGGAAGACATCCGCCTGGATGGTTCGCGCGGCATACTGGTCAGCATCAGCGGCGGCATGGATATGTCCATGCACGAGTTTGAAGAAGTTGGTGCGGTCGTCAGCCAGTTTGCGGATGGGGAAGCCAATATCATCATCGGTACCACGCTCGACGAATCGCTGGGTGAGAAGATCCGTGTCACAGTGGTGGCGACTGGCCTGGAAGA
>JBBIHI010000025.1:0-18424 GCA_037447095.1 Thiotrichaceae bacterium
ATCCGGCTCGTCGGTTTGGGGGGGTTATCCGTATCTACGGTGAAGCGGCATTCAGCCGTTTCACCGATTCCCATATTTGCGTTATCGGGGTTGGCGGGGTTGGTTCCTGGGCAGTGGAAGCACTCGTCCGCAGCGGTGTCGGCCATCTTACCCTGATTGATCTCGACAATGTGGCGGAATCCAATATCAACCGCCAGCTTCCTGCACTGGGCAGTACCATAGGTCGTGCCAAAGTCGATGTTTTGAAAGAACGCTGCCTCGACATCAATCCTGCTTGCCAGATTCACACCATTGAAGATTTCGTTGAGAAAGAAAATCTCACTGAACTAATTCATAGTGCTTTTGATTATGTACTGGATTGCATCGACAACTTCCGGGTCAAGGCCGCACTCGCCGCGCATTGTCGACGCAACAAAATCCGTTTAATCATGTTAGGTGGTGCAGGTGGGCAGAAAGACCCGACCAAAATCCGCCTTTCCGATCTCGGCAAGACCCAGCAAGACCGTTTGCTGGCCAGGGTTCGCAAAGAGTTGCGCCAGAATTATGGTTTCAGCGCCAACCCCAAACGGCGTTTCGAGATACCCGCCGTATGGTCAGAAGAAGCGATGATTTTGCCGGAGAATGGCCCAGCCTGTGATTTGAGTTGCGCGGGAGGCATCGGTTCAGTGATGACCGTAACCGCCAGCTTCGCCATGCTGGCAACCAGCCACGTATTGACCAAACTCGCGGGGAAATAAACCGTTAGTTTTCCACAGCCTTGAAGGCTGCATCCAGCGTTTGCCAGCTATTCACGAAATGGCAAAATAAATCCGCTGTCTTTTCAGCATCATAGACGGCTGAATGCGCTGACTCACTATCCCAGCCCATCCCGGCTGCCTGTGACAGACGTGCCAACACGGTTTGCCCATACATCACCGCCCCCAGGGAAACTGTATCCAAGGTACTGAAAGGATGGAACGGGTTACGGGCTGCCTTGATACGCTCGGCAGTCGCATGGACAAAATTGAGGTCAAACGGCGCATTGTGCCCCACCAGGATGGCGCGGTTACAACGGTTGAGTTTCACTTCCTTGCGCACGACCTTGAAAAACTCGTCCATGGCTTTTTCTTCCGGTACAGCCATGCGTAACGGGCTGAACGGTTTGATGCCATTCACTTCCAGGGATTTGGGGTCAAGGTTGGCATTGGGGAAAGGTTCAATATGCCAATTAAAAGTACGGTAGCGGGAAAGCTCGCCTTTTTCATCTATGCGCAGCACCACGGCTGCCAGTTCCAGCAATGCATCCTTGCGGCAATCGAAGCCACCTGTCTCTACATCCACTACCACCGGCAGGAAACCACGGAAACGCCCTGCGATTGGTATTATTTCTATCTCATCAGTCATGGACAGGAAGCTTAGCCGAACTTTTGGCAAATGGACAGAAAACTTTTGAAAAAGATTTAATGCCAGTAACATGATGAAAAATAACAAGATAAAAAATACACTTTATTTCATATTCCATGGCACCCGCCTTTGTGTTATTTTGCATCCAGCGACAATGTTAAGCTGTTGAAATACCACTCAGTTAGCTGGGTCTACCGCTGGATTAATCGAGGGTTCAGAATGGACAATCAAATACAAGACATTGATTTTCAAGAAACACAAGAATGGATTGATTCACTTGAGTCAGTCATCGAACAAGAAGGCGTGGAACGCGCCCACTTCCTGCTGGAAAAGCTGATCGATAGCGCCCGCCTTAACGGCGCCAATCTGCCATACTCGGCCAATACCGCATATATCAACACCATCCCGCCGCATCTGGAACAGCATACGCCGGGCAACCGCACCATCGAGTCGCGCCTGCGTTCCTACATCCGCTGGAATGCCGCTGCCATGGTGGTACGAGCCAATCGCAAGAGCGCGGAACTGGGGGGGCATATCGCCACCTTCGCTTCCGCCGCGACGTTGTATGACATTGGCATGAACCATTTCTGGCACGCGCCTTCTCCGCAACATGGCGGCGACCTGCTGTATGTCCAGGGTCACGCCGCGCCGGGCATGTACGCACGCTCTTTCCTCGAAGGTCGTCTGAGCGAAGATGAACTGGATAATTTCCGTCAGGAAGTGGATGGCGGCGGTCTGTCGTCCTACCCGCATCCGTGGCTGATGCCGGATTACTGGCAGTTCCCGACCGTCTCTATGGGCCTGGGGCCGATCAAGTCGATCTACCAGGCGCGTTTCATGAAATACCTGCAAGACCGCAAGCTGGCCGAAACCGCCAATCGCAAGGTATGGGCATTCGTCGGCGACGGCGAAACTGACGAGCCGGAAACCCTCGGCGCAATCTCCCTCGGCGGGCGCGAAAAGCTCGATAATCTGGTCTGGGTAGTCAACTGCAACCTGCAACGTCTGGATGGCCCGGTACGTGGCAACGGCAAGATCGTGCAGGAACTGGAAGCGGTATTCCGGGGCGCAGGCTGGAACGTCATCAAACTGCTGTGGGGTTCCTACTGGGATCCACTCCTCTCCATGGATAAGGATGGCTTGCTCAAGCAACGCATGATGGAAGCGGTCGACGGCGAATACCAGAACTACAAATCCAAGGACGGCAAATACGTCCGCGACCACTTCTTCGGCAAATACCCTGAACTGAAGGAAATGGTCGCCAAAATGAGCGACGCTGACATCTGGCGTCTGAACCGTGGTGGCCACGATCCGCACAAGGTTTACGCGGCTTACCACGCAGCGGTGAACCACACTGGCCAGCCAACCGTCATCCTCGCCCACACGGTAAAAGGTTACGGCATGGGTTCCGCCGGTGAAGGCCAGAACCGCACCCACTCACAGAAAAAATTGTCAGGCGAGGAAATGATCGCCTACAAGAACCGTTTCAACATCCCGCTGAGCGACGCGGATGCGGCAGAAGCGAAATACTACCGCCCTGACCCCAACAGCGAGGAAATGCAGTACCTGCTGGAACGCCGCCGGGCGCTGGGTGGTTTCCTGCCACAACGCCAGACCCACGCCGCACCGCTGAAAGTGCCGGATTTGTCAATTTTCCAGAGCCTGCTGGAAAGCACTGGCGAACGCGAAATGTCCACCACCATGGTGTTCGTGCGCTTGCTGACCCTGCTGGCGCGCGACAAGGGCATGGGCAAGCACGTGGTGCCGATTGTGCCCGACGAGGCGCGTACCTTCGGCATGGAAGGCATGTTCCGCCAGATGGGCATCTATTCCTCCGTCGGCCAGCTCTATGAGCCGCAGGACAAGGATCAGGTCATGTTCTACAAGGAGGACAAGTCCGGTCAGATTCTGGAAGAAGGAATCAACGAAGCAGGTGCAATGTCATCGTGGATCGCTGCGGCGACCGCTTACAGCACCCACGGCGTCAACATGGTGCCGTTCTACATTTACTACTCCATGTTTGGTTTCCAACGCATCGGCGACCTGGCATGGGCGGCGGGCGACTGCCGGGCACGCGGTTTCCTGATCGGTGGCACGGCTGGCCGCACCACGCTGGCGGGCGAAGGCTTGCAGCACCAGGATGGCCACGGCCTGATCCAGGCAGCGATGATCCCCAACTGCATTTCCTATGACCCGACCTTCTCCTACGAACTCGCAGTCATCGTGCAGAACGGCCTGAAACGCATGTATCAGGATCAGGAGGACGTGTACTACTACATCACCGCGATGAACGAGAATTACACGCATCCTGAAATGCCCAAGGGCGCGGAAGAAGGCATCGTCAAGGGCATGTACCTGCTCAGCGGCGGTGGCAAGAAGCGCAAGAAAGTGCAATTGCTGGGTTCCGGCACCATCCTGCGCGAAGTGATCGCCGCAGCCGAAATGCTCGACAAGGAATGGGGTGTGGACGCCAACGTGTGGAGCGTGACCAGTTTCAACGAAATCGCCCGCGAAGCCCGCGACATCGACCGCTGGAACATGCTGCATCCGCTGGAAGACGCGAAGGTGCCTTACGTCACGCAACTGATGAAAGGCCAGCGTGGCCCGGCCATCGCTGCTACTGACTACATCCGCCAGTATGCTGACCAGATTCGCGCCTGGTTGCCGATGTCCTACTCCGTACTCGGCACTGACGGTTTTGGACGCAGCGACACCCGCACCCAACTACGCAAGCATTTCGAGGTTAACAGCCACTACATCGTAATTGCCTCCCTGAAAGCGCTGGTGGATGAAAAATCCCTGCCAGCCGCCGATCTGGTCAAGGCAATGGAAAAGTATGGCATCAACCCCGAAAAACCCAACCCGCGTCTGGCATAAGGAGGGCATGACATGGCAATCCAGGAAATACATGTGCCGGACATCGGTGGCTTCGCGAATGTAGAAATCATCGAAGTACTGGTTAACGTTGGCGACACGGTTCAGGCCGAAGATTCGCTGATCACTGTCGAATCTGACAAGGCGTCGATGGAAATCCCGTCACCTGTCTCCGGTGTGATCAAGGAACTGAAAATCAGTGTTGGCGATCGGGTGTCGGAAGGCAGTTTGATGCTGGTGATGGATGTGGCGGAAAAGCCGGGCTTCGACTCCGCTCAGCCCTCGAATTCTACTCCGACCCGTTCCCTGAGCGGAGTCGAAGGGAATACTGCCCCAGCTCCTGTTGCTCCAGCACCCGCGCCAGCACCGAAACAGGAAACACGTCCACAACGCGCGTCCTCCCCAACCGCTGCCGTGCAGGCCGACATGAAGGATGTCGATTTCAGCAAGGCTTACGCCACCCCATCTGTGCGCAAGTTTGCCCGCGAACTCGGCGTAGACCTCAACAAGGTAAGTGGTTCTGGCCGTAAGGGGCGCATTACCCAGGAAGACGTAAAAGGCTACGTCAAGGATGTGATGAGCTTCGGCGGAATGCCATCCGCAGCCGCCTCCGGCAATACGCTGGGTGTTGCACCGATGCCGGAAATCGACTTCAGCCAGTGGGGTGAAATCGAAACCGTTGCGCTTTCCCGCATCAACAAGCTGACTGGCGAATTCCTGCACCGCAACTGGGTACACATTCCGCACGTTACCCAGTTCGACCAGGCTGACATCACCGACCTGGAGGCTTTCCGCAAACAGTTGAACGAGGAAAACGCCAAATCCGGCCTCAAGATCACGCCGCTGGTGTTCATCATGAAGGCGGTGGTGGCTGGCCTGAAGGCTTACCCGCGTTTCAATGCCTCGCTGGATGCGAAGGGCGAAAACCTGATCCGCAAGAACTACTTCCATATCGGCGTGGCGGTGGATACGCCGGATGGTCTGGTCGTGCCGGTCATTCGTGACGTGGACAAGAAGTCCATCATGCAGCTTTCCGAAGAACTCAAGGAAATCTCCGGCAAGGCGCGTGACAAGAAGCTGAAACCTGCCGACATGCAGGGTGGCTGCTTCTCCATTTCCAGCCTCGGCGGGATTGGCGGCACCAAGTTCACCCCGATCGTCAATGCGCCGGAAGTCGCCATCCTCGGTGTTTCCAAATCCGACATGCAGCCGGTGTGGAATGGCAGGGAATTTGCGCCGCGCCTGATGCTGCCTTTGTCGCTGTCGTATGACCATCGCGTGATCGACGGGGCGGATGGCGTGCGTTTCACCACTTACCTTGCGAAAATGCTGGGCGACATCCGGAGGCTGCTGGTATGAGCAAGATCGTCGAAGTAAAAGTCCCCAATATTGGCAGCTTTGATAATGTTGAAATCATCGAAGTGCTGGTGGAACCCGGTTTCCAGATCGAGCCGGAAGAGTCGCTGATTACGATTGAATCTGACAAGGCATCGATGGAGATTCCGAGTCCTCTGGCGGGCACGGTGAAAGAAGTCAGGGTCAAGGTGGGGGATCGGGTTTCGGAAGGGAGCCTGCTGTTGATGCTGGAGGTTAAGGCAGCGGCTGATGCCGCTGATACCCCCCCATCCCAGCCTTCCCCCGCAAGGGGGGAAGGAGCAGGAGAGACTCCGAACTCATCTTCTGTCCAGTCCCCTTCCCCCCTTGCGGGGGAAGGGTTAGGGATGGGGGGGATTCCCACTGCCGATCTCGAAACCGAAGTCGTGGTGCTGGGTTCAGGTCCCGGCGGCTACACCGCAGCATTCCGCGCAGCTGATCTTGGCAAGAAAGTCGTGCTGATCGAGCGTTACGCCAATATCGGCGGGGTATGCCTGAATGTGGGTTGCATTCCGTCCAAAGCGTTGCTGCATACGGCGGAAGTGATCAATGAGGCGAAGGAATTTGCACATTACGGCGTCAAATTTGGTGAGCCGGAAATCGACATCGACGTAGTCCGTGCGCACAAGGATGGCGTGGTCAGCAAGCTAACTGGCGGTCTGAAGGCGTTGGCCAAACAGCGCAACGTCACGATCGTGCAAGGTTATGGCCGCTTCACGTCAGCCAACACCATTGAGGTGGAAGCCGCAGACGGCGGCAAGCAAACCGTCAGGTTTGCCAACTGCATCATCGCCGCCGGTTCGCGCGTGACTAAACTGCCATTCATTCCGTGGGACGATCCGCGCGTGATGGATTCCACCGATGCACTGGCGCTGGCAGAAGTGCCGAAACGGATGCTGGTGGTCGGTGGTGGCATTATCGGGCTGGAAATGGCTACGGTTTACCACGCCCTCGGTGCAAAAATCACCGTCGTGGAACTGTCGCCGGGTCTGATGCCGGGTGCTGATCGTGACATTGTGAAGCCGTTGCACAACGCCATCAAAAAGCAATACGAAAACATTTATCTCAACACCAAGGTGACGGCTATCGGGCCGACGCCGGAAGGTCTGGTGTGTTCGTTTGAAGGCAAGGGTGCGCCGGAAAAGGATACCTTTGACCGCGTACTGGTTGCGATCGGGCGTTCCCCGAATGGCGGCCTGATCGACGCGGGCAAGGCGGGCATATTCGTCGATGCGCGTGGTTTCATCCCGGTCGACAAGCAGATGCGCACCAACGTGCCGCACATCTTTGCGATTGGCGACATCGTGGGTCAGCCGATGTTGGCGCACAAGGCCACGCACGAAGGCAAGGTTGCTGCCGAAGTCATTGCCGGACACAAGTCCTATTTCGATGCGAAAACCATCCCGTCAGTTGCCTACACCAGCCCTGAAGTGGCGTGGATGGGCAAGACCGAGGAGCAGTGCAAAGCTGAAGGCATCGCTGTTGAAAAGGGCGTGTTCCCGTGGGCGGCCAGCGGACGCGCCCTGTCGATGGATGCCGGTAACGGCGTGACCAAGGTGCTGTTTGACAAGGAAAGCGGGCGCATCATCGGCGCGGGCATCGCGGGCAAGAATGCCGGTGAGCTGATTGCCGAAGCGGTACTCGCGCTGGAAATGGGCGCGGATGCGCATGACATCGGCCTGACCATCCACCCGCATCCGACGCTTTCCGAAACGCTGAACTTTGCGGCGGAAGTGGCGGAAGGGACATGTACGGATATTTACGCGCCGAAGAAGTGAAAGTTTGACTCCTCACGTTAAGTGAGAAACCGGTTGGCGGCCTGCCTGAACAATAGGCCGCCTTTTTTATACGCCCTACCCTTTGTGGTTGGCAATATCAGCACTCAGTGATGCTGCCGCCGTGCGCCAATGTCAGGTTACACCAGTGGCCAACAGCAGCCGTAATTTGCCTGGGAACCTCCCGTTATTCAACAGCTATAGACAGGATGGGTATAAAACATCACCCCGCTGCGGCCATCCGCTCACGCGTCGTCAAAGCAATCTTGTTGCGTAAGTAAATGGGCTGGGCTTGTTCCGGGGCAACCGCCCTGCCCGCCTGCCATTCCGCTATCGCCAATGGCAGCATGAATTCAGCCGCCGGGAGTATTTCCGCATCCATCCCTGTCAGCACAGTAGAAAAACGTGCCTGCAAAGCATCCACATACGCTGACCAGCCATGCCCGACGGCATACCAATCACCACCTGATACAGCAGGTGCATTCTGCGGGGCACACACCTGTTCCTCGCCCTGCAACTGCATCAGGCCATCCCGCATGGCATATTGCCCCCAGTAAACCTCGCCCATACGGGCATCCAGTGCTACCAGCACATGGGTTGTACCCTGCTGCGCATATGCCTGCTGCGCCAATGCCGCCAAGGTGGAAATAGGGATCACCGGCTTGTCTGCCGCCATTGCCAAGCCTTGCGCCACCCCGACACCAATACGGATGCCGGTAAACGCCCCCGGGCCACGCCCAACGGCAATTGCATCCATGTCCTGCAAGCGCAGCCCGGCAGCCGACAACACCTTATCCACCATCGGCAGGATCAATTGGGTGTGCGCACGCGGCGTCAGTTCAAACTCACTGAACGTCAGGCCGTCGGCAAACACCGCTGCGGAACAAGCTTCGGTCGAGGTATCAAGGGCTAGCAGTTTCATCAGCATCACGCTCGCGCCTTTCACTCGGCGCAGAAGGGTCAGGGATAGGGGGAATCGTGTTCCCAAAGAACCGTTCGACAATTTCCAGCTTCTGGGTGCGCGGCATACGCGGCAAACTGTCGAGGAAAATCTTGCCATACGCGCGGGTACGCAAGCGCACATCGCAGATCATCAGCACACCCCGGTCATGCTGGTCACGGATCAGCCGCCCCACGCCCTGTTTCAGGGTAATGACTGCCTGCGGAATCTGGTATTCGCCGAACGGGTTGCCACCACGCTGACGGATCGCTTCCAGACGTGCTTCCATCACCGGGTCATTGGGTGCAGCAAACGGCAATTTGTCGATAATGACGCAACTCAACGCCTCACCCCGCACATCCACCCCTTCCCAGAAACTGGCTGTCCCCAGCAGTACCGCGTTACCCAGCTCACGGAAACGCTCAATCATTTCCCGAGGGGGCAATTCACCCTGGATCAGCAGCGGAAAATCAATCCGCTCTTGCAGCAGTTCCGCCGCTTCATTCAGCGCCCGGTAACTGGTAAACAGCATGAACGTGCGCCCACCGCAGGCATTGATTACCGGGATGGAAGCTTCCACCAGCGCCGTTACGAAGTCCCGATCCTGCGGCTCCGGCAACCCGGCAGGCAGGTACAGCAGGGAATTGCGCCAGTAATCAAACGGGCTGTCGAGTTGCAGGGTGGTCGCTTCATCCAGCCCCATGCGCTGGTTGAAATGCCCGAACGACTGCCCCACCGCCAATGTCGCCGAGGTCATCACCCAACTGCACGGCAATTCCGCCATGCTTTTCCTGAACGGCGCGGAGACATCCAGCGGTGTGGTGGTCAGTGCAAAACCACGGGTAAAGGTTTCAAACCACTGCACGGTATCCGGTGGCGGGTTATTGAGGCGTTGCAGGCTTCCCTTGTGTTCCTGCAAACGGGCGAAACAGGCTTGCAGGCCCTTGCTGCGTTCGGCGGCGTGTTCCAGCAGGGTTTCCAACGTATCCAGCGTATCGGTCAGGGTTTGCAGGTGCTCAACGATGGCGGGCTTGTTGCGTACCCGTGACCACGGGGCACGCTGCCCCGGTGTATCCAGCGCCAGACGCAAATCCAGCAGGGCTTTTTCCAGCGCATCCAGATGGGTACGGATGTCAGGCATGTCGGAAGCACTGGCCAGCACTTCCAGCAGGGTGTCGCGTTTCCAGTCCAGCAATTTGCGGCTGCTGAAGGTGTCACTGAAAAAATTCGAGGCAATTTCCGGCAGTTGATGGGCTTCGTCCAGCACTACCGCGTCTGCCGTAGGCAGCAACTCACCGAAACCTTCCTCCTTGATGGCAAGGTCGGCGAAGAACAGGTGGTGGTTGACCACCACGATGTCGGCTTCCTGCGCTGCCCGCCGCGCCTTGACCACGAAACAGTCCTGGTAATCGCCGCATTCCGCACCAATGCAGTTTTCAGTTGTGGAGGTGACACGCTGCCAAATTTCCGCATCACGCGGTACAGCGGACAGTTCGGTAATATCGCCGGTACGGGTCAGACCCGACCAGTCACCGATACGGCGCAGCCATACCACACTGTTCCTGTCGGGCAGGCGACCCTCGGCCTGGGTCAGGCGCAAACGGTGCAGGCACAAGTAGTTCGCCCGTCCCTTGAGCAAAGCCGTTTTCACCCCGCTTTGCAGTGCCTTGCGCACCACCGGCAAATCCTTGTGGTAAAGCTGGTCTTGCAAGGTTTTACTGCCGGTGGAAATGATCACCCGCCCCTGGTTGAGCAAGGCCGGAGCCAGATACGCGAAGGTCTTGCCGACCCCGGTTCCTGCTTCAATAACGGCTGTCGCCTGGGTCTGCATGGTTTCCATGACCATCTGCAACATGGATTGCTGTTGTGGGCGCGGCTGGAAACCTTCAATCAGCCGGGCAAACGGGCCGGATTCCCCCAACAAATCAAGCATGGGCAATTCCGGCGTACTATCGGCAGGGGGGTTAATGGAGCGACTCCTGATAATAGGCCGCCTTGGCAGCCATCGCTTCAGCCTGGGCAGTATCCCCTTGCCGACGCTTCAGGTCACTGAGTTTCAGCCACAGATCAGGGTTATCCGACTCGATACGCAAAGCACGTTCGATGGTCGCTTCCGCCTTGTCAAGACTGCCTTTTGCCTCCTCATCACTGGCCTGCTGAACCAGTATCTGGACGGGTGCTGAGGATGGAGACTGCCTTAGTGGAACTCGGGGAACTGTATCCGCTTCACCCTGCACACCAGCCGTATCAGGCACTTGCAACACTTCCACGGTAGGCGGACTTTGCTCCGGTAACGGCACGCTGCGTGCAACAGGCGGTACGGCAGGTTTCGCTACCACAGGCGGGCGCGACACTGGTGGGCGGGTAACGGGCGACGGCCTGTATGGCTGCTGGTAACGCCCGTAAACACTATCTTGCATGACTGCCGGATTAGGGGCGCAAGCAGACAGCAAAGCGGCGACCCCCACCAGGATAACCCCTGCCAGCAGGGGATGGCTTGTTTTATAGTTCTTCATGGCAATATGACTTACTGCATCAGGTTATCAATCCAGTTGGATGAAGGGGCTGGCGCTGGGGCAGCACCTGCTGCACCGCCAGCAGCAGCACCATCCGTCGGCACTGGCTCGGGTGCCGGTGCGCAATAATGGGTTTTGGTTGGCTGGCTTCCCCTGATAAACGGGGTACGTACTGCCGTACCGCAGGCTGGATTCGCCAGCAAGCCACTGCTTGGGTCGATGTCAACCCAGACCAGACGCGACGCACTCCCCACATCCAGGGGCTTGGTCGGCAGCACGCGGAACAGGTCTTCCCAAACCTTCAGCGCCCCGGATGCACCGGTCATATTAGTGGGTTTGTTATCATCACGCCCAACCCACACCGTCACCACATGCTGGCCGGAAAAGCCAGCAAACCAACTGTCTTTCTTGTCGTTGGTTGTGCCGGTCTTACCTGCCACTGTCTTCCAGGCTGGCAGGACACCAGAAATGGATTTCGCCGTACCCTCAACCGTTACCTCATGCAATGCATAAGTCAGGAGTGCGGCGGCTTCCGGCTTGGCTACCTGCCGCACGGTCAGCGGGTAACGGGTCAAAACCTTGCCCTGCATATTCATAACACTGCGGATGGTTTTCAAAGGTGTGTATGTACCACCGGACGCAATGCTCTGGAACATCTGTTCCACATCCATCGGGGACATTTCCAGCGCCCCCAGCAGGATCGCGGGGTATTGTGGAATATTCGCCGTTACCCCCAGTCCTTTGAGGGTATTGATCACATGATCCACCCCGACATCCACCCCAACCCGTACCGCTGGCGTATTGCGGGACAGATAAATGGCTTTCAGCAAGGGGATATAGCCCATGTTGCGTTGATCATAGTTGTGCGGTTGCCAGTATTTGCCCTTGCCAATCTTGACCGTCACCGGGCCGTCACTGATGATCGTGCCGAGGTTATATTTGGGTTTTTCTTCAAACGCCGTCAGGTAAATGGCAACCTTGACCAGGGAGCCAATCTGGCGCTGCGCGGTCAAGGCACGGTTATAGCCTGCATAACGCACGTCACGGCTACCCACCAGACCAACAACTTCACCATTCTGGCTGGTGCTGATGATCATTGCCCCGTTGAGCTTGCCCTTTTTGATGCCTTGGGAACGTTCAAGCTGGGCAACCCGTTTTTGCAGGATATTTTCCGCCATCAACTGGGTGATTGGATCCATGGCCGTAAAAATCATCAAGCCTTCGCTGCGCAGGTCTTCATCCTTGTAATCATGCTGAAGCTGCTGGCGTACCAGATCAAGATAGGCGGGGAAAGGTGTTGCACCGGAAGGCTTGCGTTCCTCGACACCGAGGGGATGCTGGATAGCATCGGCATATTCCTGATTATTCAGCACACCTTCCTGACGCATGACCCCCAGCACCAGATTACGCCGCTCCAGCGCCCGGTCAGGGAAACGGCGCGGGTCATAATAAGCGGCGCCTTTCGCCAGACCAATCAACAGGGCAATCTGGTCAGCCTTGAGTTCCTTGACCTGACGGTTGAAGTAGAACTGTGCTGCCAGACCAAAACCGTGGATCGCCCGATCACCGTCCTGCCCGAGGTAGATTTCATTCAGATAGGCTTCAAGGATTTCCTTCTTGTCGTAATGCAGCTCCAGCAGGAAGGCCATCAGGGCCTCCTTGATCTTGCGCTCCCAGCTACGTTCATTGGTCAGATAGAAATTTTTCACCAACTGCTGGGTCAGGGTACTGCCACCCTGTACGGTGTGACCGGCCTTGATATTGGCCGCCAGTGCCCGCAGGATGGCCATCGGGTTGACACCCTGATGCTCATAGAACTTCTGGTCTTCAACCGCCAGCAGACCCTTGATCAGCATGGGGGAAACTTCAGAAAGCTGAATCAGCACCCGGTCTTCGTTTTTACGCGGATAAAAGTTGCCGATCAGGACAGGCTCCAGGCGCATCAGTTTGAGCGGTGCCTTGCCGTCAGTGTAGGCAAGCGATGTGATCTTTCCGCCACTGGCTGTCACCTTGATGCTGCGGGCGGGTTCCTTATCTTCGGCGAATTGGAAGCCACGGGTATTGATCATGAACTGATCACCCTTGCGCATGTATTGCCCGGTTTCAGTTGGCTTGTCCACCTTGCGGTAGCCAAGCAGCTTCATTTCATCTTCCAGATGGTCAGCGTAAAGCTGCTGCCCCTCATACATGTCGAGCGGGCGGGCGAATACCCGTGCGGGCAATTCCCAACGCTTGCCTTCAAACTGGGTACGTACCACATCGTCCAGCTTGAGGGTATACATCACCCCGACCAGCAACCCCAGCATCAATGCCAGGAGGAAAAGGATACGGAATATCCGGCCTGTTACCGACAAAACAAGCCATACCCCCTTGAAGAAACGCTTCCACAGCGCTTCTTTTTTAAACATCGCCTCATTTAATAAGTCAACTGCCTCATCAAAGTTCTTATTCTCAATATCATGCTCAACCCTTTTAACTTCTTCAAAGTTTATATTAGGATTCTCCTTAAAAGATTTCCTTATAGAGTCAAATTTATTAGATATATCATCTATTCTTTTCTTGAGATTGTTTAGTTTCTTATTTTCTTCAGAATAATGGGCATTTAAACGTTCAATGGTTTTTCTTTTAACGGATTGCAAATCATCAGAATCATCGAATCCATCCAACTTGTTGATAATATTAATATTACTCTTGCTTCCAATCACATCAACATGAGCATCAAGATTCTCTGATTTAACTTCCTTTATTATATCTCGTATTTTTCTCGTATCAGATGAACCTTCTATTCTACGCTCCAACTCAGGCTTAATTGCAATTCTAGCTTCTAAACTCTCTACCCTCCTATTAAGCTCCTTGCGTTCTTTTTCTCCTTTATCTTTTATGACATTTACAATATTATTATCACCCATCATAAAGATTGAATTATCACCAACCTTCTGGAAGAAAATCCTAAATACACCAACTTGTTTAAATGAGAGAAACATTCGCTCTATAAAACCGATGGAGCGCACTTTACCATTCGGTGAAGACACATCTTCACTATTCTTAGGTGATTCTACCATTTGGCACCATAGTCCTTCACAATACCTGAACGATTAGGCATTAGTTTTTTGCCTATCATATTTTGTTATTACATTGCCAGAACCAACTACTGAGACAGAGTTGTCCCCAACAATAATTTGCGTATTTTTTGAAACTGAACTGTGATCAGGAAGCTTCTCATCAGACTTAAAGAATTTCTTTATTTTCATAATAATACCAACCACTCCACCTACCACGCCCACAATTCCAGCAGCAATCTCAACATCTCCTATCTGGAGGCTCCTATACCATTCCAAAACATCATGGATAAATTTCATACAAAGTCACTCCGCACCATCACTCTTAACCTTACCGAACCAAATGGTATATTGGGCTTATCATATCACAGGCGAGATAACGTATGATCACCCCTACCATTGACACCCTGCTGGCGGCAATGCGGCATCCCGCATCCTACCCGCATCCGGTTGTGCATACTATACAAGTCATCCATACGCACATATCGACTGTTTTCCTGACCGGCGAGTTTGCTTACAAGATAAAAAAGCCAGTCAATTTTGGTTTTCTGGATTTTACACAATTGGCGGACAGGAAACATTTCTGTGAAACAGAATTACACCTCAACCGCCGCCTTGCGCCTGCCCTGTATCTGGGCGTTGTGCCCATTTTTTATCACGATGGCAGCTACCGTCTGGGCGAAAACCTGCATACCGCACCACTGGAAGGTGAACAGGCGGTTGAATATGCTGTAAAAATGCGCCAATTCGACCCTCAGCAACAGTTAGACCATTTGCTGGACACAGGTTCCCTGCCGATAAGTAAAATGGATGCACTCGCACAAACGCTTGCTGCCTTCCATCAGGCGATTGAACAGGCCGCACCTGACAGCGAATTCGGGCTGCCTGCCCGTGTCCTGCAACCCATGCTGCAAAACTTCCTTATCCTGCGTGCAAACCTTGACGGAACCAGCATCCATCAGCGCCTCGGGCAACTGGAAAACTGGACACGCCAGCAATCTGCCCACCTGCATGACCGTTTGCAGCAGCGCAAGGATCAAGGACACATCCGTGCCTGCCACGGCGACATGCACCTCGGGAATATAGCCCTGATCAACGGGGAAATCACCATTTTTGACGGTATTGAGTTCAATGATGACCTGCGCTGGATTGATACTGCCAGCGATTGCGCCTTCCTGCTAATGGATTTGGTGCAACGCAAGGCTTCCCGCCACGCCTGGCGGCTGCTGAATAATTACTTCGAAAAAACCGGGGATTATGGCCTGCTGGCGGTACTGGCTTTTTATACCGTGTACCGTGCCATGGTACGTGCCAAGGTCAATGCCCTGCGCTATGCCCAGCAAACCGATAGCGCTGCCAAAACGGCAACGCTGGACGAATGCCTTGCCTACCTGACCCTGGCCGAACAGTATGCCAACCCCACCCCTCCTGCCCTGCTGATTACCCACGGGCTAAGTGGCTCGGGCAAATCCTGGGGATGCAGGGAGTTGGCGGAAACCCTGGGATTCATCCATATCCGTTCCGATGTGGAACGCAAACGGCTGGCGGACATGCAGGCAACAGAACGCCACACCACCGGTCTGGATCAGGGTATTTATAGCACCAGCATGACCGGACGGACTTACACCCACCTGCTGGAACTGGCGGAAACCTGCCTGTGCAGCCAGCACAGGGTGATTGTTGACGCCACCTTTCTGGACAGGCAACAGCGGCAGCGCTTCCAACAACTCGCAGCACAGCACAATACCACCTTCCTGATCCTGCATTTCGAGGGCACGCCGGAACAACTCGAAACCAATATCCGGCAGCGTTTGCAAGCCAATAACGACGCCTCGGATGCCGATCTTGCTGTGCTGCACAAACAATTGGCATACTATAAACCGTTGCAGGATGATGAGCCTTGTGTAACAGTTCAGTCCAATGGGTGTTTGCCCATCACCGTCATACAGGCACACCTGAACCGCACAGGAGAAACAAATGCAGATTAAAACCCCACACTTGAGTTTGGCTATCGCACTGGCACTGGGCTTGTCCGGCACGACATGGGCAGACACCAAGCTGACTTACACCGACTCCGGGTTTGGCCCGCAGGAACGCAAAACCACCATCCAGATTCACGGCGACAAGGTACGCATGGAAGAAGCCGACAGCGGCATCTACACCTTGTACGACAATGCCAAGAAAGTCCTTTACACGGTCAACACCAAAACCAAGCAGTACATCGAAACCACCCCGGACAAAATGCGCGAACGCATGGCCAAAGTGGTGGAAATCCAGAACCAGATCAAAGAGGACATGAAAAAGCAGGTCGCTGCCATGCCGGAAGAACAGCGCAAGGTGTTCGAAGAACGCATGAAACAGGCCGAGGAAGCCATGAAAGCACCCCCGCCTGCGGTCAAGATGGAAAAGACCGAGCGTACCGACAAGGTAAAGGACATTGCCTGTACCATTTCCACCGTCAAGGTCGAAGACAAGGCCATCCGGGATGTCTGCATCGCCGGGGCTGACGCGATGGATGCCAACGACCACACCATGCTGGTCAATATGTTTGAATACATGGACAGCGTAACGGCGGAATCTGCCAAGGCACAGGGTATTACCCCGCCTGCCGAAGGTTCTGCGGCTGTGCAGAAAGACGGTCTGGCACTGCGCATCCAGGCAGTACCGGAAGGCCCGCGCAGCGAACTCAGCGCGATTGCCAAAGATGCTTTGAACGATGCCGATTTTGCCCTTCCGGCGGATTTCCAGGCGTTTGAACCGCAGATTGCCCCGCCGCCGCAGCCACCTGCACAAGGCACTGCCCCTGCCGCTGGCGCACCTGCGGCTGCCCCGGCAGCACCGGCACCTGCCGCACCTGCCAAGTAATGCCATCCCATGCCCCCTTGCCATGCAGGGGGGTATTTGCACCCGCCTTCCGGCACTTTTATCATCTGCCCTTTTGTTGAACGCAGAATAAAGGTTTGTCATGCGACCATCGCACCTCAGTTCCATCCTCGACAAGGAATTTCTCGGCACGCTGCAAGGCCACCATACGCCCGTCATGTTGTGGGGGCCGCCGGGTGTCGGCAAATCACAAATCGTGGCGCAAATCGGCCAGCGTCATAATGTGCCGATGATTGACATCCGCCTGTCACAGATGGAACCCAGTGACCTGCGCGGCATCCCGTTCCGCGACCACGGGCTGGTGGAATGGGCCATCCCTTCCATGCTGCCGGATGCAGAACGCCACGGGGCAATGGGCATCCTGTTCCTCGACGAAATCACCTCCGCCGTGCCGAGTGTGTCAGCGGCTGCCTACCAGTTGATCCTTGACCGCCGCCTGGGTGATTACCGGGTTCCCGATGGCTGGGCCATTTTCGCAGCAGGCAACCGTCAGGGCGACCGGGGTGTGACCTATACCATGCCTGCACCGCTGGCCAACCGCTTCTCCCATTTCGAGGTGGAACTGAACCTCGACGACTGGGTGGCGTGGGCATACCAGCACCATATCGACGAACGGGTGATCGGTTTCCTGCGCTTCCGCCCGGAACAGTTGTTCAACTTCGACCCGGCACATAATCCGGTGGCCTTCCCCACCCCGCGCTCCTGGGAATTTGCCCACCGCGCCCTGCAAAAATTTGGCGATTCGCCTTCCCTGCTGCTCGGCACTTTGCAAGCCTGCGTCGGCCCTGCAGCGGGTATCGAACTGAAAGCTTTCGTCGACAGCCTCGACCAGATGCCTGACCTGGACGCCATCCTGCGTGGCGAAGACATCAAGGCACCGAAGGAAGTGGACTTGCAGTATGCCGTGGCTTCCTCACTGGTAGGCCGTGCCATCCGCGCCAAGGGCACAGCGGAAGCCGCCGAGGTTCACGGGCATATCCTGAATTACGCGAAAGCCTTCCCACTCAAGGAAATGGGCGTCATGCTGGTGTCGGACATGCTGCGTGCGGTGGGTGACGAAATCTTTGCGATACCCGCTTTTGCACAATGGGCGCAATCCATCGGCGACATCATGCTATACGATTGGTAATGTGCTTAAATGCCCGGAATCCCCTATAATCGGCGGCGGTTCATCTTGGCTGGCAGGATTCAGGAGCATTGACGATGCCTTTCCCCAATACCCCGGTAGAAACAACCGAGGACAATAACAACAATAACACAACCATCACAGTCGTCGGCGGGCGTTATGCCCTGATCCGCTGCATGGCGGAAACCGCACTCGGCAAGGTTTACTGGGCCTGTGACCGGCAGGAAACTGCCAACAGCGCCGATAGCGATTGCAGCCACCTCCTGGTATTCACCCTCCTGCCCGCCCTCGCCCAGAACCCGGTTTACGAACAGGCATTGCGTCAGGTGCTGCCGGTTTACCGGCAAAAGTACCCTGCCGAACCCCTGGTGGCCAATGATGGCAAGGAAAGCGACGGCACACGCTGGCTGGCCATCCAGGATGTCCACGGCATGTTACTGGCCGAACGCCTGCACGAGCTGGACGACCGGGGCATCCCCACCGAAGAAGCGGTC
>JBBIHI010000026.1:0-18236 GCA_037447095.1 Thiotrichaceae bacterium
AACGCCATCAAAGATAATGCACTGCTGTCGAAATACGCAGGCGGTCTGGGCAATGACTGGAGCCGGGTACGCGGTATGGGGTCGCACATCAAAGGCACCAACGGCAAGTCGCAGGGTGTTGTCCCGTTCCTGAAAGTGGCGAATGACACGGCAGTGGCAGTCAATCAGGGCGGCAAGCGCAAGGGTGCGGTTTGCGCCTACCTCGAAACCTGGCACATCGACATCGAGGATTTCCTCGAACTGCGCAAGAACACCGGTGACGAGCGCCGCCGTACCCACGACATGAACACTGCCAACTGGATTCCTGACCTGTTCATGAAACGTGTGGCGGAAGAGGGCGAATGGACGCTGTTCTCACCGGATGATGCGCCCGATTTGCACGATCTGAGCGGTCAGGCGTTTGAAGCGCGTTATACCGAATACGAGGCGAAAGTGGCGCGTGGTGAGATCAAGCTGCACCGCAAACTGCCTGCCCTGCAACTGTGGCGCAAAATGCTGGGGATGCTGTTTGAAACCGGCCACCCGTGGATCACGTTCAAAGACCCTTGCAACGTGCGCTACACCAACCAGCACGCAGGCGTGGTGCATAGCTCCAACCTGTGTACTGAGATCACGCTGCATACCAATGACAGCGAAATTGCCGTGTGTAACCTCGGTTCTGTTAACCTGCCTGCGCACGTTGTCGATGGCAAACTGGATATTGCCAAGCTGGAACGCACCGTGACCACCGCGATGCGGATGCTGGATAACGTCATCGACTACAATTACTACAGTGTACCGCAAGCGCGTCGTTCCAACCTGCGCCACCGTCCGGTGGGCTTGGGTATCATGGGTTTCCAGGATGCTCTGTACAAGATGAATCTGGCGTATGCGTCTGCCGAGGCGGTGGAATTTGCGGATCAGAGTATGGAAGCGGTTTCCTATTTCGCCATCCGTGCCTCCAGCAATATGGCGGCAGAGCGCGGCAAATACGCCAGCTACGAAGGTTCGCTGTGGAGCAAGGGTATCCTGCCGATCGACTCGCTGGAAATGCTGGGGCAGGAACGCGGCCAGTATTTCATCGTCGACAAAACCCAAACGCAAGACTGGGATGGTTTGCGCAACCTGATCAAAAAGCAGGGGATGCGCAACTCCAATTGCATGGCGATTGCGCCGACCGCGACCATTTCCAACATTTGTGGCGTATCACAATCCATCGAGCCGACCTACCAGAATCTGTTCGTCAAATCCAACCTGTCGGGTGAATTCACCGTGATCAACCCGTATCTGGTGCAGGATTTGAAACGTCTGGGCATGTGGGATGAGGTGATGATGAACGACCTCAAATACTTCGACGGCTCCGTACAACCGCTGGATCGCGTGCCGGACGAGATCAAGGCCAAGTACGCTACCGCGTTTGAAATCGACGCCCGCTGGCTGGTCGAAGCCGCCAGCCGCCGCCAGAAATGGATCGACCAGGGCCAATCACTCAACCTGTATATGAAAGAGCCGAACGGTGTAAAGCTCGACAACCTCTACAAACTGGCGTGGGTACGTGGCCTGAAAACCACCTATTACCTACGCACGCTGGGTGCAACTGGTGCGGAAAAAACCTCAACCGATGAGCCACCAAAAGCAGAAACAGGTGTTGGTTTCAAGGCAGCAACCGGCTTGCTTTCCGTAGGTTCGGAAGCGCCGAAAGCGTGCTCGATCCTCGACCCAGACTGCGAAGCGTGCCAGTAAGCCTATGCAATCTCCTGCTTTCGACCGCAGTAAACACATCTACACCAGTACAGCTTTCGCTGAACTGGTAAAGGATGCGGTCAGGTTTTTCAACGGCACACCTGTGCATACGCTCCCGCCGCCTGAAGCTTTCGCGGGTACGGGTGTGTATGCGATTTATTATACGGGGCAATATCCAGCGTACCGGAAATATGCCGAATTGAACCGCCTTGCTTACAACTTCCCGATTTATGTGGGCAAGGCCGTTCCCAAGGGTTGGAGACAGGCACGGTTATCAGATGATGCGCTCAACCAGTCAAAAGAGTTGCATACCCGTCTGCGCGAACACGCACGCAGTATTGGTAGTGCTGTCGATAGTTTGGTGCTTGACGATTTCATGTGCCGCTTTGTGATCTTTGAGGGCGAAGCGTCGGACATGATTGGCACAATTGAGGCAGCCCTGATCAAGCTGAATATGCCGTTATGGAATACGGTGGTGGATGGTTTTGGCAACCATGACCCCGGCAAAGGCCGTTATGAGCAAGCCAAATCCGACTGGGATGTGCTTCATCCAGGGCGTACATGGGCTGAGAAATGCAAGGGTATCCACGCCAGTGAGAGCGATATACTCACGAAAATTGGGGTTCACCTGCAACAGTTGGGAGCCAAAGCATGAGGTCACTGGAACTCTTTTCAGGTGCTGGTGGGTTGGCCAAGGGCCTGGAATTGGCTGGCTTCCAACATGCCAGATTGGTTGAGTTGAACAAACATGCCTGTGCAACCCTGTGTAGTAACTTTGGGGCAGGGAACGTTTTTGCTGGGGACATCCGTGATTTCCATTATGACGGCTTGCAGGACGTAGACCTTGTGGCTGGCGGCCCGCCGTGCCAACCGTTTTCCCTTGGGGGCAAGCATCAGGCGGATCAGGATCATCGTGATATGTTTCCTTATGCCATCAATGCCATTCGTGAGTTGCAACCCAAAGCCTTCCTTTTTGAGAATGTTAAAGGGTTGCTGCGCCAGTCTTTTGCAGATTATTTTGAATACATTGTATTGCGCCTGACATTCCCTGATTACAAGCCAAGATTTGGGTTGGATTGGCAGTTACACCTCCAGTTGCTCAGAAAGCTTAGGTTTGAAACCCACCAGGGGCTGAAATACAAAGTGGCTTACCAGCTTGTCAATGCCGCAGATTTTGGTGTGCCACAGAACCGTGAACGGGTGTTCATTGTGGGTATCCGCGCTGATCTGGATGCTGATTGGCAGTTTCCAGCCCCAACCCATGCGGAAAACCGTCTGTTATGGGACAAGTTTGTGACCGGAGAATATTGGGAACAGCACAATCTGGCATCCGGGCAACGCGAAACACCTAATATTGCAACCCGTAAAATGGTTGACGTGCTCAAAATCTGTTACGGATTGTTTCCCCCCGAATTGCAGCCTTGGTGTACTGTGCGTGACGTACTGCAACACCTGCCAGACCCACGTTCTGATCATCCGCTGGCCGATCATGTTTTCCGTGATGGTGCGCGGACATATCCGGGGCATACCGGCAGTGACTTCGATTGGCCTGCCAAGACCCTGAAAGCCGGTGGGCACGGTGTGCCGGGTGGTGAAAACATGCTGCGTTATCGTGATGGAACGGTACGTTATTTCACTGTGCATGAAGCTAAATTGCTGCAAACTTTCCCGGCAGATTTTTATGTGGAAGGTGCATGGGGGGAGGCGATGCGGCAAATCGGGAATGCTGTACCGGTAATGTTGTCAAGAATATTAGGTAGAGGTTTGCGCAAGATATTGCGGCAAGAGAACGTGTCCTTTAAACAATCCAAGCCGTTGGCTTGTGTGGCTATTGGATAAGTAAGACCATGAAACTGACCGTAGATGTCCTCTGTCTTGAAGCTGCACGGTTTGCCTCCGCTGAGAGCCTGCATCCTGAACCATCCTTGTTCGGTGTGACAGATGGCAAGGCGGTTGGCACGTATCTGGAACACAAGTTCCGGGCGTTCCTGCGTGTACGGGGGTATCAGTTTGTGGAGGGCAATTCCGCCAGCGGCATAGACTTTCCTGGTTTGTTGGTCGATATGAAAGTTACAAGTATTCGGCAGCCGCAGTCTTCTTGTCCGTTCAAATCTGCCCGGCAGAAAATTTATGGTTTGGGCTATTCGTTAATCATCTTTGTGTATGAAAAAGCGGATGATGAGGCTAGTCGTACTGCCAGATTGAATATCGCTAACACTATTTTTGTAGAGGCCGAACACACCGCTGATTTCCAGATGACTAAAGGTATCCGCGATATTCTGGAAAATGAAGGCAATAAGGATGATTTGGTTGCTTTCTTGGCTGATTGTTATTACTCAGGAGATGAAAAGGAACTGGAGGTATTGGCTCAAGATTTGTTGTATGGAAAGCCAGAACAAGGTTATCTGAATATGAGCCGGAAGCTCTCGTGTTGGCCTGTTCGCCATATGGGGGAGCGGGCGTAATGGTCAAAGATAGAAAACTGTCAGGACATCGCCCCTTGACTGAATACCGTACTGCAATCATTTCTAATTTACCAGCCTATCGGCATGGACAGGAGTATGTAATCCCATTAATTCCCATGTTGTGGGGAATGGAAGAGGACATTCAGGAGCTTGCAGGGCAACAGGTTATTCCCCGCTCCCAACTGCGCTATGTTTTTGATTATATCATCACGCTAGAAGAGCCGTTGTTAAGGGGGCTGGATACATGACCCAGGCACATAACCACGAAACCCGTCCGTATACTGGTATTGTATTGGAACGTATTAAGCATCTTCCACCCGGTGGCAAGATGGGCGACTTGCCATCCCATTTGCAACATGAAAGCTTTGTGCGCACGGGAGCCAAAAAAACGGGTGGCCCTAATATGCGCTTGTTGCGTTTGGAACATGATAAACCAGCGCTGACGGTAACAGCCTACATCTTTAACAAGTTTGTCCATCCTGTGGAAGACCGGTATCTGACGCCAAGAGAAGCGGCCACTTTGCAGGATTTTCCACTGGACTACGCTTTTATAGGGACACAGGGGGAGATTCACCAGCAAATTGGTAATGCTGTTCCGGTCAAATTGGGTAAAGCAATTGCCCAGGAAGTTGCCAATTATTTTGCAGGCTTGGGACAAACAGGAGAAATCAGGGTTGTATCCTATTTCAGCGGAGCCGGCGCAGGTCGGTTGGGGTTTGAACAGGCAAGTACGGCGGACATCCAATTCAAGACCTGCTTTGCTACCGATATTGAGGTATCCGTAGAACAAACCATCAAACACAATAATCGCCCTGAGTGGCATTTCCACAGGGCAGACATCCAGCAGCTTGAGCCAGAGCAGATTCGCCAGGTCGTTGGAGGAAATCCAGATGTGATTATTGGAGGGCCACCTTGCCAGCCTTTCAGTGTGGCAGGTAAGCAAAAAGCTATCCACGACCCGCTTGGAGTTTTGTATCGGGATTATATCCGCCACATTGCTTATCTTCAGCCTCAAATGGTGGTGATGGAAAATGTATATGGCCTCGCCCAGGTCAAGGCAGCCAATATGGTGGAGGAAATTTATCAATCCTTCGCTGATATTGGTTACAGCGTTACCCACCAGGAACTAATGGCGGCTGACTATGGAACCCCACAACGTCGGCGGCGTTTGTTTTTTGTTGCGGCACGAGACTTGAATGGCTTCAGGTTCCCGGAGCCAACACACACAGAATCGGACAATTTATTCGGGCTGCCGCGTTATGTGGGAGCCGGTGAAGCGTTTGCACAATTACCACCCGCCAAGCTCAGGTCATAGAACGTTTGGTTGGCGTTAATGTTACAGGAGAGTTAAAATATGATGCTGAACTGGGATAACCCATTGGCCGCACCCGTCCCGCACGCGAACGGCTATAAACCGCACCTCAAATCGGTTGACGAATTTTTTGTTGATGATGAACCTGTTGTGGAGGTAAATGAAGGTGAGCGCAGTACTGAAACCCAAGTTGAATCGCCAGCGGAGTCGGCGGCGTCTGCAACGGCGGTAACAGGGGCGGCTTCTGGCAGCACGGATGGGCAAGCAGAAGCCGCCGTAACGGCTAAAGCGTCACGTAGTGTACGCAAACCGTTTACGCAGGAACCTTTCAAACCTCAGCAACCGGTTCGCGCTGAAGACAAGCGCGTAATCAACGGCAGCGGCGACATCAACCAGCTCGCGCCGTTCAAGTACCCATGGGCGTGGGAGTTTTTCATCAACGCCAACAAGAACCACTGGACGCCACTCGACATCAATATGGCGCAGGATGTGCATGACTATCACCACAACCTGAAGCCGGAAGAAGTCCATGTGTTTGAAAATGTGTTGGCCTACCTGACCACTTCCGACATCCTCGCCATGCGCAACATCGGTCTGGCGGTGATGGAAAAGATGACCGCGCCGGAACTGCAAATCTATCAGGCGCGGCAGGTGTATGAGGAATCGCTGCACACCTGGACTTACCAGCATTGCCTGGAAACCATCGGCCTGGATCAGGGGGAAATCTACAACCGCTACCGCGTGGTGCCGGAAATCAACAACAAGATTCAGATTTCCAACCGCCGCCTGTACGACGCGCTGCGCCCGGACATCAACCTGAAAAACGCCGATGACCTGCACGATTTTGTGCTCTCCTACGCCTTCTTCGCCGCCATTTTCGAGGGTTGCTGGTTCTATAACGGTTTTACCCCGATCTTCGCGTTGCAACGCCGGGGGTTGATGAAAGGCACCGCCGAGCAGTTCCAGTACATCATGCGCGACGAAGTGCTGCATTGCTCCTTCGGTATCCGCGTGGTGCGCCAGATCATGCAGGAAGAAAACGTCAAACTCGATCCGCAGGCCGTGCGCTACATGTGGGAGGAAGCAGAGGCTGCCGAAGCGGCTTACGCCAGGTTCCTGCTGCCACAACCCATCCTTGGCTATAACGCGCAGGATCATCACGAGCAGTTCCGTTTCATTGCCAACCGCCGCGCCCGCCAGTTGGGGTTGGAAGAGCCGTTCCCCGGTGCGCAAAATGCGCTGCCGTGGCTGGATGAGCAGTCCAATATGCGCAAGGAAAAGAATTTCTTTGAAACCCGCGTCACCGAGTACCAGACGGGTGGCGCGTTGAAGTGGGACTAATCCACGGCGTAACCAGGAAAAAGCCCGGACATTCCGGGCTTTTTCGTCTCTGAAGGGCGTTGTCGGAAGTTTAAGGCTTCTTGCCTGCCATCCCAGCAAACAGGTTCATCCACGGCTTGAACATTTCGTTGCTGTTGTTGTAAATCGTCAGCGGGTCAAAGCCTTCTGCACCTTCCTGAAACTTTTTCAGCATTTGCGCCATGATTTCGCGGTTGAATTCCTGTACATCAGGGAGACCCATCAGGCGGCGCAGCTCTTCCGGTGTCATGTCAATGTCGAGTTTGATGTTCATGTCAGCCTCCTTTGCGTTTATATCGGTATTTTGCCACAGGTTGTGCGCTATCCGGGGTGTTCCTTCCGCATTTGTGGGTGCCTTGCCTATAATCAGAAGATACTTGCCAAGGGAGCGGATAATAATGAGCGATACACCACCCGTTTTGTCTTTCTGGAAACGCCAGTGGGGGGCGTTTTCGTCCCTGTCTTCGGAAAAGCTGGGGGGCACCATTGCCTTTTTCAAGACGACTGCTGATTATCTGGTGACGCTGCTGCGGCTGTTTGCCGTCCTCACCGTCAGCCTGATCCTGACCTTTATTGTGCTGGAAGTCTGGCACAGCTCCAATCTGGTGGTGGTCAAACCGTTCACCTTGCCCAAGAAAATGCAAGACCTCAGCCCGGATGGGGGGCGGATCATCGCCAACCAGTTGAGCCACGCCATGAAGAATGCGGAAAACCACCTGTATTGCACCATCAAGGAAGGTGACGACAACGGCCAGCGTTGCCTGCCGGGTTCCAGCAACCTGCAAAGCATGATCAGCAAGTATGACGACAGTTTCCTGGTGGGGGGAAATATCAAGCTGCCGGAAACAGGAATTTCCATCAGCGATGTGGTCGAGTTCATTTCACGGATGTTTGGGCGGCGCAATATTATCGGCTCGGTATACGAGGATAACGGTGAGCTGTTCCTTCAGGTTGAGCTGGACGGGACAGTGTTTAAAACCTCACGCCCGCTGGATTGTAACCGCGTGGCAAGTAGTCAGGTGGGTTCCAGGGTAGCCAAGGGCTGTGACCCCACTGCGCAGGCGGGAGGTGGCGGCAAACAGCGCGAAGGCGAGCTGAATTTCGACCTGATCAATGACATGCTGGAAGAAAGCAGCATTGCCATGTTGAGTACCGCATCGGCCAACCACAACCTGTTTTATTACTGTTCCGGGCAGACGGATGTGGATGTCCACCGTACCGACAGCAGTATCAGCGAGTGGTTTGAATATTGTTCGCGCTTGCGGGATAGCCAGTTGGGCGATGCGGAGCTGGGTTCCATCCTGCACAAACTGGAGGAAAAACAGACGCAGGCCAGTGATAAGCCAGGGGCAGAAACTGACCTGATCGCCAGTATCCGTGAGTTGATTTACAACAATGCGCTGGCAAAAACCGCCCTCATCTGCCCAGGATATCAGAAGGGTAAGGATTGTGTATTGCCGAAAGTCGCCAGTGCCGCGCCCGTGGTTATGCAGGCCAGCCAAAGTGCTGTTTTAGCCGCAGCTCCCCCAGCGCCGGTTATCGCACCGCCTGCCGCAGCAGGTGAAAATGCTGGGAGTGATGCCAATAACGGGGCGGAACCTACCCCAACGCCACCAATAAATGCCGCTGTTACCGTGAAACAGGCACGGCTGAAACCAGCCAGTGCCAACCTTGAGGCCGTTACCCGCCAGTGGGACAGTTGCGTGGGTACCAGCAGCGGCATTCCCCGCCCGCCCGCAACCAGCCGTGAAATCCTCGACTCCAATGCGGCTGATGGTGCGGGAACCCAAGCCTATAACAGCAAGCTTTACCAGCAAGCACTGGACAGCTACAGCAGGGCGCTGGACATCAATTGCCGCAATGCCTTCGCCTGGGCGAATATCGGCGAGCTGTTTACCCAGCAAAAAGACATTGATGCGGCGGTGTTTGCCCTGGAACGCTCCACGTCACTCAACCCCGGTCTCGACTGGACGCAAAACGGCCTGTGTATTGCGCGGGCTTACGCATTGCCCCTGGCAAGCATGGAAGGGGGTGTGTCTGATGAGTCCTGCAAAAAGGCCAGGGAAAACAACCCGCTCAATAAAGTTGTCCTGGACAAGCGGTTTTACCTCGCGGTTGCTGGCCGCCATGCAGCGGAAGGTAAATATGCCGATGCGCTTGCCGCTTACCAAAAAGTCCTCAGTGTCGATAACAAGCTCGACTGCAACACCCGCGATGTACTGGCCGGGCTGAAGGCATTGGGAGAGAAGCAGGGCAAGACGGATGAAACGAATAAGGTCATCTGTGACATCAAGGCGCAGGCAGTGCCCTTGCCTAGTGGGAAACTTAGCCAGTGTAATGATGATTTACAGGCATTTTGTGTGCCGGGTACGTGAACTATAGGCCAAGTTTGTTCCACATCTCATCCACGCGGGTCTTGACCGCCGCATCCATCACAATCGGCGTCCCCCATTCCCGCGTGGTTTCCCCCGGCCATTTGTTGGTCGCATCCAGCCCCATCTTTGACCCCAGTCCTGATACCGGCGAGGCGAAATCCAGGTAGTCAATCGGCGTATGTTCCACCAGTGTGGTGTCCCGCGCCGGGTCCATGCGCGTGGTCATCGCCCAGATCACATCCTCCCACTTGCGGGTATCCACGTCATCATCCACCACAATGATGAACTTGGTGTACATGAACTGGCGCAGGAACGACCACACCCCCATCATCACCCGCTTGGCGTGCCCCGGATACTGCTTCTTGATGCTCACCACCGCCATGCGGTAGGAACAGCCTTCCGGCGGCAGGTAGAAATCGACGATTTCCGGGAACTGCTTTTGCAGGATCGGCACGAATACCTCGTTCAGCGCCACACCCAGAATCGCCGGTTCATCCGGCGGACGCCCGGTGTAAGTGCTGTGATAAATCGGGTCCTTGCGGTGGGTAATGCGCTCGATGGTGAACACCGGGAAGTTGTCGATTTCGTTGTAGTAACCGGTGTGGTCGCCGTATGGCCCTTCGGGAGCCATGTCATCCGGGTAAATATGCCCTTCCAGCACAAACTCCGCCGAAGCCGGAACCTGTAAATCCACCCCCATCGCTTGCACCAGTTCCGTCCGCGAACCGCGCAACAGCCCGGCAAACGCATATTCGGAAAGTGTGTCAGGAACTGGAGTCACCGCCCCCAGAATCGTTGCCGGATCAGTGCCAATCGCTACTGCCACCGGAAACGGCTTGCCCGGATTGGCCTGCTGGAACTCGCGGAAATCCAGCGCCCCGCCACGATGTGACAGCCAGCGCATGATTACGCGGTTTTTGCCGATCACCTGCTGGCGGTAAATGCCCAGATTCTGCCGCTTCTGGTTGGGGCCTTTGGTGATGACGATTCCCCAGGTAATCAGCGGTGCGGCATCCCCCGGCCAGCAATGCTGGATCGGCAGCTTGCCCAAATCCACCTTGTCACCTTCCACCACCACCTGCTGACAGGCCGCCTTGCTGACCACCTTGGGAGCCATGTCCAGCACCTTGCGGAAAATCGGCAGGGCGCTCATGGCGTCTTTGAAACCTTTGGGTGGGTCAGGCTGTTTCAGTACGGCCAGCAGCTTGCCGACTTCGCGCAGGGCTTCGGTCGATTCCTCACCCATCCCCAAGGCCACTCGGCGCGGCGTACCGAACAGGTTGGCCAGCACTGGCACGCCATGCCCTTTTGGCTTTTCAAACAGCAACGCAGGGCCGCCAGCCCGCAGCACGCGGTCGGCGATTTCGGTCATTTCCAGATACGGGTCGACTTCGATGCTGATGCGTTTCAGCTCGCCCATTTTTTCCAGTTGCTGGATAAAGTCGCGCAGGTCGTGGTATTTCATGATGCGGATAATAGCGGAAAAATTTTCCGTCTGTCTGTACTATCGCTATCTGTTGCGCATTTCCCCATAACCGATAGGATTATTGACAGGGGAGCTGTTTTGTCATTTCATAGTAATACCTGATTAAATTACTAGGCATTTAAGGAGACTACCGATGAGCATTGAAATACCTGACCGTGACGGAGATGGCTACTTGTTGAGCATGGCAGACTGGACGCCGGAAATTGGCCATGCAATGGCGGAAGAAGATGGCGTTGAGCTGACCGATGAAAAGTGGGATCAGATTCTGAAAGCCCGCGAATATTACGATGATCAGGCAGTTGTGCCACCTATCCGCAAGTTTTCCAAATACATCGGTGTTGATCAAAAAGTGCTGTTTGGTCTGTGGAAGACCGGCCCGATGAAACCGATCACCAAATACGGTGGCCTGCCCAAGCCAACCGGCTGCGTTTGATGATGATTTCGGCAGTACCCTGACATCCGTGTCGGGGTGGCTGCTGAAACTTTACTGATCCGCTGAAACCCGGAACTGCGCATCCAGTTGCAGGCCATTCGGGTCTTCGCCAAGCGGCGGTATCCACGGCGCGAGGCAATCAGCGCTCTTGATGCACGGGTCAGTCAGGGTGCGCAGGAAAGCGGCCAGATCATCGACATTTTCCTCACTCAGGTTCGTGATGCGTAAAGGTGTACGATTACCCAGCATATCGCCATACAACCTGACCAATGCTTCCAGCGTATTGTTACGCATCTTGCCCGTCGAAATTCCCGGATTCCGCCTTTTGATCTTACTGTCATCGTAAAAATAAACCGCAGCAAACGGGTTGGAATGGTGGCGGATCACGTCTTTCAAATTCAGGTATGCGCCTGAATGGGTGTAAGGGGCAGTGCCCTGTACATTCAACAAGGAGGGTGTGCGGAATGCAAACCTGTCCGCCAGCTTGCCTGTTTCATGCCCTCTGCCGTAGTCGTTGGAATTGTCTGCACCACCGCGCCCACCGATACCTATTTGCGGCACGCCCAGGTTGTGGAAATTTTCATCGGTAAACTTGTCGCCCGAATGGCAGGCCACACAGTTTCCCCCACCCTGGTTGTAAGGGCGGTAAAACAGCAATGCGCCGCGTTTGGCTTTTTCATTGATGGCAGACTGGTCGCCCCTGACGTAATGGCTCCAGGGTGTATCCACAAACAGTTGTGAACGTTCGTAAGCACCGATGGCATCAAACAGGTTGTGCTGGGTGATCACATCCTGCGGTTTGCTGGTAGGTGTACCGTATACTTGGCGGAATTGTTTGACCCAGTATTCGGGGTGTGGCAACTCGCCTGCACCTTCCGCAAAATTTCCCAGCCTGCCGCCCAGGTGCATCCATACATAGGTGTTTTCACTGCCGGTGGCGAAATTGCCACGCATTTCCGCTACGGAAGTCACCGGAAATTTTGCCTGCGCACTGACAAGGTTATCGCCAGCATTCGGGTCGGCAACATTCAACGGGGTACTGGGTGTACGGATGGGGCTGCCTGCGCCATTTGCACCGGGGATTTTCCCCAGGCTTTCCACCCGTCCGTCCCAGAACATGAAGCTGTCCCACAGTGCGGTATTAAACGTGCTGGGTGAATTACGCGGTACGAGAACCTGGCCGTCAGTGCGGGTGCGCCCCGGCCCCAACAGGTCAGGGTTGACCGCTTGCACCCCAATGGCCTGTGACAAATCATCACCACCGCCGAGCAAGGGATGATGGCAACTTGCGCAGGCCGCATCTTTGTCACCACCCAATGCCTTGTTGAAAAACAGGCGCATACCCAGTTGTGCTTTTGGGCTATGGATGTCTGGAACAGTGCGGTTGGCCGCAGGCAGGCCGCTCAGGCCGTTTTGTTTGATCAGTTTGCGTAGCGCCTGATCCAGGTTATTGCTGCCAGCACCTCCGGGTACGCTGGCGTCAGCAGTAACGACGGTGTTGGCAATGCAGCCGCAGAGAGCCAGGGCGGCAAGCAGGGTAGTCTTTGTTTTCATGGCTGTTTACCCGTTTATGGCAAGATTTTTGTAGACAAGCCAGATTTTGCCAGTGGCATGAGCAGCTTTAAGCAGGCAGGTAAACGAGTGGTAAGAAGTGCCTGATGGGCAAGATGAGTGGGTTATTCGGGGCGATAAATGAAATGTATGATCAGGCGTACTGTCCGGCGCACCAGCCGGATGCCCATGCCCACTGGAAGTTGTAGCCGCCCAGCCAACCGGTCACATCGACCGTTTCTCCGATGAAATAAAGCCCCGGTACTTTGCGGGCTTCCATGGTTTTGGAGGAAAGCTCACGGGTATCGACACCGCCCAGGCTGACTTCTGCGGTGCGCATCCCTTCTGTGCCAGCCGGTGTCAGCTCCCATGCCTGCAATTGCGAGGCAATGGCTTGCAGGGCTTTATCGCCGTATTGCCCCATCGGGCGGTTGGGCAGCAGGGTTTCACATAGCCGTTGTGCCAGCCGGTTGGGCAATACTTCCGCCAGTACGGTTTTCAGCTCGGCCTTGGGGCGTTGTTTTTGCATGGAGTGTAACCATTCCGCCACATTCAGCCCCGGCAGCAGGTTGATTTCCAGCGTACCGCCTTTTTGCCAGTAGGAGGAAACCTGCAACATCGCCGGGCCACTCAAACCGCGATGGGTAAACAGCATCTGTTCGCGGAAATGGCCTTCCCCACAACTGGCGGTTACGTCCACACTCAGACCCGCCAGACCGGCAAACAGGCCATCGAGTACTGTCTGATGAAATGTAAAGGGTACCAGTGCAGGGGCGAAAGGGAGATTTTTCAGCCCAAACTGTTTGGCAACGTGGATGCCAAAGTCAGTTGACCCCATGCGCGGGATGGAAGGGCCGCCAGTGGCGATGACCAGCGAGTAGCAGGTGAAATGCCCTCGGGAGGTTTCCAGATGGAATACACCCTCACCTTGCACTATGGCGATGACCGCCGTATTGAGGTGTACGGTAACGCTGGCATCCTGGCATTCCGCCCGCAGCATGTTCACGATGGCCGGGGCTTTCTGGTCGCAAAACAGTTGCCCGAGGGTCTTTTCATGCCAGTTCAGGCCATGTTTGCGCATCAGCTTGAGGAAATCCTGCGGTGTGTAACGTGCCAGTGCCGATTTGCAGAAGTGCGGGTTGCGTGACAGGTAAGCAGATGGATTGGTATGCAGGTTGGTGAAATTGCAGCGTCCACCACCGGAAATGAGGATTTTGCTGCCAACCTTGTCAGCCTTGTCGAGCAACAGGACGCGCCGTCCGCGTTTGCCCGCTTCGGCAGCACACATCAGCCCGGCAGCGCCAGCGCCAATGATGATGGCATCGTAATCCGTCTGAATGGTTTGCATGGGCGCATCATATGCTGATGGCGGGCAATAAAAAAGCCCGCATAAAGCGGGCTTGAGAAACATCCTTCAACCCAATCCATCATCTTACCAATGGATGGTGACGTTGCGACGGCCCCAGCGTTTGGCGGCTTTGCGATCTTTACCCATGTAGATGTCGATCTTTTTGCGCCAGCGGGAGTGCATTTTGTCGAGCACAACGTATTCGCCTTCGAGACCCTTGATCTGGACTTTGGAGCCACGGCTCAAGCCATACTGGGCCATCAGATCCCTGGAAACAGCAATGGCTTTGAGGCCAGGGAGCAGTCTGTCGCCCCATGCGGCGACGTCAGGTGTACCATCCGTTTGCGATGGAGTTGAGTTGTAAGCGGTAGCGGTAACAGTAATAGCGTTTGACCGCTCTTTTCCAGCGGAAGCTGTCCCCACCAAACCAGTGGCGAGCGCAACCACGACCAGAAAACGAGTTACAGTAAACATGACTTTTTACCTAAGTAATTGATTGAATGGATTTAAATGAAGAAGATAGTATGAAGATTCAAAGATGTGATTGAAGGATAGGGCTGAACATTAACATATGATTATATGCTAATGGAAGCTTTTGGTTAAAACTCCGACCGGCGGTAGCGGCGGAAGCCTTGTTTGGGTGACTAATTTTTCCTTTCATGTGTGGGTCTTCCTGCGGGTTGGCTAATCCTGCCAAACGGAAACACGCATCCTTTCGTTTCCCGAGTGCAACCGTTCGCTCACATATTTAATGGGGTATAAAATTAATGTAAGCAAACAACGACATACGACGTGCGGAGTTTAGTCCATCTTTTGGGAAGTGTCATTTTTTCGGTGATATTTTATTTTCATTGTTATTTCCTGATAAATTAATAATTGGAAAAGTTTTTATCTAATCAATGATCTATGTCATATTAGTAATGTTCTGCTTACAGTGATTAGATTGATGCCAGATATTATTCTTAGCACCCTGAACGCACGCTATACGCACACTTCGCTGGGTTTGCGCTACCTGTATGCCAACCTTGGTGAGTACCAGCAGCGGGCTGTGATTCAGGAGTTCACCATCGCCATGCGCCCGCTGGATATTGCGGAACAATTGCTCGCCTCGAACCCGCAGATAATTGGTTTGGGTGTCTACATCTGGAATGTGACAGAAACCACAGAATTGCTAGGGTTACTGAAAGCCATAGCACCGGAAACCATCGTCGTGCTCGGCGGCCCGGAGGTCAGTTATGAATGCGAAGGGCAAAAAGTCACCACCTTGGCAGACTATGTGATCACGGGCGCGGGGGAAACCAGCTTCCGGCAGTTATGCGCACAGTTGTTGAACGGGCAACGGCCATCCTCGCGCATCATTTCGGGGGAACAGGTTCCGCTGGCGCAACTGGCATTGCCTTACCAGCACTATACGGATGAGGATTTACGCACCCGCGCCATTTACGTGGAAGCTTCGCGCGGCTGCCCGTTCAAGTGTGAATTCTGCCTGTCGGCGCTCGATAAGACCGCTTACCCGTTTGAATTACAGCGTTTTCTGGCGGAAATGGATGGCTTGTGGCAACGCGGCCTGCGCCAGTTCCGGTTTGTTGACCGCACCTTCAACCTCAAAATCCAGACCACCATCGCCATCCTGGACTTCTTTCTGGAACGGCTGGATGCGGAAACTTTCCTGCACTTCGAGCTGATCCCTGACCATTTGCCGGAAGCGCTCAAGGAACGCATCGCCCGTTTCCCGCCCGGTTCCTTGCAGTTCGAGATCGGCATCCAGACCTTTAACCCACAGGTGCAAAGCCTGATCAGCCGTAAGCAGGACAATGCCAAATCGGCGGAAAATATCCGCTGGTTGAGCGGACATTCCCATGCGCATTTGCACACCGACCTGATTTTCGGGCTGCCGGGGGAAGATTTGCAGAGCTTCGGGGAAGGTTTCGACCGGCTGATTGCCCTGAAGCCGCATGAAATCCAGCTCGGGATTCTCAAGCGCCTGCGTGGTGCGCCCATTGCCCGGCATACCGAGGTGTTTGAAATGGTGTATAACCCGCAGCCACCGTACAACATCCTGCGTACCAGCCTGGCTGATTTCCAGACTACCCAGCAAATGGGGCGTTTTGCCCGTTACTGGGACATGATCGGCAACTCGGGGCGTTTCGAATGTACGTTGCCGCTATTGCTGGGGGAGGAGCCGTTTGCGCGTTTCTGGAAACTCTCGGAATGGCTTTATGCGCAGGCACAACAGACCCACAAGATTGCCCTGCCGCGCCTGTTCGTGCTGGTACATGAAGGCGGGCAGTCAGCCTTGCACATCAACCGGATGGAACTGGAAACTGCATTGCTGGAAGATTATTCGCGCACCGGGCAGAAAGGTGCAGTACCGTTTCTGGTGGATTACCAGCGCAACACCACACCGGATCGCAACCTGAGCGGCAACCGGCGGCAATTGCGCCACGTCTGAATCATTTCTTGCTACACACTTCCCGCGCGAAAGCCTCAAATGGTGCTGGTTTGCCGGTGATACAGGCATTGGTGCACTGGCGGTCGAAGGCTTCTGCGTCAAAGCCGGGAAAATCGGCCATGCCCTCGATACCGCGCGTCAGGTAATCGGCAAATTCGGATTGGGGTTCCGCGCATTTGGGGTCTACATCCCGGTATTCGGTGCAGGCACTGAGGGCGTCGGTGTGCAGCCACTGGCATTTTTCATCGCCGAGGTATTCTTTCGGGACGGTTTCCAGGGTAACAGTCAGTTTGTCGCCATCGAATACGGCATGTTTGCGTTTGCCTGAATCAAAGCCAAGGTCGAACAGGATGTTCAGGCCGCTGGTGTTAATGCTGACATCACCGGGCAGGGCGTAAAAATCTTCGTTTGAGACCAGTTGCGGTTGGTTTTGCCCATCCAGGATAAGGAGTTGGTAATGGCTTTCCGGGCAACTGCTGCCGCCACAGTTGACACCAAACAGCACCAGATCGCGCTGATCCTGCTGGATGTAGTACTGGATGGATACGAAAAAGCCCTCGTCGCGGAACAGTTCCTTGCCATCCAGCGTCAGGGAGTCATTGGGCATGTCGGGGGCGCTACGGGCAGTTGCCACCTTGCCGTAACGGGTTTGCAGGGCATTGTCGTGGTCGGTGGGGATGGCAGTGATATGGGTTTCGACAACATTAACCGGGTTGGGTGTCTGTTGATGGTTATCACAAGCGGACAGGGCAGCCAGCAACAGGGCGCAGCCGAGTATCCCAACGGGTCGTTTCCATCGTTTCATTGTGTTCCTCACTCAAGAATCCTTGCCCATGAGACTGGCAATCCCCTCGCGCCATATCTGTTGCATGTGCACGCCCACCTGGCTGAATTCGGGGTTTGCGTCCTGATATGCCTGTAATTCCGGCAGTGTTGCTTCCAGCCCGTGCGCTACCCACTCCAGCAGGCGACTGGCCCGACGTTCGTTGATGTTGCAGAACTGGCGGGCAAATAGCAACAGGGCTTTGCGTTCCGGGAAGCTTTTACTGCCGCCAAACAGCAAGGCCAGCGTATCGTTGGGTATATAAGGTGTGGTGGAAACGATGTCAAAGGCCGGGGCGAAACGCACTTCGCCTTCCGGGTCGTCGTAGAGTACGCCGAAATTTTTCAGGTGCGCGTCACCGTTGCGCACGGTGCAGGTCAGCGCCAGTGACAGGAAGAATTGTTCCAGCGCTTCATGTACCCGGTGCGGCGACACAAACTGGCGGATGCGCACGGTAATGTCCTGATAACTGCCAACGTATTTGTCATCAGTGGCCAGGCCATTGAGTACGCAAAAGTCCTCAAAACCGCGATAACCGCCCTTGCCGTCGAGGTCGAAACGTTTGACGATCAGCAAACGGCCTTGCGCAGCCAGTTCCACATCAGGTGTTTCCAGACCGGCCTTGCGGGCGGCCTGCATACAGAAATATTCGTTGGCGGCGAGTTGCGGAAAACGTTCCGGGTTCCATGCCTTGACGATGTGGGTGGCATCGCGGTAACTGAGCTGCTCCAGTTGTGCAGAAGCGGCAACGGTTTCTGCATCCCGCACCAGCACTTTCGGTTGTACGCCGGAAATCCCGGAATGGCTGGCGTAACGTTGCATCAGCTCGGCGAACAGGTCTTCTGTACCGGAATAAGTACGCAATTCCTGCATGTTTTGCAGCGGCATGGCGTCTGGTTCGCTGCCTGCC